>NZ_FRAY01000004.1:0-300000 GCF_900142475.1 Fibrobacter sp. UWH4
AGCAGTACCGCGGCCATTCCGCCGGAACCCATTCCGTGTCGCTGGCCCCCATGAACCGCGGCTTGTATCTGGTGAAGGTGGTTTCTGGCGGTAGCATACAGACGCTTCGCGCCCAGGTGAAGTAATTCGCAAAATAGCGTCGGAGCAAACTTCAAAAGTCTGTTGCGAAAAATATGCAAATATGCAAAAAGCCGATTTCCATAAATCGGCTTTTATAGAATTAGGGGGAATATTTACTTAATCGCAAGCATCGCCGAGATTACGTCGTCCTAGCCTCATGATGTGAAGTGAGGAATATGAAATCACGTTTCTTTCGGCCCGCCAGCGCCATATTTTCAAAAAATTTATTTCTTTTTACAAAAATTGCCCAAGGAGGCGATTCTCAAGGACAAATACGGCCATGAGCGGAACAGCCTTGGACATCGTAGACATCAGAATCAACTAGGATTTTTACAATTCCAGTTCGGTCTGCAAGCTCTTGGGGTGAAAACTCTTGCGATGCTCAGGGGTCATGCCCTGGCGGCGGATGGCATCCAGGTGTGCCTTGGTTCCATAACCGGCATGCTTATCAAAACCATAACCAGGGTAACGCTTTTCGAGGTCGTCCATATAGCGGTCACGGAAAACCTTCGCCAAAATCGAAGCAGCCGAAATGCTTGCAATGCGGCCATCGCCCTTGACCACGGGGATCTGCATTGCTTCGGGGATTCCGTGAATCTTGAGGTTGCCGTCGACAGCGATTAAAGCGGTTAGTGGTTGGTGGCTAGTGGTTAGGGAAGCAAAGGAGCCTTTCTGGAAGATTGGAATTTCGGGTTCTGATTCGTGAATTCCGGGCATACCGAGAGCCTGCAGGGCACGACGCATGGCCAAAAAGTCCGCTTCCAGGATGTTCATGCGGTCAATTTCTTCGACCGAGGCGCTTGCCACGGCAAAGCATTCGCAGGCGTCCTGCACCGCCTGGTACATAGCTTCGCGCTTGGGGCGAGTAAGTTTCTTGGAATCGTTGAGCGTGAGGAGCGCGTCGGGCGACTTGAGCACAGCCGCACACGCCACCACGGGGCCCGCCAAGGGACCGCGGCCCACTTCGTCAATGCCCACGACCACGGCATTCTCTCCCATCTGGGATGCAGCGAATTTGCGCATGGCGACTTCGCCATCGACAGGGGCTTCAATTCCTTCGAGAAATGCGGGCAACTTATGCTTCATAATCATTCAACTCTGTCATTCTTGACCGAAGGGAGGTCGGACAACACCTGGTTACTTGTAACCTTAGTGCGCATGATTCTCGAAAGGGAGAATCCGGTGCTGGATTCCGTCGCTACGCTCCAGAATGACTTTCTACTTACAGGATGCTCTTTGCGTAGTCGCGGATAGTCTTCCAATACAATTCATGTTCCTGCACCAGCACGCGGGCAGCGAGCGTTTCCGGCGTATCGCCATCTTCTACAGGAACGCGGGTCTGCGCAAGAATTCGGCCCTTGTCGATTTCTTCGCTCACCAGGTGAACGGTGGGGCCCGATTCCTTTTCGTTGGCGGCAATCACGGCCTCGTGCACGTGAATTCCACAGAAGCCCTTGCCACCATACTTAGGCAAAAGCGACGGGTGAATATTCAGAATGCGGTCCGGAAGCCGTTTGATAATGCTCACCGGCAAGGCCTTCATGTAACCGGCCAAAATCAACAAATCAATATCGTAGCGGTCGATGACTTCAAGCATCGCAGCTTCGTAAGCGGCCGTATCGGGGTGCGTTTTTCCCGAAATATGGTAAACAGGAATCCCGTAAGATTCTGCGTGAGATACTGCCCCGCAACCCCCGTTATTGGTAATCAGGAACTTGCATTGGGCCTCGAGGTCACCCTCGCCAATGCGGTCAATAATCGCCTTAAAGTTGCTCCCGCCGCCGGAAGCCATCACGCCAATTTTAAACATAAAAATACAAATCGGTTTATCTAAAAATTTCTAGCTCGGCAGAGCTTCCGAGGTGAACTTGAGCTTGCCATTTTCGACATCGATGGAAATCGTCGAGAAATCCTTGTAGATGCCAAGCAGCAAGCCTTCCGCAATTTCGTCTTCCACCAGATTCTGGATCGAGCGGCGAATCGGACGCGCACCCAAGGCAGAATCGTAGTTGTGAGATACGATATGCTCCTTCGCAGCCTCAGAAACTTCAAGGAGAATTCCCCTTTCGGACAAATTCTTCTGAAGGAACGTCAACTGGATATCCACGACAGAAACAAGGTCCTTCTTCGAAAGCGGACGGAACACAATCTGTTCGTCAATTCGGTTCAGGAATTCCGGCGAGAACACCCGCTTGACTTCTTCGCGAATGGCGGTTTCCATACGTTCGTAGTCGTCGGTCTCGCCCATCTTGGTGAAACCCATGCCGGAACTGTGGCGCACCTCGCGTGCACCTGCGTTACTCGTCATGATGATGATCGTGTTCTTGAAGTTGATCTTGCGGCCATAACTATCCGTAAGGATACCATCGTCCAGAATCTGCAAAAGCAGATTGTAGATGTCGGGGTGAGCCTTCTCGATTTCGTCAAGAAGCACCACGCAGTACGGGCGCTTGCGCACCTTTTCGCTCAGCTGTCCACCACCGTCCTCGAAGCCTACGTATCCCGGAGGCGCACCAATCAGGCGGCTGATACTATGCTTTTCCATGTACTCGCTCATATCGATGCGGATCATGGAATCTTCGCTGCCGAATAAGCTCTGGCTGAGCACCTTCGCCAGTTCCGTCTTACCCACACCCGTGGGGCCCAGGAACAGGAAACTGCTCATGGGGCGTTTCGTGTTGCGGATACCGGCGCGGGTACGGCGAATCGCCTTGACCACGGCATCGACCGCAGCATCCTGGCCAATAATGCGTTCCTTGATTTCGTCACCCAATTTCAAAAGTTTCTGAGTTTCTTCGCCCGCAAGGCGGCTGATAGGAATCCCCGTCATCTTGCTGATGCAGTCACGGATTTCATTTTCGTCCACAACGGGCAAGTCCGCCGAATCTTCCTTATTCAAGGCTTCGCGGCGTTCCGCGATACGCCCCGTCAGTTCCTCGATCTTGTCGCGGAGGGTTGCAGCCGTTTCGTACTGCTGGTCAGCAATAGCCTCTTCCTTCTTTTGCATGGTCGCGGCAAGTTCGTCTTCCATTTCCTTAAGGTCCTGCGGCGTACGAATCGAATTCAAGCGTACGCGAGCACCGGCCTCGTCAAGCACGTCAATCGCCTTGTCCGGCAAGAAACGGTCGCTGATATAGCGTTCGGCGAGCACCACCGCCGCACGAATCGCTTCGGGCGTGTAATGCACCTTGTGGTGCTGTTCGTACTTCGGACGCAGCCCATCCAGAATCTGGATAGAATCTTCGGAATTGGGCGGATTCACGACAATCGTCTGGAAACGGCGTTCCAGCGCGGCATCCTTCTCGATATACTTGCGGTATTCGTCGATGGTCGTCGCACCGATGCACTGGAGCTCGCCTCGAGCAAGGGCCGGCTTAAAGATGTTACTGGCATCGAGACTGCCTTCGGAACCGCCCGCTCCCACAATCGTATGGAGTTCGTCGATGAACAGGATGACCGAACTGTCGACACGTTGCAATTCCGTAATCAGGCCCTTCACGCGTTCCTCGAACTGTCCACGGTACTTGGTACCGGCCACCATGGCCGCCACATCAAGCGTGACCACGCGCTTGTTCATCAGGAGTTCAGGAATTTTCTTCTGTACAATCTTCTGGGCGAGCCCTTCGATAATCGCCGTCTTGCCGACACCCGGTTCACCGATAAGCGCCGGGTTGTTCTTCTTGCGGCGGCAAAGAATCTGAATCAAGCGTTCGATTTCGCGGCTACGGCCGATAATCGGGTCGAGTTTACCCTGCTTGGCAAGCGCCGTCAAGTCGCGACCAAAATGGTCCAGAATCGGAGTCTTGGAGCGGGACTGGCTACGAACCTGCTGACGCGTATCGCCACGCCCCTGATTGATAAAGCGTCCGTCATCACTGTCGTCGGCACCATCTGCAGGAGCCTGACCATTCATGGCCTCGTTCTTCACCTGCTGCAATGCCGCGTCAAAATTCTCGTAGGTAATGCCAAAAGTCGAAAGAGTCCCTGCCGCCGGAGATTCGCTCTGCTGTAAAATGGCGAGCATCAAGTGTTCCGGGCCAATGTACTGGTCCCCTTCTTCCTTCGCAATCTTGGCCGCATTAAAAAGAGCCGCCTTGCACCGCGCCGTAAAATTGAGAATCGCCCCATGCGAAACGCCGATGGTCATAATGCCGCCGTTGCTCGAAAGCGAACGCTGCACCGTTTCACCGAGTTCGTTCAGGTTGACCTTAAGCGCCATCAAAGTCTCGGCGGCAAAACCGGAATCTTCGCGGACAAGCCCGAGCAGCAAATGTTCGGTCGTTACACTGTCGCTACCTAAGTTGCGGGCCGCAATGCGGGCAGCCTGCAACACCGCTTTCGCCTTTTTCGAAAAAATACCGTTGATATCTGACATATTTCTCCTTAAGCTACTGAATGACGCCGCCGTGCATCACGACACGCCTTTTTGCAAAACTAGCCAATTTTTCGTCGTGCGTCACAATCAAGAAAGCTTGATTAAACTTTTCGTTGAGTTCGCCAATCAATTCGTTCAGCATCGCAGAATTCGCCTCATCCAGGTTGCCGCTCGGTTCGTCGGCCAGCACCAAGTCCGGATGGTTCATGAGCGCACGGGCAATAGCCACGCGCTGGCGTTCGCCACCGCTCAATTCACGCGGCAAATGCTTGAGGCGGTCCTTGAGGCCCACCGTTTCCAAAAGCATCGCGGCACGTTCCTTGCATTCCTTTTCAGAAGTCCCGAGAACGCGACCCGGCACGCACACGTTTTCAATTGCCGTAAATTCGCTCAACAAGTGATGGAACTGGAACACGAAGCCCACCTGCACACGATGGTAGCGGTCACGCTCGGCGTCGTTGAACTTGGAAAGCGCCTTCCCCTTAAAGAGGATTTCGCCAGACGTCGGCGTATCGAGCATCCCCACCAAATTCAAAAAAGTCGACTTACCCGAACCCGAAGAACCCGTGAGAGCCACCAGCTCACCCGTTTCCATCTCAAAATTCACACCCTTGAGAATTTCAAGCTTTTCACCCGTTTCGGAGAAAACCCTGCGAAGATTGATGGTTTGTAATAAACTCATTGGCATACGTTAGTGGTTAGTGGTTGGTGGTTAGGAAATATCTGAAACAATCCATCCTGTTTACTAATCACTAACCACTGTTTACTTCTACTCATGTCTAATCGCCCCCACCGGATCCAAGCGGCTCGCCTTCCATGCAGGGAGCAACGTCGCTGCCACGCAAAGCGCAATGCCGATGACAAAAATCAAAATCACGTCAATGATGTGCACCGAAATCGGGAAGTACGGAATCACGTAGACATCGCCGGGGAGCTTGATAAAGTGGTAGGCCTCTTGCAGCTTGCAAAGCACCAGGCCGATGGTACCACCGACAATCGTACCGCCCACGCCAATGAAACTTCCCATGAGCATAAAGACGCGCATGATGGCCGCCTTGCTAAAGCCCATACTGCGGAGAATGCCGATTTCCTTGGTTTTGTCGATGACGACCATGATCAAGCTACTGATGATGTTGAATGCAGCCACCAAGATGATAAGGCAAATCACCGCCGCCACGATGAACTTTTCGTAGTTCATCCACTTGAGGAGCGTGATGTTTTTCGTTTTCCAGTCCATGGCGTAATACGGATAACCTAACCATGACGCAAGGCTGTCCACCGCCTCGCCGGCAAGCCAATGATTGTTCAAGCGGAACTGAATGCCCGTCACCACGTCACCCAAGCCAAGCAACTTCTGCAATTCCGGGATGCCCACGTAAGCGAGATTGCCGTCGAATTCATAGGTACCCGTCTCGAAGATGCCGCTCACCACGCACATCATCATTTTCGGGCCGCCACTCGTTACCATTGCGTCGGGGCTCTGGAAGGTCTGCAGCACAAGCTTGTCGCCAACTACCACACGAAGCCTGTTGGCAAGGCCTGAACCGAGAATAATTCCCGGACGCATGGTCCCGCTCAAGTCTTCGAGGCTATCGACCGAGTAATTTCCCCACTTGATGTACTTGTGGATATCGGTCACGCCCTTGGCGGTTTCAGTATCAATACCGTAAATGACAATGCCGTCATTCACCTTCTTGGAGCTCACGCCCACTTTGTAAATAATGAAGGGAGACGAAGCGACCACGCGAGAATCACGGTCGCGAACTTCTTTCATGAGGCTGTCATACGGAGCAATCATTTCTCCATTGTACGCCATCACTTCGAAGTGAGCGTCTTTGCCGATCATCTGGGCAGTCACTTCTTCTTCGAAGCCGTTGACCGCAGCAAGCGCCACCACCAGCGCAAACACGCCGATAGAGACACCGAGCATACTGAAAATGCCGATAAGCGAAACGAAGAGACTCTTACGTTGAGCCCCTAAGTAACGCCAGGCGATTAGCCACTCAAGTTTATTCATAGGAAGTAGTGGTTAGTGATTAGTGGTTGGTGGTTAGGATTCTTTGGATTTGGAATTCTGCCTTTCCTTGAGTTTGGCCAGCATCTTCCCAACCTCATCTAATGAACATTTTAAAAAAGATATCTCTGAATTCGAAGCTAGACCTACTCGTTCACACAAAATCAATTGCGTTTCGAGTTCAGCCTTGGATCCTAAAGAAATGCCTAAAAAATGTGCAAATTCTTTTTTAGACTTACGACCTTCACCTTCAGCAATATTACTTGCTATAGAAACAGAGGCTCGCCGCATTTGAGATACAAGTCCAAACAATTCCTCTTTAGAAAACTGTTTTGTCAATTGGTAAACAGCGACTGTTAAATCAATCGCTTTTTGCCAAACAACTAAATCCTTATAACTCTGGGC
Source organism: Fibrobacter sp. UWH4 (assembly GCF_900142475.1). Lineage (NCBI taxonomy): Bacteria > Pseudomonadati > Fibrobacterota > Fibrobacteria > Fibrobacterales > Fibrobacteraceae > Fibrobacter > Fibrobacter sp. UWH4. The sequence continues at coordinate 6,915 of NZ_FRAY01000004.1, forward strand.
CATTGCAAACCTGACACAATCCTGTTTACTAACCACTAACCACTGTCTACTGCGAAGCTACGCTTCGGGTTTCATCAGCGGGAAGAGCTGTACGTCGCGGATGGTCTGCTGGTTGGTGAGGAGCATGACCATGCGGTCGATACCGAAGCCCACGCCGCCGGTAGGAGGCAGGCCAGATTCGATAGCATGCATGAAGTTTTCGTCCATCGGGTGCGTTTCACCTTCGCCACCGCGGCCGCGGCGCACCTGGTCTTCCAGGAGCTCACGCTGACGGATGGGGTCGTTCAGTTCGGTATAGGCGTTGCCCAGTTCCCATCCGTTAGCGTACGGCTCGAACTGTTCAATGAGCCCTTCGATGGTACGGTGCTTCTTGCAGAGCGGCGTACTTTCGGTGGGCATGTCCTTGATGAAGGTCGGCTGGATGAGCTTGTCTTCCACGGTGAGCTCGAACAGTTCGAGGATACCGCGACCGCGGCTGAATTCACCATCCAAGTGTCCGCCGAGTTCTTCCATCTTGGCCTTGATTTCGTCGTCGCTCATCTCGTTCACCTTGAGGCCGCCGAACTTTTCGATAGCCTCAATCATGCTGTAGCGGGGCCACGGGGCCTTGAAGTCGATTTCCTTCCCCTGGTAGTCAATCTTGGTGGTGCCGTTGGCCGCAATGCAGGCGCGTTCGTAGATGTTCTCGAAGTGCACCATCATGTCGTTGTAGTCGGCGTAGGCTTCGTAGAATTCGAGGCCGGTGAATTCCGGGCTGTGGGTGCGGTCCATACCTTCGTTACGGAAGTTCTTGGAGAATTCGAAAACCTTTTCCATGCCGCCCACGATGCAGCGCTTGAGGTAGAGTTCCGGAGCCACGCGCAGGTAGAGCGTCATGTCGCAGGCGTTGTGGTGCGTGGTGAACGGACGGGCGTTCGCACCGCCGTAAATCGGCTGGAGCGTCGGAGTTTCGACTTCGATGAATCCCTTTTCGATCAGGTATTCGCGGATAGCCTGCAGAATTTTAAAACGCTTGATGAACACGTCCTTCACGTCGTCGTTCAGGGCCATGTCGATGTAACGCTGACGGTAGCGGGTATCCACGTCGGCAAATTCGTTGAACACCACCTTGTTGCCGTTCTCGTCCACCTTTTCCTTAGCCACCGGAAGCGGGCGCACAGCCTTACTGAGCATGGTCACCTTCTTCACGTGCACGGAGTATTCGCCCGTCTGGGTTTCGAACATGAAACCGTTTACGCCGATAAAGTCACCCAGGTCGGTCATCTTCACGATTTCATAGTTTTCTTCGCCCACTTCGTCACGGGCGACCACCACCTGCAAGCGGCCATAACGGTCCTTGAGGTGCATAAAACACATTTTGCCCTTACGGTTGAAGCGAACCACACGGCCAGCGAAAGCAATACTTTCGCCAGAAGCCATCAAAGCTTCCTTATTTTCTTTCAAAACCTTGGAATCATGCGTGCGGTTGAACTTGTGCGGATAAGCCTCCACACCCATTTCCTTGAACTTTTCAAGCTTCGCGAGGCGTGCCTGAACCTGGTCATTCATATCTTGCATTGCCATAATTTGGTCCTTGTTAATTTTACGGCGCTAAATGTAGAAAATTCAGAGTTCGGAGTTCGGAATTCAGAGTTAAATCAACTCCGAAATCTGAAATCAGAATTCCGAATTTACAATTCCCCGTGGCGGCGCATCTTGCGGATATTCAGCGGAAGCACGTGATTGTGCCAGTGGATCCATTCATCGTAATAGATGTACTGGCGTTCGCGACGTCTAAAGTTACGCCCATGAACAATGCGGCGGCCATTCTTGATTTCAACTGGAATCGCAATATGCAGGCATTCATGGTAAACGACACCGGCCACGGCATACTCCGGGCAGTTGGCGGCATCGTAGCCCTTGCTGATGCTAATCAGGTGGAATTCTTCGCCGGTCACAGGATCCTGACGGACCGAATGGAAGCTGAGCCCGCCTATGCGATTGCTCCACGTGATACGACAAGTTAATTTGTCTTCAAAACACGTACTGTTGATTGCGGCAAGCACATCGTTCAAGTTATGATACTTGCCCTGCGGCTTTATAGGCGGAAGGCGTCCCTTACTCGAAAGCGACTCATCGCCACGGTCTGCAAGAATCTGTTCAACCAGCGTCCAAAAGCGGCTCACCAAGTCCTTGATTACCGCCTTATTCTTCGCCGTCTTGCGTTTGATGGCGTGTTCTGCCCACTCAGCAGCCAATTCTCGCGCTGGCGCAAATTCAGGGTCTTTCATGTAGGCGGGCAAAATCACTTCGGGGTGGCCAAACAGCACTCCCCCCTTGCAGCGAATGCTCTTCTTGAGTTGCGTATTGTACTTGAAATGCACCAAGCCATTCTGCGAAACCGATGTCGGAACTTTCGGCTTCGCCGGTTCCTTGGGAGCATCGGTATTGTTCCCGAACAGGTCAAGTTGCAATCCGAACAAATTCATTTTTCGCCAATCAGACCTTCAAAGCGGTTCACGGCCAAGAGTCCGCCAAAGTAGCTTTCGGGCAAATCCAGCAACGAATAATGTTCCGAGATTCCGTACACCGCATCTTCGATGCTATCCGGCAAGTAAACAATGTAGCTATCGTTTTCGGGTGTTTGCAAATGCTCCGGTGTGCAAAACTTTGGGTCCGTCTCGCTAAAATACATGCGGCAAGACACCGGACGCAACGGATACACCGTACAATCGCCCTTCTTGTCCGAAAACGGGCACGGGTTCCATGCCGCAAAATAGTCGTGCAAGGCCTTGTCTTCGGCGTAGTCGTCCAAATCCATTTGGGTCGTCCGACTTTCGCCACCCTCGATTTTACCATTCTCGGCTTGCGTTCTACGCGATTCAAACATCCTGCTAAAGAGAGACGAACGCACCTGGCACGCCTCCATAATATCGAGCAGGTCATTCCGCCCCCGGAGGTCGCCATATAGAGTCAGAAGTTCAAAAGGCTCCACCGACATGGGGTAATGATGGCAGCAATTTCCGCAAGCGGGCCTGCACTGGATCGGTCGCGGCTGCTGTGGCAAAACGGCCTCAAGATACTCCGAAAAAAGACGGTGATATTCCCTTGTAAAATCGCGAATAAGCGGAAGCTGTTCCACCAGGTTGTCTGGACCTATCGCATATTCCCTACCCAAGTCTGCCGCTAGGGCATCCAAACGGTCGCGTTCGCGCCCCAGAAGCGAAGACAAGCGCATTTCGGCAATCCGAAACGCCTTGGTGGGAAAATACTCGCGATACGCAGTCATGCTATAAAGATAGATATTTTTGATATCAAGCGAAATAAACGACAAAAAAGCCTAAAAAAACGATAATTATCACAATTTCTCTCAAAAAAACAGAATGAAATTCCATTTTTGTAAGAATAAAGTTATCTTTTTAGATAAATGGGAATAATGTAATGAAAAACGTACTTAAATCCAAATTTTTATGGACAGCAGCCCTTGCGGCCTGTTTAACTGTCGTAGGATGCAACATTTTCAACCCTACCGAAAGTGTAAACATCAAAAACGATGATGCAGATGCTCTCACATACGAAGGTTATATCAAATTCCGTAACAACGAATATAGCGAAGCCGAAACGTACTTCAACAAGGCCATCGCCGCAGACTCCGCACACTCCGAAGCGTGGCTCGGCCTCATGAAATCTATCCTGAACCGCAAGCTGAACACGACGGCCGAAACGAACGTATTTTCCCTGCTCAAATATGTCAACACGAACCGAGACGCCGGCGACAAGACCGTACCGTTCGCCGACCTTCCCGATTCCGTCGCCAACACCCTTAGAACCGCTATCGATACGGTCAACTCTATCGCCACACAATTTATTGAACGCGACAAGAATGGCAAGACCGACGGCAAAGTCACTTACAAGTATATCGCCGATGGTTACATGGTTATCCAGATGTTAAAGACCATGCTCGTACTCAAGACCAAGATGCCCCTGGAATGCGCCAACAAGAGCACAAGAGCCGAACTCAGCAATAGCACCTGCAGCATGCAGGCCATTCTTAACGACTTCAAGAACGATCCCAACGAAACCGTGGAAACATTCCACGAAGTTTTCAACACCTGCGAAGCTAACCCCGAAAGTATGACCTCGCTCTTCGAAGACTACCTCCAGGGTTTTGGCAACGAAGCGGGTTACCTGACCAAAGAAGCCAAGAACGACGCTGTTAAGGGAATGTGTTCCGCCCTTGCCCAGGAAACGGAAGCATCCGAAGACGACGTTCCTCAACAATCCAAGACTCTGAACATCATTATCGGCCAGCTTGGCTATAGCGATATCATCGATGACGACGGCGACGGCTGCATTGACGAGGAACTCTATGACGGTGAAGACAACGACGGAGACGGAGAAATCGACGAAGACATCAGCGACAAGACCAATGAAATCCGTTATGACGATGCAACGATCATGAAGAATATCGCTCAAAAGAAGATGTCTATCAAGGATCTACGCGTCATCAAGTCCGCCGGTCCCAACGAAAAATACAGGAACGTCGACATCGACATGAACGGCAAAACCGTAGCGGACGACTCCGACGAACTGGACCGCGAATGGGCATTTATCTACGAGAACTATAAGGACCGCGTCGCACATAACGACCACCGCCTCGTTTTCTCTAAGGACCTTTCCTGGAACATGGAAGGGGGCGTCGAAGGCCTGAAAGCAAGAAAACAGCTCATCGCAAACGATACCAACAAAGACAATCCCACCTACAGCCTCGAAGACCGCAAGACGATGGTCGGCGGTTGCTGGGTCAACTACGATGAAGACTCATTCAAGAAATGGTTTGATGGGAGGACTAAATAATGAAAAAGCTCCTTGTATTTTTGATTCTTGTTTTGACGGTAACCTCCTTTGCAATCAAGGCCCCGACGCATAGATCGCTACGCGCGGAAGCCATGGGTAACGCCCACGTTGCCTTGGTCGACGACAAGGAAGCCATCTACTTCAACTACGCCGGCCTGAACCAGATTAATCGCCTGGGCAATTACGAGGAACGCCCCGAACAGGGCTACTACCCGCGCAACCTCGGCGATATGCGCTTGAACCTCGGCGGTGCAGGTCCCTTCGAAACTTATTTCTCCACCTACAACGTGGCAAAGGATGTCCAGAAAATCTATAGCCGCGCCAGCGAGGTCGCCAAGGAGAATGGATTGAAAGAATCCAATGTCCTTTTAGATTCCCTTTCAGCGCACCCCGAACTCATCCACAAGATGAATGAATACGACCACAAGTACCTGTCCATGAAAATCAAGATGGATGCCGAAATGGCTTTCCATAATTTCGGTGGCGCCATCTGGGTCGACGGTAATGTAGCACCCTATATGGACGCGGGCCTGATTGTTCCCCAGATTGTCGTTGACACATTCTATGTAGATGGTGTGGCTCAGGTCGGTACCGCTTACGGTTTTACCGATGAATTCTCTGCCGGTATCGGCATCAAGTTCGCCAAGCGCCACAAAGTCGAAAGCGTCCAGGTGACCATGGCCAACTACGACAACATCCAGGACACCCTGGAAGACCGCTATCACGACGTCGCCGACGAACTGTTCGAATTCAGCTCAATGTCCTTTGCAATCGATCTCGGCATGCTTTACCAGGTCGCCCGCGAAGTCCGCCTCGGCCTTTCCGTCCGCGACATCTATTTCAAGGAACTCGCCGGTGACAAGATTACTCCGAACATTACCGCCGGTATCAACTATAGCCCGCGATTCTTCAACAAGAATACGGGCTTTGGCCGTAAGTTCAACATCGCCTTCGACTATGCCGATGCTATCAACGGGCAGAACAACTACAAGTTCCTCTCGCACATCAACTTCGGTATGGAAGTGGAACAGACGCTGCTTGCGTGGCCCGGATACAACAACGCCATTCGATTCCTCGCTTTACGCCTTTCCGGCGGTTTCAAGGGCGGCTACCCCGCAGCCGGTTTCGGTCTCGAAGTATTGCGTTTCGTTTCAGTCGAATTCGCCACCTGGGCAGAAGAACTCGGTTACTACACCGGCCAGGACGAAGAACGCGTCTACATGGGCCAGCTGAGTATCGGATTTTAATAAATTCGGAGTTCAGTATTCGGAGTTCAGAGTTTCTTTCAGGCGGCTTCGCCGCGATTATTTAAATTCTTAATTATGAATTTTGAAATTCATAATTCAAAAAAATAGAGCGCAAGCTCTATTTTTTTTCTTGGGGGACGAGACGTTCCACGATACGGAACAGGTCGTTATAGATTTCGAGGAAGTCCTCTATCCAGATTGGATCGCGCTCGCCTACCACATGGAAGGTCTCTTCCAAGGTGTGCAGGGCATTGTAGGGACCCACCAGGCTCCCTGCCGGAACGGAGGCCGTTCCACGATAAAGATCCGTAGCCACGAGACGGGCACGCAGGCTGCGCCTCAATCGGGCAATCAGCGCGGTACGGAGCGACAAAAGTTCATCATGAGCCTGCAGGAGCTGACCTTCGCGAATCCACGCCTCAACTACACTCAGCCTGCGAAGAGTCGATTCCCTTTCGGTCGCCGGAACAAGCAACATCTTTTGCGAAAGCGTCTGCTTGAGTTTCGCCGACATGGCAAGTAGCATGTCGCTGTTCCAGATGACCATCGGATTTTCGGCAAAACGGTCCGTCGCATCCACGCGGGGAGTATGCGTCTTGATCCAGCGTTCTAGCTTATCGGCCACCATCGAGGCTTCCGGCAATCTATCGACCGCCAAATATTCTCCGGCGCGGTTAAAAAGATTATCTGCATAGACCATACGCCAATGCGGCAGCTTTCCGCTCTTGCGGATAGCATCGATACTTTGGCGAATGTTTTCCAGGCGTTCTTGCATAATTTAATACTGAGTTCGGAATTCTGCTTTCAGAGTTTCTTATCAGGCGGCTTCGTCGAGATTATTCTGACTTCCGAATTACTTATTCTCCATCTTCTGCAGGGGGGTAACGCCGATTTCTACGCGACGGTTCAGACGGCGGTGTTCTTCGCTGTCGTTCGGGTACTTGGGCATGTGTTCACCAAAGCCCGCGGCAAAGAGCCTGTCCGGCGGGAATCCCTGCGCAATCAGTGTCTTTACCACGTTCACTGCACGTTCGGTCGACAAATTCCAGTTGGTGTAAGTCTTGGACTTCACCGGAGTATCGTCGGTAAAGCCGCTCACCATAATCACGTCGGTAGAATCAAGCGCTTCCAGAAGGCCCTTGCTGATGCCGCGAATCACGCCCTCGCCTTCCTTGGTGAGATCGGCGCCGTTAATCGGGAAAAGGAAAGAAGCCTGAATCTGAATCTTGCCGTCTTCAAGTGCGATTAGGCCTGCCTCAATAGAGGTCTGCAAGCTCTTGGACAAAAGCGCATTGCGTTCTGCCGCTATCTTGCGCATTTCTTCTTGGCAGCTGAGGACTTCCTCTTCGGTACGCGTAAGGTCTTCAGCCTTCTGCTCCTTAAGGGTCGCCATCGCCACAAACGCAAGGATGAACAACGAGACAAGGGCTACGCCCAAGTCCGTGTAGGCCATCCAGGGATTGCTGTTTTCGTCTCTTTTCAAGCGCATCCGTTAGCCCTCGACCTTAGGCTGTTCTGCGGGAGCAACAGACGAACTGCGCTGCGTCTGCTCCAGCACCTCGAGCAAAATTTCCTGCGTCTTGACGGCGTTTTCCATAAGCACTTCGCTGGCGCGTTCGTGGAAGGCTTCGAGAGACTGGTTGAGATGTTCCACGAAGCTTTCTTCCTCTTCGCGTTCTGCGGTATCGCCCGAAAGCTTTTCGAGAATCGTCTCGAGGCCAGCACGCAGCATTTCGAGGTTTGCGCTGAGTTCGGACTGGTTCACGCGCATCAGTTCTGCGGTTTCCACGATGTTTCCACCCAAGGCGTCCGTCGCTTCCTTTTCCTTGACCACGCGATTGTCGATGCTTTCGGTGAGAGCCTTCTGGGCTTCCAGCAGCACGGCAGAAGTTTCGGAAAGTTTCTGGAAGGCGCCGAGAATATCGGAAGAAAGGGTCGAGAGTTTTTCGGCAACGGACTGAGAAAGTTCTGCGGAACCCGCTTGGGCTTTTTCGGCCACCTGAAGAGCCACATTCTTGAGCGTTTCGAGACCTTCTTTCTGGGAATCCACATTAGCCGTCGTTTCGGCGGCGAGGCGTTCCATGAAGGAATTCCACTGATCGTTCGACTGCTTGACCTGTTCAGAAACCGCAGAGGCGATATCCTTCGTCGAACCTTCCATCGCCTGGGCCGTCGCGGCGGCAACGCCGTCAAGGCCAGACTTCACATCAGAAGCAACCTTCGCAAGAGCTGATTCTACGTTACCCGAAACGCCTTCCAGCGAAGACTTGACTCCAGAAGAAATACCTTCGAGACCGCCGTTCAGCGTAGCAGAAATTCCATTCAATTTTTCATCAAGCTTAGCCGGGATCGATTCCACGGAAGCAGAAAGTGTCTTGATATTCTGTTCCATCGGAGTAAACGCACCCGAAAGCGAACCGCTCACAGAAGCACCCAAATTTTCGACGGACTTATTCATTCCTGCAACTGCGGAAGCCAGGGATTCGTTCAGCTTGGCAGTCGTCGAGGCTAGTTCCTCGCCCACCATCGCAACAACGCCAGAAAGGCCTTCCTTTACAGAAGATGCCACCGTAGACAGATTCTTTTCGACAGAATCAAAGAGACGCTCCAGTTCATTCTTCGCACGAACTTCTTCGCTCTCTTCCGTCTCGCTATCTCCCTGCAGATCAAGCGTGTAGGCATCGAGGCGGGCAACAAATTCATCGCGAGAGGCAATCATCATATTGCGGCTCGCATTCAAAATCAGGGCCGCAAACAAACCACAAAGGCTAGTGCCGAAAATACCCTTCATGTTCTGGAACAAAAGCTGAATCGTATCGAGCGTTCCCTGCGTCGTAGAATTGTCAATAGCACCACCCGCCGTGGCCACGGAATACATCAAACCGAAGAAAGTACCCATAAGGCCAAGCAGGATGACCGAGCCGCTGGCGCTACGCGGAACGGCTATGCCAACGCTATTCGAAAGGACTTCGTAGGCCATCGAGGAGTCGAGGCGGATTTTCTTGGCGAGCAGGCTCTTGGCCAAGGCAACGCGCTTGGCAACGACACCGTCGCCCGAGACATAACCGCCACGGTTCTTGCAGGTTTCCAGGACTTCGTTTTCGGCTGCTACCAGCTTGACCGTCTTGAGAGCCACCAGCTGTTCGCCGATGAACACGGCAAAAATGGCCACCATGATAACCCAGCCGAACAACGGGGCGCCGAAATAAAAAGCGGCCGCCATCAAGGCGATGAGCCCGACCACGGTAAGCGCCAAAATCATCTGAAATGCATTTTTCATTTTATACCTGCATCCTTAAGCCTTCTTCAAGGCTGTTGTTTCGAATAAATTCAACTGACCGCGCGAAAATCCGCGCAGGAACAAAGCCCACTTGCTCTGGTACCATTCAATAATCTGGATGGTGAGCCCGCGGGCGTAATCACAAAAATCATCGGTAAACGCGAGGAACGCATTTTCGTAGGCGTAATGCGGATTCCAGAAACGACAAATATTACGGGCGCACGAAGACGCCGAGCTGTAATAATGGGGCGCCCCCTTCGTATTGAAGGCAGCCGCGAAACGCTTCTTCGCGAGGCTATTCAGCGAGCTACGCAACGACACCACCATGGCATTTTCCTTGTCGCGGAGCGACGCTTCCAAACTGGGAAGCAGTTTGGAAACCGCATCCACGGCACTTTCGGAGTGCCAGTACTTGCAGAGTTTTTCCTGGAGCTGCATCACACGGCCGTGCATGCGGACGAACAACGGTTCGGCGTCGCTCACCAGCAGGTGAATCGTCGCCGAATAGAAAGCGTTGATATCCTGCTTGTTGTTCTTGACGGTCAACGCCCAGCCTTTTTCCTCGTCGTGATGCAAAAAGTCACCACCTTCCAAAAGGAGGCGCATCACTTCGTCCGTCGAAAATCGCTGCATCCACTTGGTGCGGAATTCGTCGTAAAGCTTATTGGCATCTGCGATAATCTGCGGGAAGCTGGAATCCGCCAATTTCCACGCCGTCTCGCTAAAGGAAATCAGCTCCGAAGTACCGACATTGACCGCCGGGTCGTTCAGCATGGCATCCAAGTGTTCGTGCAGCACGATAGACCATGTCACCATCATTGACTGCGAAAGTGTCGCGATCATCGTCGAGCGGTTCGGACGCACCGAAAGACGGACACTGTTGCCCGTCATCTTTCGAATGGACCTGCGGAACGCTTCTTGCACTCAGACTCCTTAGAAAGCGGTTTCTATGCGGTGCCAGATATTGCGATTGACACGCTTGCCCTGAGCGGCCATTTCCTCGGCTTCGTTGCGCACGTCGGCTTCAAGATTGTCCTTGATCAGGCCCTTGTCGCCATCGAATTTTCCACCGGGTTCCAGATACAGGCCGTACACGTTATTGGAAATAACCGTTTCCGTCGACATGACCTGTCCTGCACGCACCGAAAGCGCATAGCGGTTACGAATAAATTCACAATGTGCCAGGAAAACTTCTGGAACATCATCAATCCACAGGCCATAGTAGTTGTTCACAAACTTGACATTTTCGAAAATACCCTTGGAACGGAACACCGTGTTGCGGAAAGCATTTTCGATAACGAGGTTCTTGATTTCAAAAGGACGGTTCGCCGAAACAAAGTGCACTCCGTTCCAGCTTTTCACGGAATCTGCGCTCCTGAAAACTACCGGAGCAGCTTCTGTACCAATAATCTTGACGGCGCCACGGAACATGAGCTTAGCATATTCGCCCATGAGCACGGTCACGCCCGGTTCGATTTCCAAAGTGTCCTTAGCCGAAAAGACAGCGCCCTGTTCCAGCAGGTATGGGCTGTCCGCCACCACCAGTTTCACCTTTCCGTTTTCAATCGGCGGAAAAGGCATCTCCCCTGCCACCGTTGCACCGGCAAACAGCAGAGTCGAAATCAACACTCCCAACCATTTCTTAAAACGAGAAATCAAAATTCACTCCTCAGCTTGATTTTCTGAATCACATGCATATCGGGAATGACATTGTCTGCCACAATATCATTGACACTCAGGTCACCCGTCAGTTCCATCTTGACGCTGGAGATCGCACCGTGCGTCATATCGAAAAGAATCGAGCCAGTTCCCACGATAAAGCCATTGCTTTCCATACGGAGGTCTGAGGTTGAATCGGGGATTTCCTTATACTTGAGGTTCATCCCGATCTTTGCCATCTGGACACCGTCATGGACATACTGGTCTTCGAGCGTAAACGACTTATACACCACCGTCTTACCCGATGCGCCAGGAATTTCAACAGGACGTTCCCAGGTTTCGCCAAGACGAACGGCCTTTCCCGGCAGCAGGGGCTGCACCTTCAGGAAAATACGAATCAGGTCAAGGGCCTCGGTTCCGAGCATCACGGAATCTTCGATGAAAGGATCGCGCACGGAGCCGTCCTTCGCCATCTTGAACTGGAAATGTTCCGTAGACATATAGCGTTCCATGCTGCGGAATTCCTCGACGGAGCGCTTGTCGGACTTATAATCCACAGAATTAATCTTCAACTGGAACTTGGCGGAGCCGTCATCGTAGGCCGTCAGGAGAGAATTTGTCGCACGAACATTCAGATGCGTGTTCATCGCTTCGGGCGTAGCCGAAACGGAATCCGTCACCGGAAGAATCGCGTTCAGGGATGTTTCAAGGTAATACGTCTGCGGGGGGACATTCTGGGTGTTAAACGCAAGAACGAATTCATTCCCATCACAGGCACAAAGAGCAAACAGAGCTGCAGAGCTCGCAAAAAACTTAAAGAAATTCATACTATGAATATAGTAATTCGGAATTCAGAATTCGGATTTCAGAGTTAAAACAACTAGGATTTCGGAATCTGGAGTTCAAGTTCCAGAACAATCCGAAAAACAAGATTCTGGGTTAAAATAATTCCGAATTCACAAATCTGAATTCTGAATTAATTTTCCCCTTTGTTGCCGCTATCCCCTTTTTCAAGGCGCATTTTCTGGAAAAAAGCCTTCAAAAGGCCCAGGCATTCACCGGCAAGTACTCCGCCCACCACTTCGACATCGCGCTTGAGGGCATTGCCCGTAATCACGTCGATGGTCGTGCCGCAGCCGCCAAAGCGGGTATCCGGAGATCCGTAGACTACGCGGGAAACTCGGCTATTGAGAATGGCTCCAGCGCACATCGGGCAAGGCTCCAGAGTTACATACAAAGTACAACCGTCCAGGCGCCAGTTTTCGAGACTGCTCGCGGCAGTTCCGATGGACAAAATTTCGGCATGGGCCGTGGCATCCCTCAGCATCTCGATCTGGTTATGGCCCTTCCCTATCACCACGCCGTCCTTAACGATAACGCAACCGATGGGAATTTCCTTCTCATCGAAAGCCCTTTCGGCTTCGCGGAGCGCCATACGCATGTACTTTTCGTCTAATTCGGAATTCGGAGGTCGGAGTTCGGAGTTGTTTTTTTCTATTAAATCTTCACATTTCATATTTCATCTCTGAATTCTGAATTCCGAACTCTGAACTATTAAAGTCCTCTCCCGTAGGCACAATACGAATCTTCTTGCATGTAGTCGCCGTCGTGGTAATAGGCGGCACGGGCGCGGCAACCGCCGCAGCGGTCGTTGAACTTGCACTTGCCGCAGGCACCGGAATAAGCCTTGGTACGGAGTTTCTTGAAGATTTCGGCATTCGCCCAGATTTCGTCAAACGGCGTGTCGTGCACATCGCCCGCTTCTTCCATCATGTAGGCGCAGGGGCGCACCTTGCCGATAGGGCTTACGATGCAGTAGTCTAGGCCCGCGAGGCATCCGCGGCTGTAACGCGTCTTGATGCCGAGCTGGTCGGCAATTCGCAGGAACTGCGGAGCGCAAGTCGGCTTTACCGGAATACCGAGCGTGCGACTCTTTTCCATAATCTTGCGAAGAAGTCCTTCGTATTCAGCAACACGCAGGGCGTGACCTTCAATTTCCTTGCCGCGACCCACGGGGATGAGGAAGAAAATCTGGTGATTCACCGCGCCGATTTCCTTGACCCAGTCCATGATGTCGAAAATTTCGTTCTGGTTCCAGTCCATGATGGTCGTGTGAATCTGGAACGGGAGTCCTGCCGCCTTGCAGTTTTCGATACCCATCATCGTAAGTTCGAAGGCGTTCGGAAGGCCACGGAATTCATTGTGACGATCGTGATCGATACTGTCGATGCTGATTCCCATCGCCATGGCACCAGCCTTCTTGAGTTCAATGGCCAGGTCGTGCGTAATGAGCGTGCCATTCGTGCCGAACACCGGACGAAGTCCCTTGCTCGAAGCGTGGGCCACCAGCTCCACAATGTCCGGGCGTGTCATCGGCTCGCCACCGCTAAAGATCATAATCTTGAACCCCGCCTTCGCGATTTCGTCAATCAGCTTGAGGGCTTCTGCCGTTGTGAGTTCAGCAGCCTTATTTTCGCCTGCATCCTGGTAGCAGTGCTTGCAGGTCAGGTTACACTTGTTGGTGGTCATCCAAGATACGATCATTTAAAACCTCAATTTAGTGCGCTAAAAATAGAAAGAATACCCCTTGCAAAACATCCCATGAACCCGCTATATTGCCAGTTCGTCGCAAAAATAAAAAACCGCCTCGGGGTGGAGACGGTTTTTAGTGGATGATGCAGGGGTCGAACCTGCGACCCGCTGATTAAGAGTCAGCTGTTTTCGGCATTCCTTATAAACACTACTTTCCAGGCGTGTAGTCTCAAAAAGCACACAAAATTTTTCTGCGGAATCGTCTCAAAAAGCACACTTTTTTTCATCGAAACAACCGATTTTCCACGGATAAGCTGCGAATAAGAAAAATAACACGTCTTTTTTTATCCACAATATAAATAAATCTGATTTAATTAGTTATATTTGTAATAAAGGAACGGTAAAGTTCCCGAAACAAAAAGAAAGAGGTGACAATGACATCAAGGTTTGTATTCACGGTATGGCAGGAGATGAAAAGCGGAAGAATCTACTGCGGAAAGTTCGGAAGCGACACCGAGGCCATGACGGCCAAGGCAAGGCTCGAAAGGGAAAATCCTAACCACAAGTACGCAATCTACGCGAAGGAGGTGTAGCCATGAGTAACGTTTGGTACGGCTCCCTCAATAACAGGCTCGCAGAACGTTCCATCCAGCCTAAACCCGAAATCGGCATGGGCGTTACCCAGTGCTGCTACAGCGATAGGCACCCCTGGGAAATCATCGAGGTCAAGGACGAGAAGCACATCACAATCCGGCAGATGGGCTGCGAACGGATCGACAAGAACGGGATGAGCGATTGCCAGGAATACCGCTACTTCAGCAAGCCCGATGGCGGCGTCAAGCACCTGGTTCTTCGCAACGGACGCTGGCGCGACCGCATCGAGGAAGCGGTCTACGAGGAAGACCCCAACGGCGAATACGTCCGCCTTTTTGATGTCGAGAAAAAGCGCTACCGAAAGGTTGGCTACAAGGTTACAAACAAGCTCGGCTGCGACGGCTGGAGCCTCGGACGCTCCGAAGAATACTACGACTTCACTTTCTATGGGTACATCATGGACGGAATCAAGAAATTCATCGAGGGCAAGGATTACAAGTGCAGGATGATTTGCGACAGCGACATTGTCCTGAATTTCAGGGTTGTCAAGAGGACTGAGAAAACCGTGACACTTCTCGACCTTGAAACTGGAGAGACCAGCAGAAAGCGCCCGAACGTGTGGGACGGACAGGAAGTCTGTTTTCCACTAGGATATTACTCAATGTGTCCCATCCTGAGGGCTTAACCATAACACAAAAGGAGATGAAATAATGACTATTATCAACGAGACATTGATTGAACTGGCAAACGACAACAGCTTCTTCAACAGAGGCAACGGACTCGAAAGGGATGCCCAGGTCGCGACAAATTCCTTCCGCGAAAATTTTACAGACCTTGAAAAGCGCATCGGTGCCTTCAACGAAAGGCAGCGCGAAATCCTTGATGAACGCGAAGCCGGATGGCGCGAGCTGGTCGCGGAACAGTACAACGACATGGCAAATTTCGAGGCAAGCAACGTTCCATGGCACATTGCAGGACCCGCGAACTACAATTTCAACAGGTACAACAAGCGTCTGGACGCGGCCATGAACCGGTTCCAGGAAAAGGACGAAAAGAGGGAACGCTTCATCAAGAACACCTGCGACATGCTCATGAAGGCCATGACCACGGAAGAACAGGTGTCCTACTGGAGAAACGGTAAAAACGGATATGGCGAGGTCATCGCCACGGACGATCCGCTGGCTGTAGAAAAGATGGAAGCCCATCTTGAGTTCCTGAAAGGAGAACACGAGAAGCACGTCACATGGAACAAGTCCATCCGTAGGACAGGAGGCGCCCAGTTCTGCGAGGGCATGGGCGATGAACAAAAAAAAGAGGTTGAAGACTACATCAAGCAATTCCCGTACAAGGTCAACAAGTTTTTCTTCACGGACCAGGAACAGGCCAATATCCGAAACAAGGAAGCTCGCCTTGAACAGTTGAAGAAGTCCAGGCAGCTGGCAGCTGAACAGAAGGAAAACGGCAATAGCCCCGATTTGCAAAAGGAAGGGCTTCGGATGCAGATTAACTACGAGGCTGCACGTGTACAGCTCATTTTCGACGGAAAGCCAGACGAGGCCATCCGGGCCAAACTGAAGGCGAATGGATTCAGGTGGTCTCCACGGTTCGGAGCATGGCAGCGTCAGAACACCCCAAACGGAATCTACATCGCAAGGAAGTTCTTCGAGGAGTATGTAGCATGATTCACGAATTCAAGGTTGCCTACAGGCTCAGCGGTAGCCGCAGAAGGACGGTACTGGTGAATGCGGAAAGCGCTTCGGATGCACGTAACCGCATCATACACGCGATAAATGCGGCCCAGCAACGTAGCAACAGGTTCGTCAACCTGGACTATTGCGAGGTCTCGGAATGATTCTCGGCACCCTGCCCCCGGACTTTCATCATCTCCTTCATCCTCGGGCGGGGTGCCACTTTTTTTCAAAGGTATAACACCTTTGTCGGAAATAAACTATATTTTAATTAGGTATATTTATGGTCAGTTATAAAGGATTCAGCAAGGAACAGCGACTGAAGATGCACGAAATCTTCAAGGCGGAAATAGCGGCTGGCAGGGTTCCACCAGCGAACACGCTCCCCTGCTCGATTTGTGGGCAGGACAAGGGGATCCGGCACTACCATGCCGAGGACTACACGAACCCAGAACAGCATCAGAAAAGCGTCAAGGTTGTCTGCTGGCGATGCCACATGATGATACACAACCGGTTCAAGCACCCCCTTAGCGTCGCGCAGTATTTCTTGAACATCCACTTTCTGGGCAAACGGTACGCCCCGGTGTTCAGGCCGGACGACTGGAAAACACTCGAACAGCACTTCACGGAGGACTAGCTGTATGGCAAAGACTTATAATTTTTTCAGGTACTTCAAGGACGAGGAGCAAAATCCGTTCTACGGAAAGGACCAGGACAAGGCCATGCTTTGGGATTACGAACGCGGATATTCTTTCACTGGTGACGAGAAATTCCTTATCGAAGAGTATCACGGATACATCAAGCAATACCGAGAAAACGACGGTATTCCCGAAGGTTTCAAGGCGCTCCTTTTCAACCGTTACATGAAAGATGCTTATTCTGTATCCGAGTCAATTCCAAGTTTCAAAAAATTCTACGAAAAGTATTACGGCTGATTGTATAGCTGACCTACCAACTTGCAGTAGATTGTCTTACCATGGACTTCTACTACTTCCAGTTTAGAACCCCTTTGAAGAATCATTTCGCGCTCACCGCCGAATGATTCTTTATTTTTTCCGTTCCAGAGAACTCCGGTGTCAAAATCATGTTTATGGGCATCGTTGTAGTGAGTAAAAGGTTCGGCGTAAATTCCCTTGGCGCCTTTCGGAACGGCTATTTTCAACGTGTAAGTTTTGGTCAGCCCGTTGCCTTCCTTTACCGCAGTTGACAAAAAAGCTCCATCGATAAAGGTATCTCCTTTTTTCAGTGACGACAGGTTTATACCTGCAGAAGTCATAAAATCATCTGTTCCCCTAGACACAACTATGTCGCTCGGAATAACTGATTTTTCAATCGCATTTGTCATAATAGGCAAATCGTTTGTGTATTCTGACAAAGGCCTACCGCCATAATACGTTATTTTTCTTAAAGGTTCATTCAGATAGCTGTATGTCTGCGTGTATTTTGTGAGGACAGTTTTCTCTTCCTGCGAGTATTGCGCCCAAAGCTGTTCGGACAAAGGACGGAAGGCAGCATCGGCCCTATCGTCAGTGACTTTACGAAACTCCTGAATCAGCTTTTTCGCGTCCTTGTTCGACATATAGGTCAAGTCATTCGCAGAATTATTCATTGCTGGCTTCGGATCATACTGCTTGATTCGCGCCTGTTCCTTTTCTACCTTCTGTAGTTGTTTCAACAATTCAGTCTCGGTATACGCCGACTTGTTCGCTACCATGTTTTCAAGTTCACCTAGCCATTTCTTGAAATTAGGCCAGCGCTTGTGCGTAGATGCGTATGCCTTCAAGTCAGGCAAAACCTGTTCAATCGCTTCTACCTGAATATCCTTGTTCACTTCGACAAGCAATTTCATGTAGGCATCCTGGGCTACCTTCCAGCTTGGGTATTTCTTGTTGTTCTCGACCCAGTTTATTTCGAACTCCAACTTTTTCTTTCTCTGTTCCAGAGAAATGTTTTCAAAGTCCCATTTATTGAGTTTTCCTTCTACAGACTTTTCAATCGTGACGGCAGTCTGGTAGTCGAAATCCTTGGCCACCTGGAGTGGATTCTGGACGTACTTCATTGCCTTCAGTTCATTGACCTTCGACTTTATTTCGTTGGCGAGGTTGTTCATCTCGACGTACTGCTTTTTAGAGCCGCCCTTCATGAGTTCTTTCAGCTTGTCAAGTTCGACTCCGTTGATTCCTTCGGCTTCCTTGACAACCTCGTTCGTGAGCTTGCGGACTTCCAGGCGGTTGTTCAGACGCTTAATGATGTCTTCACGTTCGGCTTGCGTCCTGGCGGCGTGTCGTGCCTGGGCTTGTTGCAGTATCTCCGTTTTCCTGTTGGCGGCTTCGAGCTGTTCACGGGCTTGTTCGAGCTGCTGTGCGGTCTCTTCCAATATCTCCCTGGTTGTCTTGGGTTCTTCCGGCTTTTCTACAGAACCTTCCTTGACCTCGTACTTGCCGTTGATGTAGGGGTCCCACGCGACCATAGAACACCGGCACTGAAAGTCCATTCCTGGGTGCAGGTGCACCATTGCGCCGGTTCTTGGTTTTTCGATTGGGTGCATCGGATCGTTCGGATTTTCCTCGTAGTAGACATCGGGATTGCTCACTGAACAGATTACGTTGTTCATCTCCGCATGGCTAGAACGTTCGCGTCCGTCCATCGTGGTCATCCACACGTAGTATTCTACGCCTATTTCCTTGTACGTGGCTCGGTTTATTTCGCTGTTGAGCTTCGCCGTCTCGGTACGTGCTATCAGTTCTGCACGGTTCCTGTATTTTTCAGGCAACTGTTTCTTGACGGCCTTTTCGAGCTGGTTCTTGTTCCAGCCCTCGTTTTTCGCCTGTTGAACGATTTGGGCGATGTCATTCTTGGCATCGGTTTCAGCACTCTTGCACAAGAGCTGGAAGTTCGATTCCCAGTTGGTAAGGATTTCGGTTTTTGCTGAACCCGGATAGTAAGGCTTACCGATAATCATTTCCGACTGTTTCGCGAAGTTGTCTACTGCCTTCTTGTCGATAGCATGGGCGATTCTGTCAATTTCGCTCTTGAAGCCGTCCGAAAGATTCGGTTCAAGGTCCGAGAGTTCCTCGATGTCGTCACCCAGCTGCGTTCCGAGCATGGCCGCAGAAAGTGCCTCCTCGATAAAGCGCATGAACTCGTTCCTTGTCGCCCCCTGGAGTTCCCTTTCGGGAACATAGGGGTAGAACATGTTTGCGTTGAACACAGGGTGACGGCCCCGTTTCTTACCTACGGCGAGTTCAACGCCGTTCGCGAACCTTACCAAATCGTTCAGCATGGCTTCTTTTCTCCTACTTGGATTCTACGGACACTTCCCAGCTGTGGCCGTTCTCGAAAACGTTCTTGCGCACTTCGTCGGGGTAGAGCGTTCCCATGTTGTAGTAGATATTGAGGGTCTCTGCCTGGAGCTTGCGGGCTTCGAGAGTCTGTTTCAGCGTCATTTCGTCAACGGCGCCCCATTCAAATTCGGAGTAGTCCTTGTTCAGGTTCCTGCGCGAAAAGTCCTCGATGAGCCTGCACATCGGACGGTAGAGGTAATCGGCCCTCCAGGCATCAACCGTCTGGCACCACGCCTTGGTGTCGCCCTCGTTCGTCTGTGCGAGTCCGGTAGCACTCTGTCCGAAAAGGATGCTCACCGGAATACGGGACTTTGCCGCGACGATATTCATGCACTTCTGCCAAATTTCCGAAAGTCCTGCAAAATTGTGGCTCAGGATTTCGAAGCCGTCGTCCTTTCCTGCGAAAGCCGCCCTCAAGCTGTTCATGCAGAGTTTCACCAAAGACATCATCTTGTGGATGTCTGCCACACCGCAATCGGGTTTAGACATCATCAGGTTAAGTCCGCCCATCTTCATGAGCAGGGTTCCTGTTTCCTGCGCCATGTTGACAATGGCCCCGGAAACGGCAGCAAGTTCCTTCAGCGCCTGTTCAATCGGATAGAGCGCCGATACACCGAAGTAGCTTTCTCGCAAGCTATGGCCGTTGAGCACGTCCGGCAGTTCCACGCCGTGGAAAACGGTGCACCTGGAGGCATGGATTTCGACGTCGGTGCCGTCGATCTTGTTGCAGCGGAAAATTCTCGGTTCCTCTCCGTCAAAATCTTCCTTGCGCAAGTTCACACGCCCTGCGGAATACACGCGGTACCCCTTGACCTTGGCTCCAGCGGAAGGTTCCTCGCTGATAGTTTCTGAATTGTCACCCTCGTATTCAGTGACTACTACCGAGCCGCCAGTAAGGCGCATTTCCGAGCCGGCCCTCTTGACAGCCCGGAAAAATCCGAGCCTTGTAGCATCTCTCAGCACCTCGCCTTCGGTATCGTTCGTGACTGAAATATCCTTCATGAGCGCCGCCTCGGGAACTCCGTCAACGATAAAGGACGCGATGCCGTCCTGAACCTTCATTGAAGCGAGTTCCGTAAGGTTTGCAGGAATGTAGTGCTTAGCGCGGATATTCGCGCTCTTGTCCATGCCTGCCTTGCCGAGACCAGTAACCAGGTTCTCGTAGGATCCATCCATCATTGTAGTCGTTTTCTTTGCCATCGTCTATTCTCCTGTTAAAGAAAGTTTATCACGCTCTGCATACCGCCACCGTTCGACAGGTAAAGAAGCGCCTGTGTCGTGGAGTCCACACGGTCATCGTGCGGTGCTCCCGGAAACATCGTAAGTTCGTCAACATATTCCCGTACCCACGGATGCCTTTCGTCTTCTGCAGGAATAAGGACATTCCCAGCCTCGAAAAGAGGGCTCACCGCGAAAGCCCTGGCTTCCTTGGAGCCTTCGGGATTGAACGGAATCAGCCCCGAAATTTCCCTGTTCATTGACGAAATAATCGCCGGACCGTTGGCCTTGTCTTCCACGATTTTAGCCATGGCCTGCGGCCATTTTGCCGTAGTGCGCTGTAACGCCCTTATGCTGGACACGAAGTCCATCTTTTCTGCTATGCAGTCTAGCAGATAGTAATTAGCCCCAACCTTGCCCCAAACAGTTCCGGCCACGTTGTCGGCAGAATCGGAATTCTTGAAGGTGAAGTCCCAGCTCTGAATCACCACGTCGAAAACCTTCGGCATGATTTCGTAAGTGCGAATCCATTCGCGCTTGATTATGCCGCCTCCGACGGGCGTAGGGTGCTGCTGGTATAGCGAGTTCCAGTCATACGATCCGACGTTTACCTTGATGCGTTCGAGCATTTCCAGCGGGTACCTGGCCTCATGCAGGGCCTCGCCCTTCTTGCGGTGAAGTTCATCTTCCTCGGCTATAGCAGGATAGTTGATTACTTGCCACTGGTCGCCGCTCCCCTTCTTCATCGCATCGAGTAGACGTCCAACCAAATCGTCCTCGTGCCACCGAGTGAGGGTTACAAGCACGCCGCCACCTGGCGAAAGTCGCGTATAAGCGGTCGAAGTGTACCAGTCCCACACACGCTCGCGGATAGTGATTGAGTTTGCTTCCTGGCGATCCTTCAACGGGTCGTCGATGCTGAGGATGTCGCAGCCCATGCCGGTGATACCGCCACCTATACCGGTACTCCTGAAACTCCCTGAATGACCAGGTATTTCAAGAAGGTTCGTGGACCGTGAAAAACTGCTACCCCTGCCCGAAAGCGATGTCTTCGGGAAAATCAGATGGTAGTCTGAACTATCCATGATTCTCTGAACATCCTTGTTTATTCGCTTCGACAGGCTGTCGGAATAGCTTGCCGCGATAAAGGAAATATCCGGGTTTACCCCGAAACACCACGAAGGAAAATGCTTGCTCACCAGCTGGCTCTTGCCGTGACGAGGCGGCATCGTAAGAATCAATCTAGGCGACTTCTTTTCCATCACGTCTGCGAAGAAGTTCATCAGGCGACCGCAAATCTCGCGATGTACCCACCCTATGGAATAGGTAGGCATGGTCGGCGTGACGAACGCAAGAAGGTTCCTGCGCGAAAGCTGTATCATCTCACTAGTCGGCATCTTCGTACACCCCCAGCTCTATGGCCTGCCGCCTAATTTCTCCCAGCTTTTCGGGAGTAGGTATCGAGCCGTCCTCGTCAACAGTCACGTTTTCAGGAGCGTCAGCCATGCGTTCGAGCATCTTGCGCCTTGCTGCCGTGAATTTGGAGTTGTTCGTTTCCTCCGCCAAATCGAAAATGAAAGATGCAGCCTTGATGTTTCCGGAAAGTGCCATTCCACCCATCACGGCACAAATCGCGGCCCGCAGTTGCATCGGCTTACTTGTATCTATTCCGATGCTCTTGAGCGATTCCGATAACTTGCCTTGCGGAAGGAACTTTGCGGAAAGGACGGACCTCGCGATTTCGCGGGTCTCCCTGCTACGGAGCCTTGCCAGTCCCGAAGCCTTGCCGCCCTTGCGGCCGATGGAACGCATGTCCTGGCCTTCTACCATGGCATCCCTAGAAATTGTTAGGTTCCGACCACCACTTTGCGAAATCAGGCCAGTATATCGTTATACGGCCCTGCCGTCCTACTCGGCGTACCGGCATATTGCGGTTCTTTATCCAGTCATACACCGTGTCGGGATGAAAGCCGATTTTGTTGGCTATCTCCTTGACAGAGTAGTAGTCGAAATGAAGTGACATCTGTTCCTTGCTAGCCATGGCGAACCTTATTTATATTTATGACATGATGACCAAAACCGAAGAACTCGTAGAGAAATTCAAGGCTCTCGAAGACCTTGCGAAAAAGAAAATCCTTGTAGGTTGGATTGACGGCAACAACACCGCCCGTATCGCCTACGAAAATCTCCAGTCCAGAAAAAAGACCGGAAAGGCTACTCCTGCCATAAAGGCTCCAGCATCGAACGCACTCATAGCGCGAACCCTGAACTACGGACGGCAGGAAGGCACGACGGCAGAAGGTCGGCACTATCCTGAAATAGTGGCACGCCCTTTCATGAAGTATGCCGAAGAAAATTTCCGCAAGATTTACAAACGTATTCTTGCGAGGAACGTTCCGCTGGTGCTTGCCGGAAAAATGGATGTAGACACGCTTGCAAATGCCATAGGCACTTTTTACCGCGACGAAGTTACTAGAGCCATACGCGACAGCTCCAAGTACCCCGCCGTTTCCGAAAAGACGCTCAAGGCCCGTAGGCGGCACGGCAGCACGAGCGCAGTTCCACTTATCGATACACATCAGCTTGTAGACTCCGTTTCCTTCGAGGTACGTTAGCGCACGCCCCAGGCCTGCGAGTACTTCGTTTCCTCGTTGATTTTCTTTGCTGCGAAAACGTTTTCGAGCATGAGCAGGTCAACCTCGTCGCGGTTGGCCCCGATTTCCTTGCAGATGGTTTCTGGCGGCACTCCGTACTCGTTCACGAGTTTCTTGATGATGTCGCTCATCTTCAACGCGATGTGCGAACCTTTGGCACGGTTGATTCGGATCGTGAGAAGCATCCTTTCGGGTTCGCTCAGGTTCATCACCACTACTGGAACCTTGCCGTCGCTCATGGCCTTCACGTCCTTGTCAACCTTCGCGATTGTGGAACGGTGGAACCCGTCGATAATCACGAAGTCCTGGGTGACAAGAACCGGCTGAATCCAGCCGTTCCGCAGAAGGCTGAATTTCAGGAGTTCCATTTCCTTGGAGAACACTACGTTCGGGTTGTAGTCGTTCGCTGAAAGTTTTTCGACATCGACCCATTGAACGTTAGAAATAGGCATTTCTTCGATTTTCATTTGACAGACCTCTTCACAAAGGTTATACCGTACTTGTTCGTCTTTCCCTTGACAAAACCTTTCGACAGATACATTCCCAAAGACATTGCAGTGCAGAAAGCCGTATCGCTTGCACGCCTGATACCTTCGGTGGCCTTTTCTCTTGCCACCCATAGTTTGGAGTACACCCCGCGTTTTCTGAATGCAGGGAGCACGCAATCGCTCTTTAAGCGAAGGCTCTGACCAACCATCTGCCACGCAACCATTCCGACAAGGCGACCGTCTTCAAAAGCGCCGATATACTGGCAGTTAGGATAGAACTTGAAATCGATGCTCTCCTTTTCAAGACTCTTCAGTTCCAATGCCTTTTTGTAATCAATCCGTTCTATGTTCATACGGGAGCCTCCAGTCCTTCGAACTCGAAATCCAGGCTGCTGGGCTTGGACTTCGGCAGAATGTTGCGCTTGAAGGCTCCGTTCACAACCTGTTCGAACACGTATCTCACCGGATAGGCACCAAGGTTCTTTCCGTCACCGGCATTCCTTCTTGATGTCTCTACCGTCTTCACACGCTTTATTGCAAGTTCGCGCTCAACGCCTTGAAGATTGTCGTCGATATAGCGGTAGATTCCTCTGAACGAATGCTCGTATTTCTCGTAAACCGTATCCTTGGAACCGCCCTTGAATTCTTTCCAGTAACGGGCCTGCAGAATGAATTCCGGAAAAAGGTCAACCAGCTGCTGGTAGTATGTAGGATAGAGCGTCCTTATCTTGTCGAAGTGTTTTGCACTCTCGGCATGGAAGGGAGTAGAAACACGTAGTTCCATGGAGTTTAATGTCTCTGCATCGTAGATGTCGCAGTACTTCAAGCCCTTCTTGTAAAAGTAGAGGAATATGTCCTGCTCGTTCCAGTCATAAATCGGCTTGCAGTTCTTGATCCGAGGTTCCTTCGTGCCGCAGATGTAGTTCTCGTTGCGCTTGTTTACGCACGACTGAAGGCGCACCAGCGATTCGTCCGCACGGATTCCGTTCACGATGGCGACTCTGCCCTTCTCGTTCTTGCATACGAAGGCGTCCGTCGTGTATTGGTCGAACTCCCGGTATTCATTGTCTGGAATGCGGATAGCGTATTCAGGCGGTTGCCTGAGCCATTTCCTGTTTCGGTCCCATTGCACGTACTTTTCCGTCTTTCCCAGCACGAACTTCTGCGACACCAGCGGTATCGCATAGTAACGGAAATCAAACTTGCCGCTTTCGTAGATTCCCTGCACGAAACTCACAACGCTGTCGGATATCACTTCCTCGTCGCGGAAGAAAACCTTTACTTTATCCGTAATTCCCAGTTCGTCGTAGACTTCCTGTACCAGGTTGAGCGTCGCCCAGGAATCCTTGCCGCCGGAAAAAGCCACAAGCACGTTGTCGAACGTGGCGATTATGTGCCGTATGCGTTTCTTGGCCTCGGTGTACACGTCGGAGTCAAGTTTAATTCTGTGGCGCATTGCCATGGCTACCCCTCCTTCATCCACTCCCGGACAGCGCACAGGATGCGTTCGGCTACGGTTTCCTTTTCGGGGAACCTCTTCTTGGTGGCCGCGATGAACCTGTACCACTCGGACTGCTCGTCCTCGTCGTTGAAGGCTATCTCGTAAGTGATGTTGTAATTGTCGTCCTCGACCAGAGGTCCGCCCTCGCCTTCTCCAGCATCTGAATCCTGCTCGGTGGAAAAGTCGGCAGAGAATGCGTTGAACCCGTAGTCGGAAAAGTCGAACTGGTCGGAAAGTTCCGCAAGTTCGGAATTGAGCTTTCCGAAGTCCCATGCCGCAATCTCGGCCACCTTGTTGTCGGCAAGACGGTAGGCCTTGATTTGCTTGTCGGAAAGTTCGCTAGCCACGACGCACGGCACCGTTTCAAGTCCTAGTCTTTTCGCGGCCTCGTATCTGGTATGACCTGCGGCTATGACCCCGTTGCGGTCAATTACGATAGGCACCTGGAATCCGAACTCCCTGATGCTGTTCGCGACTTTGTCAACGGCATCGGTGTTGATACGCGGATTGTTCTCGTATGGGCGCAACTCGCCCAACGGTTTCTCGATAATTTGCATGATGTCTCTCCAGTATTTTCTAAAAATAAACATTTGTTAAGCATTACTCAACAAATGTTTTTTTCTCACCACCTTTAATTTGACACGGAAAGAAAATTTATCTATTTTAATTAGGTAATAACAGGAGATAAACTTATGGCCGCACATTGTCCTTATTGCCAGCACGAATTATCTGATAGCGAAGTTCGTTCAATACACAGTCAAATGACAGGAAGTCGCTCAACACCAACCTCCGCCGAGAACGGCCGCAAGTACGGCGGCAGGCCGAAGGGGGCAAAGAACCGCGCCCCTCGTGCAGACAAGGGCCTCAAAAGGGGGCCGCGTTCGAAGCCCATGCAGTAGTTTTTTCGTTTCCCCACGATAAAAAAGCCTCCGGTATCACACTACCGGGGGCTGTTCTTATTAAATAATCAAGCCTCTAGAACTTGAAAAAAGCAGCAGGATCAGTACCGAACACTTCGCCCAACTTCACCGCCATCTTCCTTGAAACCGGGCGCCTGTTGTTTTCCATGTCAGAAACTACCGTGACCGCAACACCCAGCTTTTCCGCAAGTTCCGCCTGGGTCATTCCGCGAAGGTCCCTATCAAGGTATATCGCTTCACCAGGTGAAGTCATTTCCCTGGCCTCCACAAGCTCGGGAATGTCCTCGGGCGCATAGGTTTCCGGTTCAATTTCAACGCCACCGAAATTCTCCTTGAGAAAGTCAAGAAGTTTTTCGGGAATGACTTTTGCCGACACCCTAATACGGGGCTTTCTCACGACTGCCAACATAGTAAACCTCGATTGTTAATGTTCCGTTTTCGTTTCTCCAGCAAGCCACCCAGCTATAGGATAGGTGGCAGTGATACGTGTCTTTTCCTAGCTTAGAAAAATTCCTGAATGAAGGCTGCATAGGACCCGTCGTTTTCAGAGAATCAATAAGTCGGTTTAGCTTTTTCCTATCGACCATAGGTAGGTTTTCAATGGATTTTTTCGCTGCCTTGGATAAAGTCACTTCGTACATATCCATAATATACACTTTTTTTGTGTATATGTCAATACCTAATTAAAAAAAACAAAAAAGGTGACGCGGATTTCTCCACGCCACCCCGGGTCTTCGCGGAACCTTGGTTTAGGCCTTGGTCGCGTTCACGGACGTAGCCTTGGCGGCACTTCCGTTACCGTTTCCTTCACCTGGCCGTCGGCGTACTTTTCCGCCTTGAGCTGGGCGATTTCGTTGTCCTTCTGCGAAAGCTGGTACACGGGGCTTGCTGCGGGATTCTAGTTCCCGAACAGGCCTCCGAGACCGTTTCCGTTGAGAAGTCCAGTAGCAGCGGCAAGTGCCACGCTACCGAAGGTAGTGCCGAGGACACCCGTCACCGGGGCCTTTTCGTTGTTGTCATTGTATGTAGCCATCTTATCATCTCCTTTCAGCTGGCTTGTTAAATGCCTTCCGGGATTTTCCCGGTCGGCTCTCTAAACTTATTGCGGCTCATAAATCGCGAGCCTGTTCTCGTTCCTGCAGAGCATCGTGACCATGGTCTCGGCGTTCGCGCTCTCGAACACGGCGGGTTCCACGCCCGGCTTGTAAGCCTCGCTGTTGTGGCTCATGCCGACAAGGATGCAACCGGCGGAATCCTCCCAGGTGTTGCCGCGATGGATACGGATTCCACGGCTCGCCTTGACTGTCGCATTGTACACCAGCGGAAGCTCCCGCTTGAACTTCGTTGACTTGGAGTTCTGTACGTTGTAGCAGCCCGTAGGGATGGCCTTGGCGGCGTTCTCCAGCGTGTAGCAGACGAACGCACCGTTCAGGTAAAGCGACCCCAGGATTGACTTTTCCGTGCGGATTTGGCGGACGAGCACCATCATACGCAAGTCTCCATCCTTACAAGCCCACGTACACCGTAGGAATCGTTACCCCAGTGAAGGCGGCAACCAGCGAAAAGGCCAACCATAAAATCGGCGGTCGATGCCTTGAACCTCGACACCCCGGCTTCCCGCAGGATTCCACGGAATATGTCGTCGCACTCCGAGCGGGTGAAGATTCCGTATGCGCCCACGGAGGCGTATAGCCAGTCGTGCACGGCCCCGGCGAGGTTGTACAGCTCGTTGACGTCGTCCCAGTCGGGCATGAACCAGCGAAGCGGCCTGGGAACAGAAAGCCCGTCGCAACGGAACCCGGAACCGCCCGGCTCGCTGTCGCGTCCACGGAAACGGAACGCCGCCGCAAATTCCACGCCGTCCTTTACAAGTTGCAGGTGCAGGGTGTCGCTCCACATCAGAACGCGGGAGCCGTCCTTGTCCCTGTGCCACACGAACGGCCTGTCAACCCAGGCTTTCTTTACCGTCACTGCCATAATCGCACCTCCCTACTTTTTCGGTTTCATGGGCCATTCCATGATGATTACGCCGACAATCAGAATCAAAAGCATAAGCCACACTGTCACTTCCTCCCGGCCCGGACTTCGCCTATGAGCTGGTTAAGAAGTTCATTGTTGCGGTCTATCTTCTGGTCAAGCGTTCGGAATGCGGCATCCCCGTCATCGAGACGCTTGTCGTTCTGCTGCATCCTTGTCTCCAATACCGCCATCCGCTCGTCCAGCCCCTTCTTTGCGGAATCCGCCTTGCGGTCGGAATGCAGCGACTTTATCACCGCTCCGAGTGCCGCCGCAAGAGCACCGAGGTCGATTCCTGTTATATCCATAGCCTCCTCCTTTCCTTGCTATACGTAGTCACCGCCGACAGGATAAACCTTGCCGTCAACCTTTACGACCTGTATGGCAGTGTATCCGGGCACCTGGAATAAGGTCTTTGCAAAAATGTTGTCGTTGAACTGCAAGGCAGTTCCCGTCTTGTTAACGATTAACGCTACTGTGCCGTCACTCAAACTTGAGAGGGATGAGGTAATGCTCGACTCGTCGCCTGAGGTAGAAGCCGTGTATATTGAACCGGTACCGAACTTGACGTGACCGCCTACTTCAAGGTTGCCGTTCGAAGTCTTGATGTCGCCGCTGTTAGATTCAAAGCCGCCGTCGGCCGTAACCGTTCCTGTCGCAATGACGTCATCGGCGGACAAGTCGCCCGTAATGTTGGCATCACCTGTGACACCGATGTCACCGCCAACGGTGACATCGCCAGTTACGCCAAGGTTGCCATCGATAGAGCCGTTACCGGAAATATCCAATGTCACGCCCTCGAGGACGTTGGCAGAGATGCTGTAGAAGCTGTTAATGAAGGGTCCGTTGCTGCCGTAACCGATATTGCCGCCTCTCTGCGCATTGCTCTTGATGGTCACTGAATTGAATTCAGCACTGTCGGCGATAACGAAATGCAGGCCTTCAATCACGGGGCCGACATTCTGCCTATCCTCCCAATAGGCGCCGCCGATGGTCAACTTGTGGAGGGTCATCTCGTTAGAGCCGCCAGCCATGATGTAGGCGACAAGCGCGGACAGTTGCAGTTTCCTGTCACGGTTGCTTCCTGTTCCCTGGACTAGGTAGAAAAGGTCGTTGCCCGATAGCGTGTCCGCATAGTCTTTTTCAAGAAGTGTAGTTATGTTCTGCGCCATTGTTATTCCTCCGTATTGTCCGCCTCATCAAGGGATTTGACAAGCCTGTCCGCAATAGCCTTTTGGGCATCGTCGAGTTTTTCGTAGATAACACCCTGGATGTACCTTGCCGCACTGTCGAACATGCCTACCGAAATAAACGTAAGGACTCCGGCGTTCGTAATCCACAACGTCGCGTCCTCGCCTTCCATGTCGTCGAGAAAATCGTCGATTATGTGCGGTGCGACATGCCGGTTCCATTCACGGCCGGACTTGTACATACCGCTTGAAAAAATCCTTTGCGAACGTTCGTCCGTCTGTTTTGCCAAATAATTTTTTCCGTAATTCATTTTAAGCCCCCTGCGATACGCTTACATTCGAAATTGCCGCGAAGAACCTGTAAAGGGATTCACCCTGCGGAGCCATCGTAGCGAAAGTCGTCTTGATTTCTGCCGGATCACTGCGGTCTGTCATGCTCAGGTTGTCCGTATACCACCCCAATTTCGGTGTAGTGTTCAGGTTTTCCGAATAGGTGTTTCCGATGAACTTGACTGAGTTCGCATTGGTCAAAATCACAAGGAAGTAGAGCTTGCTTGAAGACAGTTTCGCATTATCCTTGCACTGCGTAATCGAAGCGGCATGAAGTCCAGTAGTGGAGACTTGCGAAGCCACGTTGTCCGTATTCGCGACCCAGTTGATAGTATTTGTTGCCAAGTCATACTCGTACAGGCAAAGGTAAAGGTAGTCACAGTTCCCGGTCTGATTAGTTGCATAGAAAATCTTAGAATCGGTCGTATTGATTTCCTGGTCCATGTTCGGAGAGAACAGCGTCCCCTTGGCGAAAATAGAACCGTTTCCTTGAATCGTATTTCCACCCTGAACAGATCCGAGGTCCAAAGTGTAGATTATCTTGGAGTGCAGCGTTTCAACGGCTTCCTCGACCTCTTCCGTCACCACGCCCTGGATTTCTTCAATATCAAGTGCGACAACCTTCACGCCGCCGTCGTCTTCAAATTCAAGACCTGTTCCCAGCTTTACGGAAATTTCACCGTTAGTGATATCGATTCCGTCGCCAGCTTCATATTCGCTAGAGTCCGATAAAGTCCACGTGTAAGCACCATTTATTTTTTTTAGGAATAGGTTGTTCGTCTTGGAAGAGAACCTGTAGACCTCATTTTTCATGTATCCATAAAGAAAGAACTTATCGACATAATTTGCAGGATTCCGATATTCAATGGTGACGTATCTTCCGTCATTCACGGCACTTACAACATCGTCGGAATCCGGCCATTCTATTTGCTGGGTTTGGGAATCGAAGGTCGCCACCAATACAATAGTATTGTCCGATATGTCACTCGCCGGAACCTTGTACGTCTTGTCGTTTTCAACGGCCATAGGAATGTACGCACCTGCGGTCTTCATCGCCGCAAGCGTACTGGTATCGAGTTCTGAAATTTTCTTTTCTGCCATAACAACCTCTATTCTGTAACGAGATTTTCTCCAGTTTCGGTAAGAATGGATTCGCCCTCTTCGGTAACAAGCTGATAACTTTCGCCGACATGGCTGTCTTCGGCCACCATCAGGAACAGCTTGCCGTTTGCATCCGCCAGAAGCGAGCCGTCACCCATTTCAACGGCCGCACCGGGCAACCCCAGCACCCCTGCAGGGGCCAGCCTCTTAACCGTACTACGTAACAGCTGCCTTCCGTTCGGAGTGTACACGAAAAATGTCAGCGGAACTTCGTCCATGTACTGCGGTGCAGGATCGCCCGACTTGTCGATTGCATTGGAAATAAGGTAATCAATCGTACCTGCGTTGTTCACTTTCGCATATTCAAGAATCCGCGAACGGAACGACTCGTCGGATTCCCCCGGATTGCGTTCGAGGCCGACTATTTTTCCCAACAAGTCAAGCCATTCGCCAGAGGCATTTTCAACGCTGGCAACGCCCTGTAACGAAACGGCGGCATCCTCGATGTACTGGACACAATTTTCAACGACGGCCCTGATTATGCCGAGAAGGTTGTGGCTTTCCCGGTACTCCTCAAGGACCAGCTCCCTGATTTCGTTCCAAAGTTCCTTGCGCACGACCATTCTACACCTTCGTCACGGTGATGTTCTCTTCCGGTATCACTGCATAGGTGTCTGCGGAAACAGGAACCCTGCTCGAAGTCCAGCCGGTTGAACCATTCGCGGAGACTTCGACCGTTACCGTATCGATCCCAGGTACTTCGTACACGGCCTGCACAACCCTTTGCGGAATGATGTCCTGCCCTGGCCTGTATTCGGTAAGCGCCCATTCGGCGACACTTGCCGCTACCTTTGAAGCAAAATCGTCAGGAAGGACTTCTTCTTCGTACTCGGTAATCGTAATCCGCATGAAGTATGCGTCTGAGCCTTCTATCCTGTTGAACTTCATAATGTGCGGAAGGCCTACCATGTCCTCGGCTGTTCCTGAAGACGAACCGTAAGTGGGAACACCGGCGGCCTTGCAGTCGAAAATTGCCTGGGCGATTTCGTTGTCCGTCTTGGTGACGCTTTCTGGAATGTAGACGGCTATATGGTGCCCGGGTATTCCGTCGCCGTCCGTTTCAGGCTCGTCATTCACCTTCATCGTAACCGACGAACCCAGTTCCTTCCTAAGGTATGTCAGCATCGCGTCGTATGTTGCAAACCCGGTCGTATCGCTTGAAACAAGCCGTCCTCGATAGCTGTCATCGTCTTCCCCGCTGTTTCGAGGAATCCCCATGAGTGCGCCCAGGTTGTCAAGGAATACGCCGTACGAGCTGTCAAGGTCAAGCGCGGACGCAGCCCCCTGTATAGCCTCGGCGGCCTCGCTGTAGGCGTAGGCGAAAAGGTCTATGAGCTGGCCGTCTGGAGAACTGGGCGTCGTGTCGAGTTCATCACCGAAAAGCCCCTTGAACTTCGCTTCCAGTTCATTACGGATTTCGCGGTAGCTCTTGACCGAAATTCCACTTGCAGAAACACTAATCGCCGTAGCCATCAAAATTCTCCTGTTGCGACAGAGCCGTCATTTGCCTGCACCTTGAAAGAACCGGTCAGGTTCCTCTTGCCTTCCTTGACATCAAGAGTCAACTGCAAGACCTTCTTCACTGTCGGCAGTTCGGAAAGTTTCTCACGTATAATCTTCGTGGCGACATCGAGATGCTGTACCGGCAAGCCCAAAATCCTATTGAACCACGGAACGCCATGAGTGTAGTCAACGAACGACTCGCCCTCCTCGCAACGCAAAAGGCAAAGTCCAGCCTGTTGAGCACGTAAACGGTGGACTTCTGCGGTGTCCTTCTTGAGCCTCGCAATCGAGGCGCCGTCACGGTATATGTCATGTGCGTTGTCAAGGCGTAATTCGTTCATAATTCCAAAAATACTCCCTTATGCCGACAAAGAAAATCAATACCGAAACACGCTTAAATACACCTAAAATCACTCGGCGGAAACAGAAATTTGGCCGGCAGACTGTACCGTAGCCGTTATAGTGAACGTCTGCGTATCGCCGCTAGGATTTGTCGCTGACACTTCGAACTCCGCAGAATCACCTTCAAGCAATACGTTCCTGCCGTCAACCTTGACAAATTCTGCGGAACTTTCGAAACTGGCCACTACGGTACCGCCACCGGCATAGGCCCCGACAGTCCACGCAGTTGCTGTCAAGGTCGTTCCGTCAACATACACTCCTTTGCCGTCGGCCTTTACCGTCTGCGAAGCCGCTCCAGGTTGCGCAGTGACAACGGCAGCACCCATCGGAGTTTCGCCCATCTTCGCCGTGTATGTCAGCACCATCCCTTCAACGGCTACGTATTTCATCGTCTATTCCCCGGAAGGTGCGGCAACCTCAAGATGCCCGTTTACAAGCACCGTGCCGTCGTTTTTCATCTCGATGCTACCCTTGCCCACCACCTTCACGGAATCGCGCCCGAGCGTCACGGAAACCGCCTTCGAGCCGCCCCTGGTAAGCGGTATTGCCATAAGGTCGTTGATGTCGTTTCCCGAGAACGACAGCGGACTTGTCGGGCCTCCGTCTTCTCCCGCTTCCACCCATGCCCGCAAATCGCGGCTCGATGCCACGCAGAGAACTGGGTCGCCAGCCTTGATTTCGAATTTCACCACTGCCGCCGAAGTTCCCGGCCATAGCACTGGGACCCCCTCGACCGGGAGCGGTTCATCGTCTTCCCCGTCGGGTTCCATCTGCATGTTCTTCAGCACGTTCCTTATGGACGGTGTGACATCCACGGTGCCGTCGTCGTTGACGTTCTTCACGACTCCAGGAAAGGCTGTCTCGAAGCCTTCCATGTAGTTGTCCAGCACCTGCCTAATCAGTTTCACGAACTGGTTCATTTCGCCTCCGTCCTGTAAGGTGCCTCCTGGGCGTCGAAGGTCACGGTGAAGTCCCCGCCTGTATTCCCGCCGCTGTACCGGCATTCAGTCACCACGTAGCGACCCTTTACGGCAAGCGCATTGTCGTATTCGGTGCCGTCCGTTGAATCCACCTGCACGAAACAGTTCGGCACTATCGCCGGGTTCATCAGGCTCCTGCACCTGATTTTCTTCGTTCGGTCGATTTCCTTGCTGGGCCGTTTCTTCGGTTCTACCTTCTGGTCGCTACCTGAAAAGAAGTAGTACACCGGATCGTCGCCGAAGTTTACCTTGTTCAGGCCCTCGTCACGGATCTCGTTGCATTCGAGCAGCCCCGTGTCGTGGGTCAGCACCACTTCTTCGAGGGCTATGGTGTTGTCGAGGCCGAACACGATAAGTTCATTATTGTCAAGATAGAGCTTGCATTTTTCCATCGGGAAAATCACGTGTTCCGAAAATGCCCGGATTACGTCGGTAAACGTTCCGGAACAACGGAACGGCCACGTGATGCCCTTGTCTATGAAGGACTTGTTCCCGGCCCTGAGCACAATCCCGGCATAGTCGCAAAGGTTCTGAAGGCATTCGCGGATTTTCTTTCCCTTGGAGAACGAAACGGCGCAGTTCAGACGGGCTAGCTGGTAGAACGCCCCGCGTGACTGTACACACGTAAGCACCACCTCGACATCCTTGCCTGCCCTCTTCGGGGCAACCATCGCAATTTGCCCGACAAAGATGTTCTTCACGTTGTGCTGGTCCTCGTAACCGGCCTGGAGAATTACGCTGTTGCCGTTGCGCATTACGGAGTTTATGGTGTCCGGTTTCGGGTTGTACACCGTAATCGTCGCCTCGTTGTCGTACCACTCTATGGAACGAGTCACCTCGAAGTCGATATCCAGTTCCGAAAGGTCGAGCGCATCGACGGACTTGTCCACAAGGTCGGTCCCCTCGATGTTGCCCTTCATGAAGTCGCCCACGTAGAGCTTTACAGAACGTCCGTAAGCCATCAGACAGCCTCC
Source organism: Fibrobacter sp. UWH4 (assembly GCF_900142475.1). Taxonomy (NCBI): domain Bacteria; kingdom Pseudomonadati; phylum Fibrobacterota; class Fibrobacteria; order Fibrobacterales; family Fibrobacteraceae; genus Fibrobacter; species Fibrobacter sp. UWH4. Next base: position 41,432 of record NZ_FRAY01000004.1, read on the forward strand.
GCGTTCATCGAGAGGAGCGCTTCGACAAATTCATCCACCTCGGCCTTCGTGAGGTAAATCAATGAAAACTCCTTGCCCAGGTTGTCAAAACCGAGCGTGGCCTTGACTCCGGTCACGGACTGCACTATTACAAGGTCGCCATCGACCAGGCACTTGTTTTTTGAACTGAGCAACGGCGTATTGACCATGAAAGCCACGCCGTCATTCTTGCCGTCCACGCTCTCCAGGTCAGCATACCACCTCGAATCGCGCCCGTTCCAAAGAAGCCTTATGGACAGCGACACCCCGCCCACGTTGACGGATTCCGTCATGTAGGCTACGCCGTTCGTCTCTATCGGAATTTCTACCATGGTTCTACCCCTTCGGAGTTATGGTCTGCGGGTTCAGGCCGTCCTTGTAAATCATCGTGGAAGCCTTCTCCACCGCCGACACCTTGCCATTATTCTTCTTTTCGGACAACTTTCTCTGCGGTTCTGTCTCCTGCTTTGGCGGTGCCGGAGGGTTCCACGTAGCCTCCACCGTCTTCGTCTGCGTCCTCGCCGTTCGCACCTCACGGAGCTTCATCGTGAACTTGACACTTTCGCCGTCGTCTGGGCCACGGTCGAACGATACGCTCTCGATGACCATGCGCTCGTAGACTTCTAGGGCCGTCACCAGGCGGACCGTGTTCCTACGGCGTGCAATTTCCTTCAGCTTTTCAAGCCTTTCCCTTGACGTGTTCGTGACAGCCTGTTGGCCTTCCACGTTGATGATGTCGGGTTCCTCTACGATTTCGCCCTTGTCGTCCACATACGCCTGCGCACTCCCTATCGGATGGTTGGTGAACATGCCCGTGACGCTAACGGTACGGAGCCGCTCGGACACATGGTCCGAAATCGTCGAGCCGTTTTCCACGGCATGGTCAGATATGTCGAACTCAAGCTCGTGGCTTTCGTCCACGAGCAGGTCGAACGGAAGTTCTGACAGTCCGAAACTTTCATCCTGGAAAAAAAGCGACCCCTGCACGACGCTTGGCGACGGCTTTTCCTGGAAAAGGCTTGCAACCTGCTTTACGAATCCTATCATAATGCGAGCGCCTTTGCCCCTTCGGAGCGTGTAATCATGCTGAGGTTCGAGGTCAGGAGCATCCTGAGGTTTTCCTTGATGGCCTTGGCCATCAGGTCGGAATTTGCCTCGATGTTGTTAGTGTAGTTGATGTTCGTGATGTTGGTGTCGCCCTTCGTGAGCCCTGCCAGTTCCTTGTTCATCTGTTCTTGCAGGTTCATTTCCTGAGAGCCTTTTCCCGACGCACCCACTGCGTTCATCTTGGCAGTAGCCGAATCCGCCTTGGCTCTCCACGTCCGCTTGTCGAACTCGTACTTCATCCAGTCAATCTGCCCCTGGCTAAGACCGGCGAACATCATGCCCACCCTCGGATCGCGGACGTTGTTCAAGTCAATGCCGGACGGGATAGACGACATTTTTCCGCGTGCTACAGCGATTTCCTCGGAACTTAGACCCAGTTTCTTCTGAAATTCCTGCGCGGAGCTCACATGCCGCATCGCTTCGGAAAAATCCGCATAATGATGGTCACGGTCAATGCGCTTGCTTTCTTCGCCCAGGTATTCCTTGCCAGCCTTCGCCGCCTCTGCAATCTTCTCGATAGCCCAAACGGTCAATGCCATTAGACCGCCCTTGGCTATACCGGACATGGCCTTGCCCATCACCTTGACGGCGGCCCCCATTTCGAGGGCACTTGTCCTAGCCTGGAACATTGCAGGGCCGATCAGCTTCATCGCCGTTACGAATGCCATGATTTCAACCGGGGCCTTGGCGAAAAGGTTGATGGCATCCGTAAGCGCCTGGAACGTATTCGCGATTTCATTCTTTCTCGAAATCACTACTTCGATGAACCGCTTGATAAGGTTACCCAGCGAGTTGAAAAAATCCTTGATTAACGGAAGATTCTTGCGCACCTCCGCGGCCAGTTCTCCCAAAACAGGCAACAGCATCTTGCCTACATCCTCGCGGAGGTCGCCGATGTCATTCTTCAGCTGCAGGATTTTTCCTTCGTCGGTGCTGGCAAATTCTTCTGCGAGGCCCTTCCAGTCCTTGAGGGCATTCTCGAGGGCGGTTACTTTCAGGTCTTCAAGGCTTTTCCCCTCGTTTTCCTTGAGCCATTTCAGGAGTTCCTTGTCGTCGTTCGAGAGTTTCAGTTCACCTGTTTTCTTGTCACGGGCTACATTCCCTTTTTCCAGGTCTTCCTTTAGCTTCATCGCGGCAGAAATCTGTTCCAGCTCCGAAGTGTCGAAGCCCTTCCTGCGCATCGCCTCGTATGTGCCGTCGAAAGCCTTGCCCAATCCTGTAGCGAGATTAGTCATGGCCTCGGGCGACATTTCGGCCCCGCCGGTCATGCCCATCGAGTAATCGGCCAACAGGCCCATCATGCGCTTGAGCTGTTGCGAGTTCCTCACGTATGTCGAAAGTTCCGCCGCACCCGCAATCATCGCCTCATCGCCGATGGTAGTGCGTTTCTGCAATTCCGAGGCAGCATTCTTGATGTAGCCGGAGGCCTCGCCCATGCCGTTGTTCTTCAGCACTGTGTCGAGCATCAGTTCCTGGCGTTTCTGTGCCGAATACGCGGCAATGCTCCCCTTGCCGAAGCCGATGAGCTTGGAGATTCCCTGGAATCCCGCATAGGCGGCCACCGCCCCCTTGATGGCCCCGGTAAGCCCGCCGAAGCTCTTCGAGAGCCTGTCGGTTTCCTTGGCAGCATCCTTGCTGGCCTTGCCTATTTTCTCGGTCTCGGAAGCAGTCTTCCTCGCTTCGTTCCCGGCCTTCTTTATCCCCTTTTCAAGGTTCGCCGTCGGGTCCTTTCCGCTCCCGCCTTCACCGAAGGCGGCACGCATACGCTCTATGGCAGCGCGAAGGTCGCTGTCGTCCACCTTGAACTTGATAACCTGTACAAAAGAATTCTCGTCAGCCATTCGTCACCTTCCCTGCTGGTTTTCGCGCTGGTAGAACTCGCCCCAAGCGCTCTTGTAGTCGTTCTTCATCGATAGGAACGCCCCGAAACTCACCATCCGCTCGAAAGTCCACTCCCGCTCTATATCAGAAAGCGGAATATGCGCCTCTCCGACAATCCGCCAAATGAGCGCATACTCCGCCGCGCCGCCTTCCAGCGTTCCCACGTCTCCCAACGCCTCGATGTTCGACGAGTCGGTCGCGCTGAATGCGGCTACGATAGGGTTGGAGTAGTTCAGCCTCCACTCTGTTCCGTTTTCGGGGCCAGTGCGAAAGGGGTCAGCTTTTCCTCCTTCCATACTCGGATCAGAACGGTGTAGAGTCCGCCCATGTTCCCGGCAAAGTGTTCGGCAATCGCGTCCATGTCGGAAAGGGACACGTTCTTCTTGCCCGGAGTCACCACCGTGACACGGCCGAGCGTCGTTTCCACGAGCCAGCGGTACTCGCTGTCGCCCATGTCCGAAAGTGCGCCCGAAAGCATCGCGAATGCGGCCATGTCGTCGTCTCCGGTGAAGGCAGAAGCCATGCGCCCGACAAGACCGAGAACCTTGCGGTCAAGGTTTATCGCCGTGAACCCGGTATGCGGAAGGAGCTGGTATTCCTCGTCGCCGACCTTGAAGTTTATCGGGGTCATCCGCTATGCCCCCTCGAAAGCGGCTTCCGCCTTGACCCTCAGCACCACGGTACGCGGCTGTGCCTGGCGGCCCTTGGTGGCGTCGCCCATGCTCTCGATCCACGCCTGACCCATCAGCACGTATGCGCCGTTGAGGTCGGTAATGGCGAAGGGGAACGGGCCAGCGCCGGCCTTCTCGTCGGAAATGCGGAGCGTCTCGATTGCGTTGAGCTGCGGGCTTGTCTGCATCATCGGAAGGTTCACCGTGTAGAGGTTGCGCACCATGCGGGAGCGCTCGATTGCACCGTTGGAGCCTTCCACGACTTCAAATTCCGGCCCTTCCTTGGTGATGGTCGGGTCGCCGTTGAAGTCGGTCAGGGAGATGCCGTTCAGCGAAATGTTGACCTTGGTGTGGTCGTAGGTATTGAACATCGACATGGAAAATCCTCCTTAAAGAGTGACCTGCAGGGAAACCTGCACGACGGTGTGGATGGAGTTCATTCTTGCGTAGCGGCCAGTAATGAGCGGCAGGTTGCGCTTGCGGACATCCTCGGCGTAGTTCGCCACGAGGTAGCTGTAGGGCTTGTAGTCCACGCTCGCGGAACCTTCCATCACGTACTGGTGGACCGTGTCGGCGGCAGTGTTCAGCACGTTGAGCACGGCGGCGGCAACAGCCGCTATGCCTGCATCGTCGTAGTTCACGCCGTTGCCGTCGTTGCCTTCTCCCAGGAGCTGGTAGATGCGGCTCTGTGCGTTGAAACGGATCCAGTCGTCCTTTACGATCTGGTCGATGAACCTCTCGTTGCTTGAAGTCGTACCCATGAACAGGCGGGACTCGCCAGAAACCTTGGTGTAGATGTTGTAGCCGCCGTCGATACACTCGTTGTAGCTTTCCACACTGTAGGAATCCGGTGTAACGCCCTTGCACTTCTTGTGCGCGAAGGTGCCCTTGGCGGAATCGCTTGCGCAACGGAGGGCCACGATGGCCACGGGCAGGTATTCCCAGGAAATTTCGACGGTGGTGGTCTCGGTCCCGTCGGTGGTGACGCTCTTTGCTGCATGGTCGATCCATCCGGCGGGCTTCGTGGTCGAAGTCGTCACGGTGGTTTCCTTGGTTTCGGAATCGTACACGGTCGTGGTGACGGAGTTCATTTCTGTATGCAGGTAGAGGGCCACTCGGTCATAACCGGCATCAGCACGACCGTCAAGACCCGCCTTGTCGGCAGCCTTGATCTGGATGTGGGCGACCTTCTTCACGTCGGCAAGCCATTCGTGCCAAGACTTGATGTCGTTCAGAGAAACGGCGGTGTCGTCGGAAGCATAGACAATGTGGTAGAAGTCGAAATTCTCGGCAGCGGCCTGGACTGCGGCAAGTGCATCGCTACCCGCCGGAATGCAGACCACACGGGACGGCTGGGAGTCCTGGGCGAAGAATGCCTTGACCATCTGGTAAAGCTCGGAATCCTCGCCGAAGGCGTCCTTCGCCCCGCTCAGGGATGCAATTTCTTTTGCATCGGTGGAACCCGAAGCCCCGGTCTTTCCGACAAGGGCCATGGTGTTAACGTCCACCGTGGTGACGCTCGAAATGGCGTCCTGGATGGAAATCTTGACAATCTGGTCGATAATCTGAGCCATTGTCTATTCTCCTGTTAGTGTTAAAGGTTCGACGCTCTCGATTCTCGGAACGTCCTGTAAAATCTCGTCCGCGAAGTTCACACGCATCGTGAACCTCCACTGCCTTACTACAAACTCGCCGTCAAAGGTGTCTATCGGCAGGATGCTCGTAAAGTCCCACACGGCAAACCCGCCCTCAGCGACGGCACTGTCGCGGAAATCCTTGCGCTGGACCAGGTTTCGCACCATCCTGAGCGTCTCGCCGTCGCCCTCGACCTCGATGAATGCCACAGTAGCCACCTGCTCGAAAGCGAACCTCGCGTTGTCACCGGGCGGCGGCTGCATCTCGGAGCCGTGCTGTTCCACCTGCTCGACCCTCACCGCGATGTACTTGCCCACCGGGGCCGGTATGTTGGACGGGGCCTTTACAAAGGGGCAGTCCATGAGCTGGTGCTCGTTGAAGTAGTGGCAGATTGCGCCCTTGATGTCTTCCACGATGGAACTCACGCCACCCCCTGCAACGCTTCGGGAACCTGCGACGGCGGAACCAGGCACGCGATATACTTCCAGTGGTTTATCAGGTCATTCTGGTTCGGCAGCTCGTCTACAAGCTCATAAAGGTATTCGCCACACTTGACATAGCCAAGTCCCGAACCGTCCTCGGCGCGGAAATCGAGCCGTTCGGTGCTGTACACCTTGACCGTTCCCGTGTTGCGGCTCAATGCCACGGCTGGGACAGTTTCCTTGCCATTCAACGGCTGCACCGTACCGCGCACGGAGCGCACGGAGACTTCGCCATATACCGCATTGCCGTACGAATCGGTCGTGGGCTTCGGCATACTCAAGAAGCTAAAACGGCGATTGAACAGCGTCGCCACCGTCGAACCCTCCGCAGCAAGAAATTCCCGTCACTCCCGGCCTGTGGGAGTACTGCTCCAGAAGCGTCGCGAACTCCTGGCCATACGTCGATGCAGAAAGGTCGCCATTGCCGGATCCACCGCTCCCGTAACTTACGGACAGGTCGCCTTCGCGCTTGCTGGTGACGGCTCCTGCCGCTCCGTCGGCGGCCAGACCTTCGAGGAACGCCTTGTGCATGACCATGAGCGAGAGCGCATAGACGTAGGCCTTGTCGAAGTAGCACCGCGAGACGCGGTACCCTGCCGCCTCGATCCACGCTTCCAGCCGCGGGCTATCGGCCACTTCCGCCGTCAGGAAGGCAAGCAGCTTTTCACGTTCTGCATCGGTAAGGTTCATGGCGACTATTCTCCGTCTTCCTGTTCCTTCTTTTCCATTTCGGCCTTCTTGGCCTTGGCTTCCGCATCGATGGCATCCAGCTGCTTCTTGCGATTACCCGCGGCCTTCTTCACGTTCTCGTCCTTGGGCGCGGTCTTCGCGATTTCATCGACGATGGACTGGGTGTTGGCCTTCTGCACGGCCTTCACGGCGTTGTCGGATTCCTCGATGTCGCCGTTTTCGATGTACGCCCTGAACTGTGGGTATGCGTTGCCGTCGATTTCATCCACCACGTTGCTGCCGGGAAGCAGCATCGTCTTCCCGAACATGATACAACGCTTGGTGCCGTTGATGTAGATTTTCTTTGCCATAAAATTTTACTCCAGAAATTTTTGATTGATAAAAGAACCCCAGGATTTGGCGGGTTTTACCCCGCCTCGTTCCTGGAGAAACGAATTACAGGCCGTCGGCGTAGAGGATGCCCTTCGGGTTCTTGATGACCGTGCCGCCGATACGTGCATAGCAAGGCACCTTGTAATGCAGGGCATGGGGCTGGGCTTCCTTCTGGACGAACGGCTCGGGGAGCACGAACGAGAGGATGGAAGCGGACTTCTTGTAGAACACCGCGCGGTTCACTCCGTTTTCACCGGCACCGTCAAGCAGGCGGGATTCTTCCCAGTTCACGATTCCGAGTTCACGGAAGAGCGTCTTGAGGTACGCCAGGATGGTAGTGCCGTCGTACTGGCTCACGCGGGTTGTCGTCACGTGGCTGTAGGCGTCGTGCGGAAGGATGATGGTATCGAAGGTGATGGTGCCCTTGTTGAGCGTGTAGGCAGCATCGACAAGTGCGTTCACGTCCTTCACGATTTCGTCGAGGGTCTTGGTCTTCCAGGTGGTGGTAGTCGCTGCACCTGCGGCCACGTTTTCGACCGTCACGTTGGCATTGTTGAAGAGGCCCGTGACGCCCTGTTCGTCGTCACCGACGAGAAGAACGCGGTCGACCTTTTCGTCGATCTTGCGGCGTGCGGTTTCGGCACGGTCGCGGGAGACGTCGACTCCGGCAGTGAGCCACTGGAGCAACTCGAATTCCGAGTAGGAATAGGAATCGCCGAGGGTCTTGATGCCGATGGTTTCGAGTTTCATCAGGCGTTCGACCGGCGGAAGGTCGTCGGCGTAGTCGGAAATGAACTTCGCCATGCCCACTTCGGAAACGACCCTGTAGGCCCAGCTCATAATCCACGGGGCGATACCGCCCTGTGCCGGGATGAAGGTGGTGGCCTTCAGTGCTTCGCGTTCGAGGCCGTAGGTCTCGTTGGCGATGACACCGAAGAGCTGGAGAATGGTTGCTTGCTGTTTAGCGTTAAAAGCCATGGTTTACCTCCTTAAGCGATTTCGAGCTCAGCGAGCTGACCGTCTGCGGCGTTGGACTTGAACACGCCGCCAGTGATGGCGGTAGCCCCGCTGGAAGTCGCGGTAATGGCAAAGTTAGTGTCGTTGACATAGGCGGCCTGACCAGCGAGGACCTCGCCGAGGACGCGGACCCAGAGACGGCCCTTCTTGAGCACGTTCACCTGGTCGCCCTGACCGTAGCCTTCGCATCCGAGGCCGTCGAACTGTGTACGTGCGGCGATGCCGACGAAGTATGCGTCCGGATCGGGTACGGTTGCACCCTCTTCCGCACCTTCGGTTTCATCGGGAACGGTAGGCATTTCTGCCCACACCTTTCCCGGAACGCCCTTCTTGGCGAACAGCGCGAAGCCGCCGCCAGAATTCTTGGTTCCCTGGAGGAACCCGCTCTCGATGGAGTGCGGCACTAACGGGAAAATCAGTCCCGGAACGCCCACGGTTTCGTTAAAGTCTGCATTTTCGATAGACATGGTCATGCCTCCTTCTTGGTTTTGCCAAAGATGGCGTCGCACATGGCCTTATGCGCGGCTTCGTGGTCCGAGTCCTGCACGTTCGGCATGTGGCTAAAGTCGTTAGCCATCGGGTTCTTGTCGTTGCCATTGGTATCACCCACGGAATCAAGGTGAATCAGGGCGGAATCGTAGACCACGGCCACGTATTCGGCGCTCTTGTCCTTCAGGTCCATCTTGTCGCCGAAAGCCTTGGCGACGACGGCCTTCTTGATGTCTAGGGCGGAATCGGTCGTCTTCACCTCGCAGCCATGTTTCTTGGCCGTTTCGACGAGAGCGAGCTTCTCGTCAGCAAGACGGGCGATTTCGGCCTCGTCCTTCCGGGATTCCTTGAGGGTCTTGACTTCGGCCTGGGCCGCGTCACGTTCTGCCGTCACCTTGTCGAGTTCGGCCTTGTGGGCGGCTTCGGAATCGGCGAGCTGCTTTTCCAGCCCGGCGACCTTCGCGGCCACGGCCTCGTCGCATTCGTAAACGGCACCGTCAATGATGATTTTCTTCATTGCGCTGTCCTTTGCAGGTTCCTTACCTGCGGTTTTGTCGTTGAAAAATCTTTCGCCGTCGGCGGAGTCGCCGATGCTGAAATTCACGTTGTCGCCAGCACGACCGGCATAGACAAGTGCGACATGGTTGTACTGGATGCCCTTCATGACCTCGTCGTACTGGGTACCCCTCCAATTGCCGGGTTCATTCAGGAGGTCCGCGACATCGTAGCCCATGCTAACGGCCTTGACCTCGCCACGCTCGATGGCGTCGAGAGCCTTCCGGTCGGTCACGGTGATGGTGAGCCACAAATCCAGACCGTCGAACTCTGCATCGTTTCCCGTGAAGCCCACCTGGTACTTCTTGATGTTGTCGGGAGAGATGTTCTCGCCTGGATGGCGAAGGGTCAGGGGCTTGGAGTTCGCGGAAGCCACGCTTTCGGGCTTGCCCACCTCGTCACGGGGGCGGAGTCGTCGCACCAGGCCGTTTTCGGTCCTGTAGGGGAACACTCCGGCGCAAGTGACGCGGATACGCCCCGTCAAATACCCTTCCGGGGTCCTGTGGAGCTTCTGAGGCTCGAAATCGGAATAGTCACGCAGTCCAAATGCCATACCCCAAAATTAGCCACGGAAACGCCCTTCCGAGCCACTTTTCCCAAACACCCAAACAAACACCCACAAACACCGAAAAACACGCTTGAAGCGCGGTTCTGCGCAAAAGAAAAGTGGTGCCAGCTAAAAAGCCAGCACCTATGAAACAGAAAAGCCCTGCAATGACGCAGGACCTTATCAAAGTTTGGTGAAGTCCGCTCTAGTATGCGTAGGTGAAGTTTCCTGCAAGTTCAGGCTTGAACACGGCCCTCATGCTCTCGATGAACAGTGCCGTCTTGATGCTGAACATCCTCAACCCCTCCTGCACCCTGTTCCTCTTCGCCACCTCAGGCGGGAGAGACTGCTTTTTCTTCGGACCCACATAAAAAACTTTAGGGGCAGACCCTACGGCCCGCCCCTTCTTGGGAGATGCTTTCTTTTCCTTTTTCGCCTTATGCGTTCCGGCCTTTGGCGGTTCCGCCTTGATTTCCGCTACCGGATGCTCGCAGGCGTCCGGCACGAAGCTGTAGCAGAAGTAAGTCCTGTCTCCCGATTCCTCGATGAGCAGCCCCCAGCACTGCCCCTGTTCCAGGTTGCGCTCAGGGTAGCACTGGATGGCGGATTCCGCATTTTCAACGTTCCTGAGCTTGTCTGTCACGCATTCCAGGTTGTCGATGCTCCTGACGATGTTCGCCAGTTTCTTACCCCTCACGTATCCGTCAACGATCCTGCAACCGTCCACGTCCCTCACGCCCAGCTTGAAGACCTTTCCTATTCTTTCGTTCATTGTGTCACCTCTTTCGCTTGCAGTGGCAACATCGCCGCCGCTCGTTAATAAATATAACTAACTAAATCAGATAAAGCAATAGCTTAAAACAAAAAAAGACCTTACTTTTTTCTTATCCGAAAAAAATGTCGCAAGACCCCTCAGACTCATACTGTTCCATAAAGGATAGTATTGTAAACATGAGTTGAGTATGAGGGTTATTTATATATAATTCTCTTATTCTTTATGAGTTATGAGTTATATATAAGGTTTGTATCGGTTTTGATTCAAATTGTACTTAAATATATACAAATTGTATTATTTCAATCTTTGCACAATGAATTCCGCTATTTTTTCGCAATCGGCATCAGATATAGTATTTTTCACTTCTATTCCAAAAAGTTCTTCTGCAGTCATTCCGTTTTCGAATAGTTTTTTCATCGTCTCGTAAGACGGCGCAACAGAACCGTTCGCAAGAAGAGTGACCATTGATCTTGATAATTTCAGTCTTTTCGACAATGTAGACTTTGACAATCCGGTCCTTTCGAAAAAAGACGAAAAGTCCATAGAATTCTTCTTTTCCATCCCCTAAACCCGCAGCAAATCAGTCAAAGCTAATCGTACAGCTTCCTTGAAATCATGGTTGACCGGATTAGGAAGATTATCCTTTTGCGGAGATGGAGACAACTTTTCTTTTACCGTTTCACCGAACATTTCTTCGAGAGTCATTCCCAAATTTATGAGCTTCACCAACGTAGAATAGTTTGGAGTCGATTTTTTCGCACACCAGTTCCCTATTGTAGTAACCTCAAAACCGAGCTCTTTAGCCAATTCTTTTCGGTCCCACCCCTTCCTAATCAGGAATTTATTGCAGTCGAAAAAAGATTCTTCATTTTCCATGTAAAAAATATGACAATAAAAACAAAATTTTTCAACTTTTTTCAAATAATTTCAAAAATTTTGTTCATTTTAACAAAAAATTTGTTATATTCTAACAAAAAATTTGTTTAATCCCAAATTTTTTGGAGATGTATGAAAAGTACAACAATAGGATTGACGCGGAAAGCTCTTGAGCTTGTCAAGAAAGAATCTCAACGGCTGAAGGAAAATGGATTGGCTGCTTCTACAACATCCGTTGCGTCCGAAGCCATTATCAAGTTTTTCGGGAATGAAAAGAAATGAAGAAAGTCTGGTGGGCAAAAGTTTTCTTCGACGATTTCTGCGCCCACTACTTTGCGAAAACGGATGACGAAATCGTGAAAGACGTCAAGCAGTCTATCAAGTCACTTCTCGAAAAGGACGGCTCCGGAAACAGTTTCGGGGCGAAGATGGTCAATGAGGCGACAAAGCGTGTGAACGCACTCTCCGAAACAAGGAGAGATGCTATAAACAAAAGATGGCATCCAGAAGAAGGGCGGAAAATGTTCGGCCAAGCAGCAGGATTCCCGACAGCGAGAGACATCTACGATTTTGCCAGCGTGAACGGTTTGAGCGAAGGCGATGCGAGGGACTTCTACGAGATGACCTTCGTTGAGCGCGGTGGGAAAGACAGGTTCGGAAACAATATCGACAACTGGCAGGGAGCCTGCAAGCGGTTCTGTGAGAGCAGGGCCGGAAAGAGGAACGGAAACGATGGATGAAACGACTGAAAAGAAAAAGCGCAACAGGCTACCGAACACTACCAGGCTCATTGCCGATGAAGAGTACATCTGCCCGGCATTGGCTGCAAAGTTCATCGGGTGCAGCCGTTCTACGCTCCAACAGATGATTGAACGCTCCAGGCACGGGCTACTGAAACCACCCCTGGAATGGTACAGGGACAAGCCGAAATCACCCATCTGGTTCAGGAAGGCTTTCCTGGTCGAATGGGCAAGGAAACGCGGGGCGATGCACGTATGATTGACGTCGAAGAACTGAAACGAACCATCAACATCCGGGAGACCGTCAAGCTCTACTTCATCACAATAGGGCGATACCACGACTTCCTGCAGTCATACGCAATGGAAATCGACAAGGAGCGAAGGAACTGGAGCTGGAGAAACGACAGCCTGCACGCTTCCACTGCGGCACAGCACGAACCGATTATAGAGAGAATCTGCGGACAGTGGTTTGGTTTCAACCCAAACAACCCGATGCACCCGATGAGGAAATTCTTCAACGAGCACTACAGATAGGAGAACGCATGAGCAACGAAAAACTATTCCTGGTATTTGCGCACTGGGAACCGCTCGGCATCATGACCATGCTCGACGCATTCCGCTGGAGCTGGAGCCAGGGCGCAGGGCATCACGTGATTATCGAATTTACACCGGTTAACGAAAAGGAGAAGTCCAATGGCTGAAAGGACTTACAAGAGCCGAAAGTCAAACACGACCTACATCGTGACAGGCGAACCGTCCAGGGCGTTCCTTCAGGCGACAGGAGAAATGGCGACTAGCAACAAGGTAATCAAGCAGATGGAGGACATCCGCAGGGGCGCCTACGATTTCGCAACCGTCGACTGGATGGCAAGACAGCTTTCTAACACGTTCTAATTCAAATGGAGAAACGAATCATGGAACAGAAAACAAACACCGCCGTGGCGGTATCCACGGAACAGAACAGGGTCACTCAGAAGCTCCTGATGGATTACCTGAAACAGACCAACTCGAACCTGCTCCCCAACGAGCAGGCCCAGTTCATGGCGATTGCCGGAACATTCAACCTCAACCCGTGGAAGCGGGAAGTCTACGCCGTGGCGTACGGACAGGGAAACGGTCGCAAGCTCAGCATCATCGTCGGCTACGAAGTCTACCTGAGGCGTGCCGAGGAGTTCCCCCAGTACGACGGGTACGAGACAAAGTTCTTCGGCGAGGGGGCGAACATGGGGTGCACCTGCACCGTTCACCGCAAGGACAGGAACCACCCCATCGGATCCACGGTATTCCTCCGCGAGTACTCGCAGAACAACCAGATGTGGAACACCAAGCCGCACGTGATGCTCGAAAAGGTCGCCATCGCCACGGCAATGCGCAGGGCCTTCCCCAGCGAGTTCAACGGCATGCCGTACTCCAAGGACGAACTTCCCGACAACATGACCAATGGTTCTGAGGTGCTTGACCAGCAGGGCTATGTCGAGGTGGCCCCGGATTCGCAGGAAACGCCCACCGAAGCCACGAACGCAGAAGGGGGTACCAAGGCACACACACCGCTCTCCGACGCACGCAGGGCAAAGTTCTACGAGTTTGTGGCAAGGGAAAACAGGCGTGTGGGCAAGGCGGCGTTCGACGCACTCCTTGAAAAGTACGGCGGCCTCGAAAGGCTGGTGGCCGACAGCGACCTCAGCACGAAATTCGCCCACGAAATCAGCGTTGTTCCCGACTACACCGCGACGGAAGTCAACGACGAGGAGGTGCCGTTATAATGGAAGACCTGTTTGAACAGAAGGATGCCGGAGTGACCGAAACCGCTTTGCTTACCGTGCAGGAAAGTGACAAGGAATGGACGCTTGTCGGTAAAATCGACAACTGGGAAGACTTCTTCATGGACGAATGCAACTTCCTGCCCGTGCTCAACTTTGCCAAGGAAAGGGCCAGGAACCTCGTCGCGGACCCCACCACCAAGGACGGCCAGATTACCAGGAAGGCGCTCGCGAAGCGCATCGGGCAGGTAGAAAAGGCCATCGCCGAGCGTGGACTGGAAGTGGCCAGAATCCTCAAGGAAAAACCAAAGAAAATCGATGCCGTCAGAAAAAGGGTGAAGGACTCGCTCACGGCGTACAAGGAAGAAGTACTCGCCCCGCTGAAGGAAATCGAGGCACGGCAGGCAGAAATCGTCGAAATCGACAATCTCCCCGCCCAGGGCATCGGTTGTGACAGCGAAGGTCTGAAACAGCTGCTCGAACAGATTGAATCCATGGCCAAGACACCGGAATACTGGAAAGAATCGGCAGCTGATGCAGAAAGTTCCGTAAGGGAAGCGAAACGGCAGCTCACCGACATGCTTGCAAGCGCAGAAAAGGCGGAGGCCGAAAAACGCGAGCTTGAAGAGCTGAGGGCGCAGAAAGAGGCCATGGAAAGGGCTGCAAGGGAAAAGGCAGAGGCCGAACTGAAAAAGGCCCAGGAAGAGGCGGCGAAAGCCAAGGCAGAGGCGGAACGCATCGCCAACGAAAAGGCGGAAGCCGAACGCAAGGCCAAGGAAGCCGAGGAAGCCGCAAGGCAGGCTGAAATCGCCAAGGCCGAGGCGGAACGGAAGGCTACAGAAGCCATGGCGAAACTCCCCGAAGAGGAAAGGGCTAAAGTAGACTCCCCATACGTTGAACCATTGTGGCCCGAGGACGAAAGGGAACGCAAACGCAAGGTCAACCGCGAGGCGCTCGCCAGGATGGTAGAACTTACAGGCGGTGACGAGACGATGGCGAAGGCTATCATCACGGCAATCGCAAGGAACGAGGTTCCCCATGTGAAGATGATGTACCTCTAGCCGGAAAATCCGGCACCACTCCTGCCGACTACGTGCGATGTTGCACACTTTGTTTCGGTGGTGGCAGGAGTGGTGATGGTTTTTAGCTCAACGGTAGAGCAGCGACGTAGTAAGCCGCAGATTCGGGTTCGACTCCCGAAAAACCGCTAGCCCGATGGGTGCAAGTTTACACACACGCCTATAAGTTCCGCACCCGGAGGGCGACAATTTTGCACGATGGCGGCATGAACAAACAACGAACAAACAAACTTTCAAACTTTCTTCTAAGGTCTGGTCGTTGCAATAAATTACACAAAACCGCCGCCGGAGTGCAAAAATCTTGAAAATCGCGTCGCCTATAACTGGACTTTAGGGACGCATCCACTAGGCAGGACATAACTGCCCAGCGGACCGGTGGCGAGGCGGCTTAAGTTGACTCCATTTTACTTTACCGCTTAGCCTTTCAGGCGGCATACAAGCAACGGATAGCTAGAGCCGATGAAGAAAGAGGTGACGCCACCGGATAGAAATTTTTTTGACCTGGAGAAACAAATGAAACCGACTAAAGAACAGATTGAAGCGTACAACGCCATGGCGAAGCAATCGCCGCAAACAATGGAATCCATCATCAGGGCGAACCTTGAAGAAAGTTGCCAGAAGTTCAAGGGGAACGAGGACAAGTTCGACCGTTGCATTCAACACCTCCGTGACTCAGTGCTCGAAATGCTCGGCGGTAGAAAAGCCGCCAAGAACAATCAGCTGTCAGGACCCATTCCCGCAGAAACATGCTTCCGAATCTGCCAAGATTATTTCAATGACGAGGTATGGAAGGCCGAGGACGAGGAAGAAGCCAAGAAGAAAGC
The DNA here is from genome assembly GCF_900142475.1 of Fibrobacter sp. UWH4. NCBI lineage: Bacteria > Pseudomonadati > Fibrobacterota > Fibrobacteria > Fibrobacterales > Fibrobacteraceae > Fibrobacter > Fibrobacter sp. UWH4. Next base: position 56,950 of record NZ_FRAY01000004.1, read on the forward strand.
CGAACAGGAAGAAAAGAAACGCAAGGAAAGCGAGAAACGGTCCAAGGCTGCGCATGGTAAGAAGTATCCGAAAACAGTTTCCATTTCTGCTTCCGTCGATGACGTTGAATCTGAATGTGATAACGAAGAAGATGAAGATGTAGTCGACAAGGATCTTGAAGACCGCAACGACCTCAAGGCAGAGTCCAAAACCTGCGAAGGTCAGCTTGACATGTTCGCAATGCTGGGGGTGTAGATGTACCGCTGTATATTTGAAGAACGGATTGAACTGGAGCAAGGCAAGCTGGTGCGCATCACTAACGCAAGATGGAATGGGAAGCGTTACGGCAGCGGCAACATGGATGTATTCAAGCTCTACGAAGACGGACGCAAGTGCTGCCGAAACCTTTGTTTTTGCTACTTAGGCGGCTACATGCTGGATGACATCGTGGATCCAGACGAAGTATGGTGCGAACCGCGTATTGAATGCAAGAGCTTAGTAGAAGGATTCAGAGACATTATTGACGATGAAGAAGTCCTGCTTATAAAGGACAAGTACCCCGGTTTCAGGTGGATGCTTGATAAGTGCAGAAACTATTGTGGCAGCATCGCTTTCATTTGGGAAGCCCTTGCAGCATGGAAACTTTGGCCCGAATGTGAAAGACTTGTAAACGGCGGATTCTACAAACTCGCCCTGAGCAGCGGTTTCGCCAAGTTGCCGTACCTGCAACAGCAAAAAATTGCAGAATGGCTAAAGCGCAACCCAAGAAGCGACTACGGCCTCAGAAAAATACAGACGATGATGTCAAAGAATCTTACTTCTGAAGAATACGATTTGATGAAGCGTAGGGTGTCTTTGGACTGCATCAAGTATTTTGGAACCCAGGTAAAGAAAGGTCTGTTTGAAACTCTCCTAATAACAAGTTGTATCTACGACGATTACATCAGAATGGCCAAAAGCCTGAACCATGACACGGAAAGCGATTACTGGAAATTTCCGAACGACCTTGTAAAGGCTCACGAAAAGGTCCTTGACGAAAATGCTCGCAAGGAAACGGCACGTCAAAAGGAGAAAATGACCCGGTATCGCAGAGCCGTCGAAAGATTCCTGCCCAAAAAATATGATTACGAAGGATTGACCGTCTATGTTCCGGAAAATTACGAAACAATCGACGCTCACGCGAGAGCCCTCCACCAGTGCCTCACATACGCAGACTACATCGGCAAAGTCTCGGACGGTAAATGCCTGCTTGTATTCATCAAGTGCGGCGATACGCCAAAGGCTACCGCCGAAATCCTTCCGGACGGAAAAGTCGGACAGTTCTACGGCGACGAAAAAGACCGTGATAATTGCCAGCCTGGCGAGAAAGAAATGAAAGCGCTTGATTTTTGGATGAAAAGGTTCAAGCCGAAAATCCGAAAGGTGAAGGAGGCTGCATAATGAAGAAGATTCTTGATATGGATGATACAGATGTATCGTATGTGGGAGGCGCCGAAACCATTATAGATGTCGACGCTACTGACACGGATCACAGCCGATACCACTACAACCCGGATTCGAACAGAAAGTATTACTTCCGGTACGGAATTGTTCTTCGGGTAGCTAAGTACAAAGGGAAACTTTTCTTCGGAATAGCAACTTACAGCGGTGAAAGTTTTTGTTCGCAACACGTCTCCGTAGACAAAGATTTCGACCTTGAAAAAAGGTTCTTGGAACTGGGCATGGAACCCCCAGAATGGACTTACCGAACAAGCGAGAGTATTGACATAGCCAAAGGAAAGGACGCCATTATCGACTTCGCTCGGGAATTTGTCAAGCGCAAAAAGGTAAAAGACGATAATGTAGATGCCTATGTTGAAAAGGTTGTCGCCAAGTTCAAGGAGATGCTGTAATGATGACTTACGTATGCGACAAGTGCCTTACAAACCGAAGTGACGAAGGCGACGTATATCACCTTACGGTTACAAAGATTGAGAATCGCAAGAATTTGACTAGCAAGATTATCATGGAAATTGACATCTGCGCTACGTGCTTAACGAAGATGATGGGAGAAAAGAAATGATTAAGACGCTCTCAAACATATTCATTTGGGGCGTCGCAATCGCTTTCACGATTGCCGCGTTCTGCACCTTCGCTGCGTGGGTGGTAGGAATGACGATTTGTCTTATGAGACTAATCAATGGCTGAACCGAACGCAAGGAGAAACGAGAAAATGGAAATGAACAAAAAGAACGAACAGAAAATTGAACAGAAGCGCTGCCTGAACTGCATGCATGAGGGTAAGATCTGCATGCGCCAGGGATGGGGTGGAGACGAATACTGGAGCGAGTGCAAGCAAGGCATGCCCGAGCGCGACCGCCGCAGCTTCGGATGCGAAAAATGGGAGGCAAAATGACACAGGAAGAACTTGACAAAATCATCGAACTGCACCAGCACTGGCTCAAAAATGATTGCGAAGGCTGGGAAAATATGAAGGCCAACTTGCGCGGGGCCAACTTGTACGGTGCCGACTTGAGCGGGGCCAACTTGAGCGAGGCCAACTTGAGCGATGCCAACTTGTACGAGGCCAACTTGAGCGATGCCAACTTGAGCGGGGCCAACTTGCGCGGGGCCAACTTGTACGGTGCCGACTTGAGCGGGGCCAACTTGAGCGAAGCCAACTTGAGCGGGGCCAACTTGTACGGTGCCGACTTGAGCGGGGCCAACTTGAGCGAGGCCAACTTGAGCGATGCCAACTTGTACGAGGCCAACTTGAGCGATGCCAACTTGAGCGGGGCCGACAGATTCCGTCTTGGCAAGGTGGTGGATGGGACGCTCACGGGCTACAAGAAAACGAAGGAAGGCGTGGTCATCACTGCAGAAATTCCCGCGGGTGCTATCGTATTTTGCATCAACGGCAGCAAGTGCCGCACCAACCGGGCCAAGATTACTGATATGGCAGGCCATGATGTACTGCACTCGCAGTATGACAACAGTTTCGAATACCGCCTCGGGCAGGAAATCAATATCAAGGACTTCAACCTTATGTACAACGTAGAATGCGCGAGCGGGTTCCACTTCTTTAAGATGAGGAAGGAAGCGGAGGAGTACAGATGACCTTTGATTTAGTATGCGACTACTGTCACTGCTCGGAACAGAAAGACCTGTACATGATTACGCTTACGGGCATAAAGAACACTAAGAACACCTGTTCCAAAATAATTTATCCAAAATGTGCCTACCACATCCAGACTCTCTTGGGCGGAATCCTTGACAAACGTGACATAGACGATACGTTGAAAGGAATTGAAGGCGACATCCTGGAGGCCGACAAATGAGCACAGAATTGACAACACCAATCAAAATTGAAATACCAGGCATCGGCACGATAGAAAGTGCTGATTTGTACCTCAAGTCCGAAGCCGACAAGGTTATTGCGGAACTGGAGGAAAGCCACAAGAAGGAAGTCGAGCAGTTGCTGATTGAGACTAAACGGCTGGAGAATCTTTGTGCGAGTTACAGACACGATTGCGACAACTTGGCAATTAGAGAGGCTAACGCACTCAAAGAGATTGGACGTGATAATAGAGTCATCCGTCACCAAAAATACAAGCGGTGCCTGGCGATGGTGAGGAGGTGCGAGAACGAAGAAAAATATCTTGAAGCAATAGCACCTCTTTTTGATCCCGATAAAGAGTGCTGGGAATACAATTCGGACTATTGGTACAAATGGCGCGATCGTTGGCTGGAACTTGCCGAGAAATTCAAGGAGGCGAAGTGATTAAATGCGGTAGATGCAGAGCCGAAATCAATGGCAACAAGTGCAGTGCAATGACGCTAAACCCGCAGTACCCTCACGACGTATGGGATTACCGATGGATGCTCTTGTGCGAGCAGTGCAGTGCAGGGCTTGTGCAATGGCTTGCTAGTGGCGACCCGATACAAGCAAGAATTAACAAAGAGGAGGCGTGAGATGAATGCCCTGCTTAGATTTTTACGACTTCCTTTAATGGCTATAGGAATTGCCATAGAGTTAATGCTGATTCCGATTGTTTGGGCGGTAAGATTCGTAGAGGAACATACTGACAAGGAGGTGAAGTGATGTGCCAGTTTTGCAATTTCGGAATGCGTGGAAAATTCAAAGGTAGAACTCCAGACTTCCTAATCCTTCAGGACCGTTTTGCCGTCAAGATAGAGAAGGACGAACCGTATGTAGGTGACTACGGTCTGACCGTCAGCGACAATGAAGACGAATGCGAATTTACCGTAGCAATCAATTTCTGTCCGATGTGCGGGCGAAAACTGACGGAGGACAATTAATGGCAATAGAATTGCACCACCTACAACCCAGCCACGACAACGAACTGTCGATACTGAAAGCCCGCATAGCAGAGCTGGAATCACTGAACCACGACCTGTGCGAGCGCGTGACCGAGAACGAAAGGATGAATGTCCGAATCGCAGAGCTTGAAGAAGAACGCCGCTGGCGCAAGTTCCCCGACGAAAAGCCGAACTGGGGTGAAGAAGTAATTGTTACAGATGACGCAAGCAAACAGTTTATTGTCCGTTTTTCTTACGATATGAAATGGATTTCTTTTGGAAATATGCACACTTGCGAAAGTAAGTACGTAAAGTATTGGATGCCGCTGCCGTCGGCTCCGAAGGAGGATAAGTGATGGCTGAATTTAGCTGGCACACGGATGAAAAACCTCACATCAGCACTTATTTAAACGGGGCACCGAAGAAACGATATTTGGTCGTGGATGGCATCGCCGTCGTTGGACGTGCTGTAATGCACTACAAGCCAAACCGCAAAGGCGGTCACTGTCACAACCACATAAGGAACGCACGCAAGCGAATGCGGAAGTGCCACATCTGTGGTGAACCGATCGTGAATGGTTGCGAATATACGGACGGAATTAGCGAGTTCCAATGCAGGAGTTGCCGAACAGAAGAATGGCGAGAAGTGGCTTGCCTTGTAGGGTTGCCTTTTGGAGGTTGCTCCTTCAAGATAAAGAGGAAAAGGAAATGACAAAGGAAAAGGAGAACGATTATGAAAGTAATGACTGAATGCCCGTTGTGCAGGACAGCATCGCAGATTGAAGTCAATGAAAACGGCTACCGAGCCTGGAAAGGCGGTGTGCACATCCAGGATGCACTTCCTGAACTTACGGCATCTGACCGCGAAAAGCTGGTGAGCGGAATCTGCGAAAAATGCTGGGACAACTTCATGCCGGAGAATGACGAATGAAACGTCAAAAATGGCAGTTCATGCGTTGCAAGATGTTCGGACATTTTTGCGTCTGGGTTCCGTGCCGTCTAGCAACGAAAAGGAAAAAAGGCAAGGATGCCGACTACATTTCCCTGGATTTTAAGCAGAGCAGGAGCTACCGCAGATTTTTGCGTAGAAGGTACGAACGCGGATTCTTCACTTTTGCAAATCCGCTTTTTCGTTACTATGAAGTAGGCTGGGCAGAGATGCCCAAAGCGCCGAGGAAAAAGAAATGAGTGAATCCAAGTACCCACGTACCGCAGAAAACGCCACCGAACGCACTTCTGCGCAAAAGAACAACGACCCGAATAAAAAGCTGCTCGTATGCGTCGATGGGCGTGTTTTCGGCATAAACGACATTTTCAAGAAAGGACGCTGAGCATGGTCTACATCATATCCAGTTGCCGTAATTGCGGATACAGGAGCGCGGAGAACGAGAGCGAACTTGTTAAGCGTCCAAGGCACGTTTCAAGATGCCCGAACTGCGGAATCATATCCCTGGTGACATTCCGAAGAAGAATCTAGGCCTTCGAATACACTTCGGGAATGCTATTTCCCACGAATAAGCTGCGAATAAGAAAAATAACACGTCTTTTTTTATCCACAATATAAATAAATCTGATTTAATTAGTTATATTTATAATAAAGGAACAAATCACAAGGAGATGAAACGATGAAGTGGTTCAAGGTTCAACTGAAAGACAGGAACATCTACAGTACATGGATTTCTGCGGACGGCGAGACGCTTCCAGAAGGCCCACGTGCACAAATAACCGAACTCACGTGGAAAACTGAAAACCGGTTCCATGCCGATGTCTGGGAACGCATTGATTCCGAATTCAAGTACTGCAACATCTTCGACGGCATGAGCATGGCCCTTGACTGGGTGGCAGAAGTGTTCAAGAAAATCGAGGGAAAGTAGTATGTGGGCTATCAAGTACCGGATCAAGGGGCAGACGGCCATGTACGAGCGCAGGTATCCGCACAAGAAGCGTTGCGATGCCGAGTGGATGCTCCAACACGATTTCTACGGGTACAGGCTCCCGGTAACACCTGAGCACGGAACACTCAAAATCGAAGCCGTTACGGCAATGGAGGATTCGTAAGATGGACTTCAACGAATACACACCGAAATGCGGATGGCTTGCCTACAACAGGAGAAGGCGCTTCGCTAAAAAGGTAAAGACGGCGGCACTCGGCATCACGTTTGCCGCGCTTTATTTTATGGCCGCAGGGTTCTGCGGATACATTGAGCTTCACTAACACACTAACCGAAAGAGGTAAAACATGATTGACGAAAAAGAAAACAGCGAAAACTTCGACGTGCTGGCTGTCACCCAGGTGCAGGTGTACCCCTTCAATGAAGGCCCGAACCTCGGACACATCAAGGGCATGGCCCAGGTAATTCTCAACGACCAGCTCATTATCAGGGGTCTGCGCATCATGGACGGCGTAAACGGACTGTTCGTCGGCTACCCCGTGGACCCGTTCTTCAAGGGCGAGGATTTACGAACCTTGGCCCAGCCGGTCACCAGGGCACTCCGCGAGCACATCGAGAACTGCGTACTCGAAAAATACCAGGCCTGCATTGCCTAAAGGAGAAACAACATGCTCTATTTCGAACTGGCTATCAACAAGGAAATGTACACCGAAAAAGAGTTCTCTGAAAGGACCTCGATTGAGGTTCGTGGTCAGAACCTTCCCGACGTACTGGAAAAAGCGAAGAAGCTGTTTGATCCGAACACGGTAAATGACAGCGAGGATTACGTTGTTTTGTTTCTGCGTACTGTTGAGACTCACGACATCCTCAACCATTTCGAATGGCCAGAGATAAGACATCTTTTTGCGGCTTAGAACTTCTCGACAGCCTGAATAGGACAGGTGCAAACAACCAAGGCTAGAAAGTGCTCGCAGGGATTCACGCCCCTGCCTAGCCCTACACAACATCGAATCGAAAGGAGACGAAAAATGGAAAAAGGCCAATGGCTAAGAATCACCCACATGGACGGAGAACCGCAATACAGCGGAAAAATCGGCAAGGTTGAACACGTGGACGATGCAGGACATATTCACGGCACCTGGGGAGGGTGCGCAATTATCCCGAAGACGGATTCCTACGAGCTGCTCACCGACGAACAGGCTGAAGCTATTATCGCCGAGGAAAAACGCAAGGCAGACGAGTATGTTCCGCCATACGTCGAAAACGCCCGGAAGGTGGAAGTACCCTTCGTTGCGGTGAGGGCGTTGTCCAGGCTTGAACGCCTGAACGGAGTGCAGGCGAAACAGTACGAGTGCAAGGTTGTGCTTGACCTCAACGGGTGCTACGAAATGAACAAGAATATCGAGGCGGACGGATATAGGGGAAGAAAGTGGCTTGTATGCGGAGTACCGGACAATATGTGCGCACGAATCTATGACCGGATCAGGCGCAACATCGGACAGGATTGCTGTCCTAAGTGCCTAGTCACACCGTGCGACTTGCGGAAGAGCGAAGACGATTATCTTCCGGCGATTGACCAGGCGTGCGAACTCGCCATGAAGGTGGTGTAATGATGAAGACTACCGAAAACGGAAACATCGACATCCAAAAAGTCAAGGCGTTCCTTGACTGGATGCAGGAAGAACGCGACACGCTCCAAAGACAATTCTTGACTATGCAAGGTCTGAATGCTTATCTTCGAGAACTGATTGACAAGGACCGACGCAAACTGATTGAAGAGAACCTTTACCTGAGAAGGCTGGCCTGCCACGCCATGTGGAAGTACGCCTGTTCCGTTGAACTCTTCTACAGAAACATGTCGCTGGACGGCAAACGAGAAACCCTCGAATGCGGAGTGAAACGGAACGGAAAGACTAAGATGTTGAACGTCCGTTGCAAGAGCCACATGGAACGAGGAATCAGAATGAAGACAAGATTCAAGGAATCGTGGATAGAACTTAAAAACCGCCGATAACATTTTCCCTCTTTCATTTATCGGCGTTCCCCCGGTGCTCTACCACAGCACCGGGGGTTTTCCTATTTCAGCGCATTTGCAGCCTCGGTCAAGTCATCCTGGAGAAGGTGCGAGTACGTGTCTAGCGTTATCTGAACCTTTTCGTGCCTCATTAGCTGCTGGACCGCCTTTATATTCACTCCTGCACGAATCAAGTTTGAAGCGAAGCTATGGCGAAAACGGTGGTTCGTGCTTTCACCGCTGCTGGCTATCCCGCTGCTGGATACGGCATCCCGGATCACTGCGTTCGAACGGCTATACTTGAACTGGGGTTCATCGAACATTCCTTCATGCAGCTCACCGTACCGTTCGATTTCCTTCCGTAACCGTTCGGAAACTGGCAGAAACGCTTCCTTGTTCCCTTTCCCCACTACATGAAGTTTGCCGTCCTCGGTAAGCGAACATGGGCCAAAAGAGCACGCCTCGGCCTGCCTTAGTCCTGCAAAAGCCATGAGCGACCAGAAAAGCCTAAAACGCGGTGTAGGGGCAGCGTCAAGAATCCGTTCGATCTGCTCCACCGTCCAGAAGTCCTTTCTGCGCTTTTCAATCTTCGAAGCCTTGACTGCCAGGAACGGCGACCATCCGTCAAGCTCGTAAGTGTCGGAACACCACTTGCAGAACTGCTTCGACACCCTCAGTATTTCACGTGCCGTCTTCGAGGAGTACTCGCTGTTTATCGACAGGGCGAACCTTGAAGCCTTTTCGCGAGTAAGCTCCCTCAATGTCAGAACGCCATGTGACTCGCCCCACGCGGTCAGGTTCTTCATCTTTGTTGCGTAGGCCTTGAAAGTGAGCGAAACGGTCCCGTGCGACGACGAAACGAAATCAAGGAAGTGATTCACGGCATCGGACAGCTTGACATCCTTCTTTTCTTCCTGCATGGATTCTGGAAGGAACTTGAGGGCATTCTGACGGTTTAGCCACTCCTGGGCGTCGGCCTTCCTGGTCACTCCCAGCGACACGTACCTGATGATTCCGTTGCATGAAATACGTCCGTACCAGGTTGTATTCCCGCGACTTTTATACCTTTGGAGAATAGAGTATCGTTTCATGGTCATTGATTGAGTTCATCGGCACACAAAAGGCACACAAAAAGCACATTTTACCAAACATCGGAACAAGAACACAAAACAAAATCTACAAAAGTTAAGCAATGTTAAAACACGGTAGAGAGCCAAATTTCTCACGAAAAAACGCCCAAATTTTATCAAAAACAAAAAAAAATGCCGAAATCTTTCGAATTCCGGCATTTCCGTGGATGATGCAGGGGTCGAACCTGCGACCCGCTGATTAAGAGTCAGCTGCTCTACCAACTGAGCTAATCATCCATTGTCGCTTGGACGCGCACAATTATAGAATTATCACAAGCGGTTGTCAAGGGATTTTCTTAAAAATTTTAAGTTTTTTTATAGCTCCCTTGTCCAAGCCTCTTCTAAAGTCCCTTGAACACCTTGCGGGCCGCTTCGACGGTACGGTCAATGTCATTTTCCGTATGGGCGGCACTCACAAAAATGGCTTCGAACTGGCTCGGCGCGAGGTAGATACCTTCATTGAGCATTCCGAGGAAGTACCTACGGAACAGTTCCAAGTCCGACTTTTGCACATCGGCAAAGCATTCCACGGGCCCTTCAGTAAAGAAGATGCAGCCCATAGAACCCACCTGATTGGCAGCAAGCGGAATTCCTGCCGCCTTGGCCGCATCCAGAAGGCCCGCAATCAGGCGCTTCGTCATCGCTTCGGCATGCGCGTACAGCTCCGGATGCACCGAAAGTTCACGCATCGTGGCAAGCCCCGCCGCCATCGCGACCGGATTGCCCGACAGCGTACCCGCCTGGTAGATTCCACCGAGAGGGGCAATCTGCTGCATCACATCGAGGCGACCGCCATAGGCGCCTACCGGCATTCCACCGCCGATAATTTTTCCGAAAGTCGTCAAGTCAGGCTTGATTCCATAGAACCCCTGCGCGCAATGGACATCCACGCGAAATCCCGTCATGACTTCATCGACGATCAGGAGTGCGCCATGCTTCTTGGTTTCTTCGGAAAGCGTCTTCAGGAACTCGGGCTTTGCGGGCACGACACCCATGTTCCCCGCAACAGGTTCCACGATGACGCCAGCGATTTCGTCGCCTATCTTATCGAAAAGTTCCTTCACGCCCGCCACATCGTTGTACTGGAGCGTGAGCGTGTACTTGGCAAGGTCCGCAGGCACGCCCTTGCTGCTCGGCTTGCCCGTCGTGAGCATGCCCGAACCCGCCTTGATGAGCAGGCTGTCGCTATGGCCGTGGTAGCATCCTTCAAATTTCACAATCTTGTCGCGGCCTGTAAATCCGCGAGCCGCACGAATAGCGCTCATGGTCGCCTCGGTACCGCTGTTCACCATGCGGATCATCTCGACGCTCGGAACAAGGCTCATCACAAGCTTCGCAAGTTCCGATTCCAAGCCGCACGGAGCGCCGAAGCTGAGCCCGTTCTGCGCCGTCTCGGAGACTGCCTTGATTACAGAATCATGCGCATGCCCCAAAAGCATCGGGCCCCAGCTACCCACGTAGTCGATATAGTCGTTGCCATCTACATCGTAGATATGACTTCCCTTCGCACGGGCGATAAACGGAGGCGTCGCCCCCACATTACCGTACGCACGTACAGGGCTATTCACGCCACCGGGCATCAGGCCCTTAGCTTCTGCAAAAAGTTTTTCGCTTAAAGAATGGTTCATGCCACCAAAAATAGAAAATCCGACCCGAAGGCCGGACTCTCTTCAAAATTACTCGATGTTATTTAGCTTATTGGAGGCTATGGCCGCCCAGATCCGCACAGGAGAAATGAGCAGAGGCATCGTCATAGAAGTATTCTACCTGACCTTCCGGAGTGTTGCAAGCATTAGTGCCCTGAGCGCAGCCTGCACCAATCGTGAACTGTCTGTTATCCAATTCGCTCATCGGAGCGCACTTGGTCTTGAAAGCATCCACACCAGCATCATCAGCAGCGATAGCATAGCAGGAATGGTTAGAAATTCCGCCAGCAGTCCTAATAACATCGCAAGAAACAACGACCTTTACATCGAGCTGGGTCTTGGAGCTACCACCATTAGAGGATGCGTTAGAAGAGGAATCATCGCCGCAAGCGGTGAAAAGGGCTGCCATGCCGAGAGCGGCAATCATCATGAACTTTTTCATTTTGTTCTCCATTGAGTTTAACTTTTATCTTTAAAAGCACTGCAAATATACTTTATTTTTACAGATAAAGCGGTAAAAATTAATTTACCAACACGATTAAGAACAAATGTATACCCCATGCGGAGAAGACACTCTATTTCAGCAGGCCCCGTTCCAGCGCTTCCTTGGCGTGATAGGTAATGATAATATCGGCACCGGCGCGCTTGAAGGCCAGCAGATTTTCGCGGATGATGGCATTTTCGTCAATCCAGCCCATTTTCGCAGCCGCCTTGACCATCGAATACTCACCACTGACGTTGTACACGGCTACAGGAACATTGCTCATGTCAGCCGTCTGACACAGGACATCGAGGAACGCAAGGCCCGGCTTCACCATCACGATATCGGCTCCTTCTTCAAGATCCAGTTCCACCTCATGCAAGGCTTCTCGACCATTACGCACATCCATCTGGTAGCTCTTACGGTTACCAAAGTGCGGAGCGGAATCCGCCGCGTCGCGGAAAGGTCCGTAGTAGGCGCTCGCAAACTTCGCACTGTAGGCCATAATCGGCGTGTCCTTGAAACCTTTCTCATCTAGTTTCGAGCGTATCGCCGCCACACGGCCATCCATCATATCCGAAGGAGCCACCATATCGGCACCGGCGTCCGCATGCGAAAGAGCGGTCTTCGCCAAAAGTTCAAGCGTCGGATCGTTATCCACATCGCCATTTTCCTTGACGATACCGCAATGGCCATGACTCATGTATTCGCAAAGGCACACATCGGTAATCACATACAGTTCCGGGAACTTCGCCTTGATGGAACGCACCGCACGCTGCACAATTCCGTCGTCATCGTAAGCGGACGAAGCGATTTCATCCTTAAAGCTCGGAATTCCGAACAAAAGAATCGACTTGATGCCAAGCGCGACGCAGCTTTCAAGTTCCTTCAAGATTTCATCGATCGAGAAACGGAACTGCCCCGGCATCGACGGGATTTCTTCCTTGACGCCCTCCCCCTCTACCACGAACATCGGGTAGACGAGAGCATCGGGATTCACGGCAGTTTCAGCCACCATATTGCGGATCGTTTCATTCTTACGCAAGCGGCGAGGACGGATAACCATAGTCTTTCTCCTTATTTTGTCTTCAATATAACAAAAAATCCAGCCCGAAGGCCGGATTCTCATAAAATTCTGCATTAACTAATCTGCAATTTTACTCTTTTCGACATCCACTTCTTCGGATGCCGCAGGAACGCTGGAGGACATCAGAGTGTAGGTCATTCCACGATCGCCATCGGGATTGATCGAGAATATGCCATCTACGATTTCAAGAGGCATTTTCATCCCTTCAAATTCAACTTCAAAGGAACCATTTTCGAAGCCCTCGCTTGCACCACTCCAAGTACCTGTCATTGCGATTTTCTTTTCGAATGTAGTACGGTCCGGTCTTTCCTTCAGTTGACATTCGGTCGCTAGGAAGGTTCCGTCCTTAAACAGGTAAACCGCATCGACATAATACTTCGTCCTGTCATTTTCGACATCCGTACCTAAATCAGTGGCATACCAGGCTGCGACATCTTCTGCCTTGTACCCTGTCGGGAAGAAAGGCTCAACATCATCGATCGAATAGCTGACATTTTCAGAGGACGTAGAACCGGAACTCGAAGAATTCGGATCAGTCGTCTTGGTATCAATCGTCTTTTCGCTAGGTTCACTCGGTGTCGGTACCTTGGAGCTCATCAAAGTAAAGGTCAATTCGGTATCACCCATAGGACTGAGCGTGAACTTTCCATTCTTGATTTCAATCGGAAGTTTCATGTCTTCCGTACGGCCATCTTCACTCTTGAACACGAACGAAATTTCGAATGAGCCATTCTCGAAATCATTCTTGGCGCCAGTCCAGGTTCCCGTGGTCGCAATACCGGTGGAAAGTTTTGTTACATCCGACTTAATTTTCAGCTTGCTTTCGGTCGCAAGGAAGGATCCATCCTTAAACAGATAGACCGCATCAAGAAGCAACTTGGTCTGATCCTTTTCCAAGATGGTATCCACATTGCTTGTATACCAAGCTACGACATCTTCCGCCTTATAGCCCGTCGGGAAGAAAGCGGCAAGGGATTCCGTAACTTCGGTATCGGAGCTTGCACTGCTCTTACCCGGATCAACAGAACCGGAATCTGCCGGATTTGAAGGATTGCTCGATGAATCGTCACCACAGGCGACCAACATTCCCATAGCCAGGGCAAGACCGAAAACGAGTGTTTTTTTCATAGGAGGCTCCTTTGTTACAATTTTCTTCCGAAAAATATACTTTTCTAAAGAAAAAAGCACACGGGCCTTTATTCCAACTTGGAATACGTGACTCTAATCACGATTCGTAGAATTCTTTTTCGACCTGTTCGAGGCCTTCGGCCCACTCGGCCTGAATTTTCTGCTTGAGCTTCTTGGCGAGCGACGGGGCACGCCCCTGGGTAGAAACCGTCACCGCAATATTTTCGCCGAAATCCATACGGGCAGGCACGATAAAGTCACCGTCAAGGTAGTCACACGCGTTATTCACCAGAATGCGACGGGCGTGGGCATCGTTAGACACCTGGGCATTGACCGTGGGCTGGTCGGTGCAGATAAACACCATAAAGACGCTGCGAAGGTCGAGCGGTTCGTATGCACGTTTAATCAACGTTACGGACGTCAAAGAGTCTTTCTGAGCGGAGCCTGTCATTCTGGAATCAGGCGTAGTCAAAGAATCTAAAGACTTAAATTCAGGGTCGAACTGCGGGGCGACCACCGTAATACGGGCTCCCGTGGGCAAAAGCGTTTTCACCTTGCGGAGCGCGATACGGCCACCGCCGACCACAAGCACATTCCTGCCTTCAAGATTCAGCTCGATGGAGAAGAAATTTGAGGCATGAGCTCGCAGCATTCTAGCATCATCCCAAGCGAAGCCTGTCATTCTGGAGCCGAAGTCGATAGAATCAGGCGTAGCCGAAGAATCTAAAGAACATCTAGATTCTTCACTACGTTCAGTACGACACATTCCAACCTGTGCATTTCGGACGCCGTCCACCACCATGCTTGCAAATTCTTTCCAGTCGCCAAGACAGGGCAACAGGGTTATCGGAATTTCCGGGAATTCCGCCTGCAAGCGGGCCACTACCTTGGGCACGTCATTCTTGGTATGCTGACCGTTCAAAAGCAGGTAAGGCAACAGCGTCACGGACTCCACGTCTTCGCGCAGGAGTGCACGAAGGTCGTTTTCGAGGTCCAGAAGGCTCGTACTGGCCACGCGGGTACCCGGCATATCGTGATGCAGCCGGTCAAGAATCTCTTCAAACCCCTTATATGCCCCCGGCAAAATGCAGTGGTGCGCAATGATCAAAATCGCTTTCATCGCCCCCAAAAATAGAATTTATTGCCCCGGAAGCCCTCGACACCCTTCAAAAAACGCATTTTAGACAACTTTTTCTAAAAAAAATGAATTTTTTTCAAAAAAAATCTCCTTTTTTAGAAAAAATTTTATATCATAGCGATAAAGATTACGAAACGCCTTTACCAAGGAGAAAATATGGCAGGAAAAAAGAGCAAGAACAACCTTGACGACGATCCGATTATTCCGAACGAAGACCTCGAATTGGAAGAATCCTCCATCTTCGAAGAAGAGGAAGACGATTCCGAAGACAAGGGTATCGACGAAATTCTCGGCGGCGCTACGCTGGGCCGTGCTGCGGGCGACCTCGACGGCTGGGGCAGCTCTGAATATGAAGACAACTAAGTGAACCGCGAGGAACTTAAAGAGAAGTACGGCAAAAAGCGCGTGCCCCACCAGTGGCGGGGCACCGATTTGTTGTCTACTCTCGTCACAACGTTCTTCGGTTCGGGCATGTCGCCCAAAGCTCCAGGCACCATGGGAAGCCTCGCGGCAACCGTTGTTGCCTACCCAATGGCACTACTCGCAGTCCATTCCGGATTTTGGCCACTGTTTTTTATAGCCGCCATCGTCATTTTCTTCGCCGCGATTCCGTTCGTGAAAAAGGCGATGAAAGATACAGGTACCGAAGACCCCGGCTGGATCGTAATAGACGAAGTCTGCGGAATCTTCATGACATTCGCCTTCGTCGAACCCGGCAGGATTATCAGCGCGCCGTGGATTTTAATCATCGGCTTTGCGCTATTCCGCTTTTTCGACATTCTCAAACCGCTCGGAATCCACCGGTTCGAAAAATTTCCCGGTGCGTGGGGCGTGATGGCCGACGACCTTCTGGGCGGCTTTTATGCAGGAGTTCTGCTAGGACTCCCGCTTTAGATCATTTAGACAATTTCATCTAGCGTCACGACCGGGACATCCGTCAGGTCGTGGAACTTACCCTGATCGGTCAAGAAGCAGTCTGCACCGCAGACGAACGCCGTCGCAAGGCGAAGGGACTCTTCCGTTGAAAGGGCATTGCCGTTCTTTGCGGACTGGTTCAGGATTTCGGCAGCCTTGACCGCAATTTCGCTATTGATATCGCAGGGCTTGACGTTCCGTGAATATTCAAAAAATTCCCGGTACTGCCTCGCAAGGACACCCTCGCCCGCAGCATACGCCTTACGCGAAAGTTCAAACAAAGTAATTTGCGAAACGAGAATCGTCGCATTCTTTTCGTAGGCGCTATCCAGCACCGCCGAAATCACGGGATAGTAATCCGGATGCATCTGCAGCAGACGCACCAGGACCCCTGAGTCCAGGAACATCATCCGGGACTGTTCAAGCACCTTATTCATAGATTTCCATATAGGCGGTATCTTCGCGCATGCCGGCTCGCACCATCTTGAAACGCTGCGCCTGCGGATAGAAATACCAGATCATCCACTCGCCCGCCATATCGGTACGCTTGGTCTTGATGGCCAAGGGCTTTTCGCCATTATAGAAGTCGCGCTTGTGCGGAATCACGTGTTCGAACGGCCTGTAAATATGGGAATCTTCACCCGCGGCGCGTTCGATGAATCCGTTGCCGTCCTTACTCCAGGTGATAGTCACGGTGCCGTTGTCATCCTTCACCTTTTCGCAGCTGTCGAAGCCGCTGCCGCACCACAGGTACTTCTTGTACTTGAAGCTCTGTTCGGGCATATTGAAGGTCTCGACGACACGGCGGTTCCCTTTATAGGTGTTATATTCGCCTTCGAGCTTGTAGTTGCCGACGTTGTATTCGGAGCAGCCCCTCTGCGCCACGCGCACCTTGCGGTCGGCGATGGCGATATCGACGGTACAACCGTCTTCGGTATAAGTCAGGCGGGCATGGCCGTTAGATTCACGCAGTTCCACGTTGCTCGCTTCGAGCTCGGCACGGCCGCCAAACGGACCATTCTGGATGGTGAACGAGAAATAGCGCGGGTTGGTCGGAGACTTTTTCAGGATAACGCTTCCGGTTGAGGAGGCGTACTCGCCACTCAAGTCCAAGGAGGCCTGCTTGAAACGGGCCAGATCGGCACGCTTGACCCAGACTTCGCCCAACTTGCACTGGATCGGCACGAAACGCGGCGGTTCCGAAGGCTGAACCTTTTCCCAGGTCACCACACGCTTGCGCTGCATCTTGGTCTTTGGATTACCTTTCTTGTCCTTCTTGACACGGCCCTTCTTGTCCTTGACAACGACCTTTTCCTTGACGACGGTCACCTTCTTGACGGAATCCATCGGAATCGGGAGTTCCTTGATATAGTCGGTAAACAGAAGCGAGCCTACGGGGGTGTTTTCGTCAATCTGCCCCCTGTTTTTCTTATAAACGCTCAGCGATTCCTGGGCGAAAGAGAACGATGCGAAAAGAGCCAAACAAATAACGGAAATAAGAATCTTTTTCAAAATAAACCTCTTGTGGCAGTAAAATTAACTTTTTAATCTAAAATTATCACAAGAAACAACAAGTGAAAGATAATTTTACTAAAATTATTCCCGTGGAATACATAAAGGAGTTCCTTATATGAAGAAAATGTTTATCGCCTCCTGCATCATGGCCGCAGCAGTCTTTGCCGCCCCTGAAGCAGCCGCCCCCGCAGCAGCTCCGGCAAAAGAAGCCCCGGCTGCAGAAGCTCCCGCCGCAGCCCCGGCCGCAGCACCCGCTGCTGAAGCCGCTGCAGCCCCAGCAGAAGCACCCGCTCCGGCAGCAGAAGCAGCTGCTCCCGCTGAAGCCCCGGCCAAAGAAGAAGCCAAGGCAGAACCCGTAGCTGAACAGCCGGCCGAACAGGCCGCAGCACCGGCAGCCGAAGCCGCCCCCGCAGAAGTTGCCAAGGAAGAACCCAAGGCAGAAGCCAAGACCGAAGCAAAGGTCGAAGAAAAGGCTGAAGAAAAGGCCCCTGCTGAAGTGGCCGCCGCTGAACCCGAAAAGAAGCCCGCCAAGAAGAAAAAGCGCAAAAAGAAAAAAATGATCCAGAACGCCGTGATGACGGTGAACCAGATCAACTTCGACATCAACGCCGACTTTGAATTGGAAGCCGGCAAGGTTCTCTGGACCAGCGAAGACGATGAAATGAGCGACAACCTCGAAACCTGGAACGGTGAAGCCAACTTTGCCGTGCTCGCCGAAGCCGAAGACTTCAAGGGCAAGATTGCAGTCGCCTTCTACCCCGGCGACCTGAGACCCGCCGACGGCAACACCGACAAGGACGTGAAGAAGGAACAGCTCCGCGAAGGCACCCGCCAGTACAGCGATGACTATTTCTCGCTGGACGAAGCATGGGCCATGCAGGAAACCGACCTGTTCACTTTCAAGGTCGGTCGTTGGGACAACACCGACAAGAGCGGTGACTACTTCGGTGGCTACATTGACGGTTACCTGAACGGATTCCTTTCCACTCAGGCTCCTGAAAACCAGTTGCAATTCGGTTTCATTCCGACCGACAACATGTCCGCCTACATTTCCTTGATCAGCAAGTCTGAAAACCTGAACAAGGGTGACATCCGCGCCGCATTCAACTTCCATGACCTCGCCGGTATCTCCGCACTGAAGGTCCAGCTCGCCTACCGTAGCAACCTGTTCGACGCCGTTTACGACAGCAAGGCCGACATCAAGCACAACGCTTCCTTGAAGGCAAACCTCCCGCTCGGCACGAACGCAGTGAACCTCTTCGCCGAAGCCGCCCTGATGGACATGGCCGACGACCTGGTGATTCCGTTGACCGGTGGTCTCGCCTTCTACACTCCGGTGGTTGACCGCATCATCATCGAAGCTGAATATGTCGGCGACCGTCACGAACACAAGGACTTCGTGAACTTCGAAGCCAAGCATGTGAAGGACGTCCTGGGAGCTATCTACCTCGAAAAGGCTTTCACCGACCGCTTCAGCCTGTCTGCCGGTTTCCACAGCTACGGCAGCACCAAGGACTACATGATCTCGGGTAACCTGGTCGGCCGCATTAACTAAAAAGACCGAGCTGGCTATACTCTATAAAACAAAAAGACTCGCGGAAAGCGAGTCTTTTTTTGCAAATTCCGAACTCTGAATTCCAAATTCTGAACTAGATTCCTTTACGTTCCAGGTCGAGCAGAAGTGACTGCAGGGAGTCTTCGACGCTGGTGCGGAAATCGGCCGAACCGAGGCTGCAGGACGCAACGACATCGGCCCCCTTGGTAATGCGGATAACGGCAAAACCACCTTCGGTCGTAAAAGAAACACCAAGACCCTTATTCAAGGCTTTTTCCAAAAGATCGCGCATAAAAACTCCTTTTTTAACGCAAAAATACACTATGTCCTTAAATTAGGCTTTTTTTATCAAAAAAACAAGAAGTTTTTTGCATTTATCTATATAAAAGCACTTTTTCCAGTATATATTAAGGGTATGAACGACTTTCACCTTCATTTGGCTAGAATTTCGAACCCGGAACAACTCGCAAGGACTCTCCTGAAGCGAGGTCTTCACTTCAATGCGGTCGCCTGCGAGCCACGGGAATGGGAAATTCTACAGAAGATGGACGAAAGGCTTTTCGAAGGTTCCACCCGCAGCTACGGGATTCACCCGATGGTTGTCGGCAACGTTACCGAAGCGGACTGGGAGCGTCTGGAATCGCTCCTAGGAAACTACCCTGAAGCGGGGGTCGGCGAATGCGGACTCGACAAGCGCTACGAAGGGTATGCCGATGACAACGGAAAACCGGGGCTTCAGGAATTGGCTTTCCGGCGCCAGGTGGAACTTGCACGCGATTACAACCGCGACTTGCAAATTCACTGTGTCGGCGACTACGGGCGCATCATCAAGATTCTGAACGAATGCGGCTACCCCGGTAAAAAGTCGAACATCAAGACGCGGAAACGCGCCCCGAAGATTCATGCGATTTTCCACCGGTTCGGCGGAGACATTTCAGTTGTCCGCTCCGCACAGGGGCTGAATCCGATTTTCTCGCTGCACCAGGATTCCTTCCACAAGAAAGCGACTCTCGATGCCATTCCGCAGATTCCGGAAGAACAGATTCGTTTCGAGACGGACGCCGACGAAACCTTTATCGCGACCAACCTGCTCAAGAACGAATCCGTCGAAAAAATCGCAGACGTTCTGATGGAGCATCTCGAAGAAACGAGCCGTTTACTCAAGAAATAAACTAACGGTCAGAGGATGACGCGGCAGAAGAATTCAAGTTTTTCACCACCGTCGAATCAGCCTTGATCACCGCAAAGGCGCGGAATTCCTTGAGCGCCTTTTCGGCGAGTTCCACGGCATTTCCCTTACCGAGTTCAATCACGACTTGCAGCGGCGAGCCGCCCATGATGCGCATGGGGAACTGCGTATTCGCATACATCTCGCTGATGATTCGCGGATCGGGCGGCGGAAATTCCACGAAGGTGGCCGCAAGCATTCCCTTGCGCTGTACCAGGCCCTGAATGCGGAGCCGCCCCGCCAAGAGCCCGATTTCGGTCACCAGCAGCAACATCTTGGCGGCTTCGGGCACAGGCCCGAAACGATCCGCGAGTTCCTGCGCAAGCCCTGCAATTTCGTCGGTATGCGTTACGCGTGAAATCCGCTGGTACATCGAAATTCGAGTGAGACCATCTTGAATGTAGTCTTCGGGGAGGTAAGCGTCTACGCCGAGTTCCACACGGGGTTGAATCGGCTTTTCGGACGGACCGCCGCGCAGCTGTTCCACCGCCTCGCGCACTAGGCGCACATAAGTTTCAAAGCCCACTTCGGCAATAAAGCCGTGCTGTTCCTGGCCGAGCAAGTTGCCTGCCCCGCGGATTTCCAAGTCACGCATGGCCAGCTGATAACCGCTACCCAAATCGGTAAACTGTTCAAGCGCCTTCAGGCGGCGCATCGATTCCGCCGAGATTTCGTTCTTCGCGGGAATCACCAAAAGCGCCTTTGCAAGCACACTGCTGCGGCCCACGCGCCCACGCATCTGGTAAAGCTGGCTAATGCCAAAGTGATGCGCGTTCATGATGATAATGGTATTCGCATTCGGAACATCCAAGCCCGATTCAATAATGCTCGTGCTGACGAGGATATCGAACTTACGCGAAATAAAGGCTTCCATCGCATTTTCGAGGTCGCGGTCGTTCATCTGCCCGTGGGCAATACCGATGTGCGCTTCAGGCACGAGCTGTTCAATATCGTCCGCCAGTTCATAAATGCTTTGAACGCGATCGTTCACAATGAACACCTGGCCGCCACGGGCCAGTTCGTCTTCAATGGCCTGCTTAATCACCATGTCGTCGCGCTTCATGAGCTTGGTTTCAACCGGCAGGCGGTTCATGGGCGGCGTATTAATCAGCGAAATATCGCGCACGCCCGTCATGCTCAAGTGGAGCGAACGCGGAATCGGTGTGGCACTCATGCTGAGCGTATCGACCGCGAGGCGCATTTCACGCAGTTTTTCCTTCTGCTTCACGCCAAACTTTTGTTCTTCATCGATGATTAAAAGGCCCAGATCCTTGAACTGGTTCTTTTCGGAAAGCAGGCTGTGCGTACCGACCAAAATGTCAACCTTGCCTTCGCTCACCTGCTTGAAAATTTCCTTCTTTTCCTTGGCGCTCTTGTAGCGGTTCACTAGCGCAATGTTCACGCCGAAACCGGCAAATCGGTCCATGAAGTTTTCGTAATGCTGGGCCGCCAAAATGGTCGTCGGCACCAGGAGCACCACCTGCTTCTTGCTCACCACGCACTTGAACGCCGCACGCATGGCGACTTCGGTCTTACCAAAGCCCACATCGCCACAAATCAGGCGGTCCATCGGGCGGCGCGATTCCATATCGCGCTTGATATCTTCGGTAGCCTTCACCTGGTCGGGTGTCGGGTCGTATTCAAAGGCGTCTTCAAATTCTTTCTGCAGCTTGCCATCGGGCGGGAAATCGAAGCCTTCCACCAGTTCGCGCTTGGCATAAAGTTCCACCAGTTCGCGCGCAATCTGAATGACCTTTTTCTTGACGCGCTCCTTGAGGTTTTCCCAGGCCTTGCCGCCCAATTTATCCAACTTGGGAGGGGTTTCTTGCGTGTCGAGGCGTTCAATCTTCTGCAAGTCCGCTACAGGGAACTTGAGTTTGTCTCCGCCGGCGTATTCCAGCAAGGCACAGTCAACCATGCCGCCGTTCACGTTCACACGCACAAGCCCCAAGTACTTGCCCACGCCGTGATCTTCGTGCGAAACGAAATCGCCGCGGTTCAGCGATTCTATCATCAGGGCGCTTGAAACGGAGCCCGCTATTTTGCGTTTACGGGTCTTGTTCGAATGACGGTTGAAAATGCGGGTTTCGGTCAGGAAGGCGATTCCGTCATCTTCGAGCCAGAAGCCTTCGGACATGTTGCCGACAATGTAGTCTTCGACCGGCAAGCCCTCGAGCATCTGCTTGATGCGCCCAAGCGCACCCGCCGTCGGAGCCACCACGTAAACGGTTCCGCCGCGGGCGGTAAATTCCTCGATTTCCTTGGCCACGGAATCGGTTCCGTTCGACGAGAAATCCTGCGGTTTGCAATTCAGCTCATGACTGTTGCCGTCGTTGAGCTGCACGCGGGAAACATCCATCGAGGTACGGCCCACAAACTGGCGCAAAAGTTCGCCCATCTTGAACCAGGTATGCGCCGGGTCCACCGCTTCGGTATCGACCTCGCGAACTTCCCTGAAGGTGTTCTCGCAGTTCACATAATACCTAGCCGCATTCTCAGACAAAAGCGAAAGTTCTTCAAACACCAACGAAGCCTTCGGCAAATAGTCAAGCAAGCTGGAATTCAGCGTCTGGTAACGCCCGCGGTGCCACCAGAGCCCCGAAAGGTCGCCGTTGTAGCAGGCGGCCTCATGTTCCTTGACGGTAAACTCGCCCATCGGGAAAAGCTTCACCGACTTCATGGTCTCTACGGAACGCTGCGAGAAAATGTCGAAGCTACGGATTGATTCAATCTCGTCGCCAAAGAATTCGATACGGATCGGATGCGGGTACAGAAGGCAGTTTACGTCGACAATGCATCCGCGAATGGAGAACTCGCCCACCCCCGAAACCACAGGCTGTTCCACGAATCCGTGATCCAGGAACCAGGGGCGAAGCGACGAAGGCTCGGCAACACCGCCCACCTTGAGTTCAAGGCAATCCTTCATCACCGTATGCGGTGCCGGAAGCCGCATCAGGAACGAATCCAGCGGACAAACCGTTACAAAAGGATTCGCGCCCTCTACATCGCGGAAAAACTTGAGGCGTTCTTCGACAACGCCTTCGAACGGCACCTTCTTTTCGTAAGGTTTCAAGCCAATCGACGGGAAAAACCGGACAAAATCTTCGCCCAGCAACCCTTCCAGATTTTCGACCCAGTTCTCGGCGCTCTTGTAATCCTTGGCCACCACCAGAATCGGGTTCGGCTTTTTAAGGAACCGTGAGGCCACCATCATGGCTGCTGCCGGGACCGTCGCCCCGTTTACATGAATTGCGCCCCCTTCAGCCTTGCTGAAGAGGTTGAGCGTTTCGCTACGGGCAAACGTAATAAATTCTGAAAGGGATTCTATCACGCACCCAAAAATAGAAAAAACTATTCTTTGGCGGCTCCGCGAATCAACATCAACTGAGCAGGAACATAAGCGAGCCAGATCATATTATTCGCAATGCACGAAATCAGCTGAAGTACACTATGGTCTTCACCAGAAAGCATCGACAAACCGACAAGAACATCCCCTATAAAGAAAGCTACTACACCCCAGCGGATAAAGAGAGCGTTCTTCTTTGGGAAATAGGCCTTACGGGGAGCCAGAATACCGACAACCATCGAGGTGATGACAAAACCGCCATAGACAAGCACTTCGGCAACAATAGCGCCGATGATTCCTGCGACAGCGAGTCCGGCAAAAAGAGCCGCGAGGGCAACGATAATCCAGAACACCTTCGGGAAACTCTTGTCTTGTTCGTCTTGACGGGTATGCCTGTAAATGAGAATCGTCTGGAACACCATGAAAAAGCCTATGCCGAGTACCGTACTCAAAGACCCGTTATCGGGGAAAATGATATTGAACACACTGAATCCGAAATCAGCCAGTAGCGAGAAGCAATAGGCCAGGCGCAGAAAACGTCCATCGCGAGCACAAAAGGCCCTATTCGCCATAAGATAGGCAAGAACAGTCAGGCACGACGACATGACAAACTTCGTAATATACTGCATCTGCCCTGCCGCAGAAATGCACCGCCCCACTGCGCCGCATGTATAGAAATCGTACCAATCCTTACCGATTGTGATGCAAAGGAATGCCAAAAGTATGGCGAAAAAGATTTTTTCCAAATTTGTTCGTATAAGCATGAGCCAACAATAGCAAAATAAAGGGGGCCTAAAACAGGTTTTGTCACAAAAATGTCAAAAAAAATGTTTATCTTTGTATCGTCTAAAATTTTTAGTATAAAACAAATTTCTACTAGACTGGAGATGCCCTGTCATCCTGGAGCCTCAACGAGGCGATAGGACCGTCGGGCATGACAGGCTGGAAAAAAGAGAGTTTCTAATTACTATGGCAGCAGCAAAGTATACCGAAGACAGCATTAGAACACTGGAATGGAACGAACATATCCGTGAACGTCCGGGTATGTACATCGGCAAGCTCGGCGACGGCAACAGCCCAGACGACGGCATTTACGTGCTGGTGAAAGAAATTATCGACAACTCCATCGACGAATTCGTGATGGGTGCCGGCAAGCAGATTATTATTGACATCGAAGACCACAGCGCCCGCGTACGTGACTACGGCCGCGGCATTCCGCTGGGCAAGGTCATCGACTGCGTATCGAAGATTAACACCGGCGGTAAGTACGACTCCGAAGCCTTCCAGAAATCCGTGGGCTTGAATGGTGTGGGTACCAAGGCGGTGAACGCGCTTTCGACCAAGTTTATCGTGAAAAGTTTCCGCGACGGCCGCGTCAAGGAAGCCGAATTCAGCAAGGGCAAGCTTGTCCGCGAAGAACGCGAGAAGAACACCACCGAAAAGAACGGTACCGAAATCTATTTCGAACCGGACGCTAGCATTTTCAAGAATTTCCGATTCTTGCCTGGCTACATGGAAGAAAAGGTCTGGAACTACGCCTACCTGAACAACGGGCTTTCGCTCGTGATGAACGGCAAGACCTACAACAGCCCGAACGGGCTCCTGGACCTGTTGCAGAACCACGTGGACGATTCTATCCGTTACCCGGTGGCTCACTTTAAGGCAAACGATATCGAAGTTGCCTTTACCCACGGCAACCAGTACGGCGAGCACTACTACAGCTTTGTGAACGGCCAGCATACCACCCAGGGCGGCACGCACCAGCAGGCCTTCCGCGAAGGCATTGTGAAAGGCGCCCGCGACCACTTCAAGAAGGACCTGGACCCGGCCGACGTGCGCAACTGCATTATCGGCGCCATCTCCGTGCGAATCCAGGAACCGGTTTTCGAATCGCAGACCAAGACCAAACTCGGCTCGACAACGGTCGCTCCAGGCGGCGCCCAGCTGCGTACCTGGATTGTAGACTACGTGGCCTCGCAGCTCGACAACTACTTGCACAAGAACCCCGAAACCGAAAAGGCACTTTTAAACCGCATTACGCAGAACGAACGCGAACGCAAGGAAATCGCGGGCATCAAGAAGCTTGCGAACGACCGCGCGAAAAAGGCGAACCTGCACAACCGCAAGCTCCGCGACTGCAAGATTCACCTGACCGACACGAAGAACGCCTTGAACCGCGAAACCATGATCTTCATTACCGAAGGTGACTCTGCATCGGGTTCCATTACCAAGGCCCGAAACGTGCAGACGCAGGCCGTGTTCAGCTTGCGCGGTAAGCCGCTCAACAGCTTCGGCATGACCAAGAAGGTGGTATACGAAAACGAGGAATTCAACCTGCTGCAGCACGCACTCGATATCGAAAACGGTCTTGAAAACCTCCGCTACGACAAGGTGATTATCGCGACCGATGCCGATGTGGACGGTATGCACATTCGCCTTTTGCTGATGACCTTCTTCTTGCAGTTCTTCCCCGAGCTGGTGGAACAGAAGCACCTGTTCATTCTGCAGACGCCGCTTTTCCGCGTGCGTAATAAGCAGGTGACCAAGTACTGCTACGACGAAGTGGAACGCGACAAGGCCGCCAAGGAAATCGGCAAGACCGGTCTCGAAATCACTCGATTCAAAGGTCTCGGTGAAATTTCTCCGGAAGAATTCGGCCAGTTCATCGGTGAAGACATGCGCCTCGAAACGGTGGTGCTTCCGCCCGATGCCTCGTTCGGCAAGATGCTCGCCTACTACATGGGCAACAACACGCCGCAGCGTCAGGACCACATCGTGCAGAACCTCCGCGCCGAAGCCGTGGAAGAACTGTAAAATCACCGATTTTTACGAACTTGAAGCCCGCTCAAGGCGGGCTTTTTAGATTTTTTATCTCAATTTTTATATATTTTCACTACAAATTAAGACACTTTTTGGGAATTGAAAAGGAGAACAGGATGAAAAAAGCGTTTTTGGGCGCATCCATGGCATCTATGGCGATTCTTGCGGCTTGCGGCGACAGCGATAGTGGAACCTCCACTGCGGCATCGGAACCGCTGCCCGAAGGCATTGTGAAGACCGTGAGCGAACTCGGAGTATGCAACAAGGCCGGTGAAACCCAGCAGGTTCTCGCCACGGGAAGCTACTACCGCTGCGAAAACGGCGAATGGGTCGAAATCGGCTGGGAAAAAGATAAGCAGGTTTCCTCTAGCAGTGTTCGCCGCGACGAGACCGCCAGTTCCAGTTCGAAGGCCGTTTTCAACGAAGACGACGCCATTGTCACTCCCAAGAGTTCCTCGTCCATCGACGAAGAAAGTTCATCCTCCGAATTCGACGAAGATTCCAGTTCCAGCGAAGATTCGGCAGACTCATCAACTGACAGTTCCTCCTCCGAGGCAGACGAGGAATCCAGCTCCAGCGAAGAAGAAAGTTCTTCCTCCGAGGCAGACGAGGAATCCAGTTCCAGCGAAGAAGAAAGTTCTTCCTCCGAGGCAGACGAAAATTCCAGCTCCAGCGCCGCGGAAAGTTCTTCCTCCGAGAATGACGAGGAATCCAGTTCCAGCACCGCTGAAAGTTCCTCTTCCGAAGAAAACGACGAACTTTAAATTCCTGTTCCAACAAAGTCCGGACAGGCACATTCCATAAATAGATCCGCCAGCATCTGTTTGATTGCCGGCGGACTTTTTATACAGAAAACCCGCCGAAGAAAATCGGCGGGCCAAGGAGTTAAAAGGTTCCCTTTCTGAGGAACTTATTCAATGGTATACTTCACAGATCTTGCACCGGCGATATCGGCTTCTACGCCATCGTCATTCACCGGAAGAACGATGTAGTAAACATCCGTAACACTCGAGGAGAAGTCATCCAGGTCGATCCTGTAGGTCGTGTCCGCCGTGCTGGTATAGAAGGCGAAATCGTTGACCAGGTTCGTCTTGAGGTAGATGTTGTAGCGATAGACGTCGCCCTTAGCCTCGTTCCAGGAAAGGTGAATGTAATAGGTGTAATCCGGATCTTCCGTAATCTTGAGGCCATCGACATTACCCGGTCTTGCACTGCTACTCGTAAAACCGCCACCAACCGTAAAGGAGGCGCTCACCGTCGAAGATGAGCCATCTACGGAATAAACCGTACCGCGGACACTGTAGGTTGCACCCTTGGTCCACTTTTCGGTATACGGAGAAACGGACACAGTACGCTTGTCGCTGCTCAGGGCGACAGTCACCAGGACATCGTTACCGCCCTTCGTGACAGTCCACTTGGAAACATTGACCGAGTCGGCTTCCAGTTCGGCGGCAAAGGTGAAGGTCACGTCGGAAACCGTATCGATTTCGGAAGTGTTGTCAGCCACCTTGACGATCTGGGCTGCAGTCTTCACGAGATTGATCGCCCCCACGTTGATCAGGTCGCCAGACCTATAGGAGGCGCCACCGATAGGATGCACTGCATCGCCCACATACTTCTTGGAGTCGATGAGTTCCTGGCCCACGGAAATGGCGATTTCTACACCTTCGGGAAGGTTGTCGAAGGTGTATTCACCCTTGTCGTTGGTCTGGGTAGAAAGTTCGCTCGGAACGAACTCCGGGGGCAGGTTGGCGTAAACGGTAACCTTCGAAGCGGCATTCAGCTTGCCCTTGTCGTCGTTATACAGGACGATACCCTTGGCCAGCACGCCGGACTTGTACATCGGGACCGTCTGGACGACATCGCCCACGCGCGGAACATCGCCCTGGCCCTGTTCGGCAAGAGTCACCTGCGTATGAACGGTGGCGTAACCATCCTTGGATACCTGGAAGCTGTGGTCGCCCAAGGCACGCTTTTTCCACACGGAACGGCCCAGGGAGTCGCCCACAACCGCCTTGTCGTCGGTCACGGAATAGACTGTCGCACCGGAAAGAGCAGCTCCGGAATGGTTGTCCACCACCATGATGGTAATGTTGCCTTCGGCCTTTGCATCGTCGTTGGTGTTGGTGACGGTGCTATCGCAAGCTGCAAGCAAGGCAGCCGCTGTAACTAAAGAAAATGCATATTTCAAACGCATTTGTCCTCCTCATAAAAATACAAACAAAATATAACAAAAAAAAGCACAAAATCAAAGAAGCGATTCGGACTTTTTGTTTATTTCGTCTATACGAACTTGAGGAGAGTCAGGAGAACGGCGCTGAAAGCCAGAATGTACTTGACTGCGAAGTCAAAGAAAAAGAGTTCATTTTTTTCTTGTACAGCTATGTTCTTGATTTTCATGCCTTAAATGTATGTTTTGTCAACCCTTAATTAAAGAGACGGAAATCACACTGAGATTTCCGTCACATTAAGAATGTTCGGCAAGTTCTGCACTGGATCCCGTCCCCCCCCCTTCAAGGGTCCAGGATGACAGGCTGCGGTGCGCGGGATTACTTTTCTTCGATTTTGACGACGGGTTCGTCCATCATCTTTTCGGCGATGACTTCCGGAGTTTCTTCGGCCACAGCGGCATTCGATTCTTCGGGCATCCACGGCTTGTCGAGGTTCTTTTCCCAGGACACCGTCGGAGCCTGCTGCACTTCGTGCGAGGTATCGACAATCGGAAGGCCGAGGAGTTCGCGGGCACGGTTAAGGGCGGCATCGATATTGCCGAGGGCGTTTTCTTCGCCAAGCTGCTTGAGGACGCCTGCACGGGTAAGCGCCACCACCGGCTGAGCATGCACGCCCGAAAGCAAGAGCTGCGTCCCTTCGCGGTTGCAACGGTTCAGCAAGTCTTCGATCATCTGGATACCGGCGGCATCGATGCTAGACACGCTACGCATACGCAGGATAAGAATCTTCGGCTTGTCCGAGATGCGGGCCATGGTATCCTTGAACTTGTCCACCGCACCAAAGAAAAGGGAACCGGCGAGTTCGTACACCACCACACCCTTTGGCACCTGGCGGCTGAGATCGTTGTGGGCGGCTTCTTCGTCGTCTTCCTTGAGGGCTTCCGTCACCGTTTCCATTTCGGAAACGTCGCTCATGCGCTTAATAAAGAGCACCGCAGCAAGGAGAACGCCGACTTCAATCGCGACAGTCAGGTCGATAATCACCGTGAGGAAGAAGGCCACAAGCATCACGATGACGTCGCTCTTCGGAGCCTTGAACATCTTGATGAAGCTGCGGTAGCCGCACATGTTGAAAGCGACCTGGAAAAGCACGGCGGCAAGGGCTGCCATCGGAATCATTTCGGCGTACTTGCCGAGCACGAGCATAATAAGGAGAAGCACCACCGCATGCACCAGGCCCGAAATCGGGCTCACGGCACCGTTGCGGATGTTGGTCGCCGTACGGGCGATGGCACCCGTGGCCGGGATACCGCCAAAAATCGGCGAAAGGATATTCGCGACACCCTGGCCAAAAAGTTCGGTATTGGAACGGTGCTTGGTCGAGGTCATACCGTCAGCCACCACTGCCGAAAGAAGCGATTCAATTGCACCGAGAATAGCAATCGTCAAAGCAGGCTGGAACACCTTCTGCATCATTTCGAGGCTGATGTTCGGCAGGTGCGGCATCGGGAAACCGCTCGGGATGTGGTTTTTCATGCCGATGGTCACCACGCCGTGGCCCGTAATCGGATCGTCCCAGCCGAGAACCTTCACCATGACCGTCGCCACGATAATCGCTATCAGGGAACCGGGGACTTTCGTGGTGATCTTCGGCCACAAGATGCAGACGGCGAGCGCCACGAGGCCCACAATCACCGCATAAATGTTGATGGTATCGAGCGAAGAAGCGTAAAGCTTGATCTTACCCACGGCATCGGCCGGGTCCTTCGCCAAAAAGCGGAGCCCGAAGAAGTTCGGCACCTGGCCAAGCGCAATGATAATCGCGATACCGGCGGTAAAGCCCACGGTCACCGGGAACGGAATGAACTTGATGATGGCCCCGAATTTAGCGAGACCGAAAATAATCAGGAGGATACCGGCCAGGAGCGTCGCCGAAGCGAGGCCGTCGTAACCGTACTGGCTCACGATACCGTAAACGATCACGATGAAAGCACCGGTGGGACCGCCAATCTGGAAACGGGAACCGCCCAGGAAAGAAATCGCAAAGCCCGCGATGATGGCCGTGTAGAGGCCCCGTTCCGGACCCACGCCCGAAGCGATAGCGAACGCAATCGCAAGCGGAAGTGCGAGAATGCCCACGATGAGGCCCGACATCAGGTCGCTGATGAAGCTTTTCTTGCTATAGCCCCTGCGTACCGTGCGGAAAAGTTCAGGGGTGATGGTCGTCTTGACGCCAGCGAGGAAACTCTGGAGGGATTCTTTGGCGTGTATATTGGGCATGGGCACTCCGTTCTTAGGACGGCGCCAAATTTAAAAAAATTTACACCCTTTGTTAAGGGTGAAAATGAAAAGAATTGGGAGGCTTCGGCCGCTTTTACTTGGGTCTCCCCGGGTCGTCGGGGTTCTTGAGGATGTACAGGAGCCAGGCCGTCATCATTTTTGCCTGATCCTCGGTAAGCGGAGTGATTTCCATGGCAGGCCACTCGTCGGGGTGCTGCGGAGTCGGGTGCATCAGGTAACGCACCATGCCTTCCGGATTTCCGGCATAATGCTCCACATTGTCGCGCATCGGAGGGGCGGCAAACTTGCGCGCCCAGCGATGACACCCCTTACATTCATTATTATAATAGTCCTGCGCCTCTTTTTTGAGTTCGGGAGTAACCGGCGGAAGCACGAACGCATCCACCGCAAAAAGCGCACACACCGAAACAAAGACTATGACAGCAACACGCAGTTTCAAAACGCCATCCTTTATAAAATGTCATGCCCTGCCCAGACAGGGCATCTCCTTTCTTTTCACGAAATAATATAATTTTTTATCTTTACGTTAGGAGACACAAATGAAAAAAATCTTATTTTGCTTAATGCTTTTGGCGGGTTTTGCAGCATCAAACACCTGTACAGATTTAGTCGTCAACAATAACGAATCGTTCTTTACATTTGCGAATGTTCACCGCGATTCTTCCTATTTCTTTGTAGACAGCATGGCCGGGTCTTACAAATACTTTTGGAGCGATGGAAAACTAGATAGTATGCGTACCGACCGCATGATAGAGGGGCTGTCTTCTTCTGTCGAGTACATCTATTGGGATGTAGACGAAACCGCCTTGACAGGAAAAAATTACGAAGCCATCATCTCGCAGAGTAAATCCGGCGACACCGTTATATACACTCAAAAGAATTTCTATGTGGGTGAACTGGAAGATTCTATCACGTACAAAAAAATCGACGGTCACATTTACTCGTTGAGCTTTGCCCCCGGAGGTCCGGATTGGGATGAACTCTGGGATTTCAGCGACTTTTACCTTTCCAACGACACCGTATTCTATAAAAAGACCTATGACTACTATACGGATAATCCCAGGTACTACACACAGTTTATTGTAGGAGACCCCGAAAACGATTTGAGATGCTTTGAATACGAGATGAACGAAAACGAGGCTACGGTTCGCGATACAATAGAACTCAGCTACACCGACAAAGGATTCATGTTTAAATACTATCGAAGCACGGAGGATTACTACAACTTTCGCGAATACTTCTTTGTGTATGATGAAGAGGAAACTACGGCAATACGCAAACATCGTCCGGCGGTAAAGATTTCGCCGAAGGCTAGGTACTTCGATTTGTTGGGTAGGTATAAATTCAGTAAGTAAAATGGATTGCTTCGTCACTATCGTTCCTCGCAATGACGTTTTAAGCAACAAATATTCTACGCAATGACGTTCTTATGGGCATTATTGAAATCATCATTATCGCGATTGTAGAGGCAATGGACTGCTTCGCCGTCGCAATCGCCACGGGACTTTCTAAAAAAGGAATCAAATACAGCCGCGCCATGCTCCAGGCGGTTAGCTTCGGAGTATTCCAGGGCGGCATGACACTGCTCGGGTATTTCCTCGGGAGTTTCGCCGAGCGCTGGTTCAATTCCGTGGGCACTCCCATCGCCTGCACCATCCTCTGCATTCTGGGCGGGCGCATGATTTGGGGCGCCGTCCGCGGTGATGCGGGCGAAGAAGAAGGCGAACAGATTGCCGCGAAAAACTTGACGATTGCAAACATTTTGCTGCTTTCAGTTGCGACAAGTATTGACGCATTCGCTGTCGGAATTTCGTTTGCATTTCTGAACGCGAACATGGTGCTTGCCACCAGCGCCATTGCACTTGCAAGCTTTATCATGGGCATTATCGGCTACGAAATCGGCCGTCACGCCGCCAAGCGTTTCAAGACAAAGATTCCTGAAATCATCGCAGGAATTATCCTCATCGGCATCGGCGTAAAGATGCTCATTGCCTAAAAAACGGCACCGGCTTAATTTTCACAAAATGTAATTTCAGTAATTTTATTACACATTGTGTAATTCAATTTGTGTAAACGAAGGCGTTTTGCATTGTCGAACGCGCGATTTTAACATTTTTTGAGCGTTTTACATCTTTGGCACGATTTTTGCATTCATGGCACCGAAAACAAAATTCATAGGAGATTGCCATGAGCAACGAATACAGATTAAAAGCTATCAAGGAAATCGCCAGCGAAAACGCCGGCGCTAACCTCCCCGCAGCACCCGCAAACATCGACTTCTACGGCGAAGATGTCTTCAACGCCGAGGCCATGCGCGCATATCTTCCCAAGGACATTTGCAAAAAGCTCTTCGCCACCATCGATGGCGGCGCACCGCTTGACCCGAGCATCGCAGGCGAAGTCGCCCACGCCATGAAGAAATGGGCTATTGACCGCGGCGCCACCCACTTTACTCACTGGTTCCAGCCCCTTACCGGTTCTACCGCCGAAAAGCATGACTCCTTCCTTGAACCCGAAGACGGCAAGGCCATTCTCGCCTTCAGCGGCAAGAACCTGATCGTCGGCGAACCGGACGCATCGTCCTTCCCCAGCGGCGGCCTCCGTTCTACTTTCGAAGCCCGTGGCTATACCGCCTGGGATCCGACCTCTCCGGCCTTCATCAAGCGTCACGGCAACGGTGCCACCCTCTGCATCCCGACCGCTTTCTGTAGCTATACCGGCGAAGCCTTGGACAAGAAGACTCCGCTCCTCCGTTCCATTCAGGCTCTCCAGAAGTCCGCCGACCGCCTCATGGGTCTCTTCGGCGTGGCCCAGCAGAAGGTGACCGTCACGCTCGGTGCCGAACAGGAATATTTCTTGATTGACAAGCGTTTCTACCTGCAGCGCCCCGACCTGTACCAGGCCGGCCGCACCTTGTTCGGTGCCGCTCCGGCTAAGCACCAGCAGATGGAAGACCACTACTTCGGTAGCATTCCGGCACGCATCATCAACTTCATGAACGATGTGGAAAAGGAACTCTGGAAACTCGGCATTCCGGCCAAGACCCGCCACAACGAAGTCGCTCCGGCCCAGTTCGAACTTGCCCCGATGTTCGAGGAAGTGAACCTCGCTTGCGACCACAACATGCAGATTATGGAAGTGCTCCGCCAGGTTGCCGACCGCCACGGCCTCGTTTGCCTGCTGCACGAAAAGCCGTTCGCCGGCATCAACGGTTCCGGTAAGCACAACAACTGGTCCGTAAACTACGGCAAGACAAACCTCTTGAACCCGGGCAAGGACCCGCACCAGAACGCCATCTTCCTCACCACGCTCTGCGCTGTCATCTACGCTGTCGACACCCACGCCGACTTGCTCCGCATGGCAGTCGCTAGCGCCGGCAACGACCACCGTCTCGGTGCCAACGAAGCTCCTCCGGCAATCATCTCCATGTACCTCGGCGACCAGCTCGCCGACGTCATCGACCAGCTCGAAAAGGGCGATCCGAAGTCCAGCAAGCAGGCCGGCGCCCTCAAGCTCGGTTCCGACACGCTGCCGCCGCTCCCCCGCGACGCGACCGACCGTAACCGTACATCGCCCTTCGCCTTCACCGGCAACAAGTTTGAATTCCGCGCTCCGGGTTCCAGCCAGAGCTGCTCCGAACCGAACGTCATCTTGAACACGATCGTCGCCGAAGCCTTCGACATCATCGCCGACAAGCTCGCCAATGTTCCTGCCGACAAGTTCCACGAAGAACTGCAGAACCTGCTGCAGAAAATCGTGAAGGAACACAAGCGCGTCATTTTCAACGGCAACGGCTATACCGACGAATGGGTGGAAGAAGCGGCCAAGCGCGGCCTCCCGAATGTGCGCACCACCATGGAAGCTCTCCAGGCACTCAATAAAAAAGAAAATGTGGCCCTGTTCGAAAAGTACGGCGTGTTCAACAAGCGCGAACTCGATTCCCGCTACGAAGTCAACATGGAAGATTACCACAAGAAGATTCACATTGAAGGCAAGATTGCTTTCGATATCGCAAAGAACGTGGTGCTTCCGCAGGTGCTCTGCGCCTACAGCAACGCCCTCAAGACCAACGAAATGGCCAAGACCCAGGGTTTCTACGCTGTGGACGGTTACGCCCGCGAACTCGGCGAAAAGCTCAAGGAACTCGAAGCCGCTGTGGCCCAGATGGAAGCCGCTCTCGGCGACAAGCACGAAGCGATTCTTGATGCCATGGCTAATCTCCGCATTATCGTCGACAAGATCGAAAGCATCGTGCCCGACGAAAAGTGGCCGTTGCCGAAATATCGTGAGATGTTGTTTATTTACTAAACAACATCGGCTGCGCGTCAAAGGTGCGCAGCCAAATGCCAGTTCATCTACTAAGCAACATTGACCGTCCCAACCAAATTCATATACAGAACCTCAAAATGCAATCCGCCGGTGAAAGCCGGCGGATTTTGCGTTACTCGCATCAAATACAAATAAATTCTGTAGTGAGAATATTTTGTCGCAAATTATGTAGCGAAAAAAACTATTCCATCACGCAGCGGACAAAGTGGAAATCTTCGCGGCAAAGCATCGCTTCGCAATAGTCGGTACCGCCAAAACGATAGAACCGCAACTGTTTCACTTCGACATTTCCGTCTTCGTCAGGCCACAAGGGAATTTCCTTTGAATCCGAAGTCCAGTACGACGAAAAGGCAAACTTTTCGCTGCTTTCTTCGGAACATTCGCTATCATAGTAATGTCGCGTCAATGTGGAAAAATTCAACCCGTAGACATCGGTCGGATAGAAAAATTCCTCGACATCCGTTGCATAGCCCTGCTCGCGCCCCGGAGTCTCTTCTTCACGAATGGAATAAAGAGGCCTACGGAATGACGCCGCAAAGAAATCATCAAGAGTGGACGTTTCAGGAAACGCCGTTTTCAGGTCTACGAATTCGGATTCCGTCGGAAGGCGCCAACCTTCGGGGCAAATTCCTTCAATATCGGATTCAGGATATTCGAGTCCCGCATCGGCAGGCAAACGCAAATTAGGCGCATCAGCATCCGTAAAAGGACGACTGTCTGGTGTCTTGTAGCGCAAATCCTGGGCCATCCACACGCGTTCCCCAATCTTGACCGTCTTGTAGCTTTGGCCATCCCGAGGATCAGTCAGCTGCGAC
Organism: Fibrobacter sp. UWH4; assembly: GCF_900142475.1. NCBI lineage: Bacteria > Pseudomonadati > Fibrobacterota > Fibrobacteria > Fibrobacterales > Fibrobacteraceae > Fibrobacter > Fibrobacter sp. UWH4. The sequence continues at coordinate 92,740 of NZ_FRAY01000004.1, forward strand.
GTCTTGAGCTTACGAGGCAACCTAGGGAACCCCCAAAACTTAACGAGCGCAATGCACACATCGTTCCAGGCCTTACCCGGATAAATGTCTTCAATTTCGATAATAATCTTGAATACATTTTGCAAGGGCTTTTCGAAAACGATGATGTCGGGATGCGGATTCTTGAAACCACCCCACTTCGGCTTGGAGAGCGTGAGCGACCGCACCAAATTATCCGACGAGTTCTGGTAAATCTTTATATTCTTCGCAAGACTGAAATTCGTATAGAACGAGGAATCGCGCATGTACCCGTTGAACAAAGTTATCACGTCAAGACGCTGCGCCTCAACAATGAATTCCAATGTAATGGGCTTGTCCTTGTACTTAGCGCCCCAAACCTGATAGAACGGATGCACGTTCTTTTTCATGACCATATTTTCGGGACGGAAATTCCTCTGTCCCAAGTCAGGCAAAGTGGCCGAAGCCTTGACGCCATTAATAGGAATAGACGTAATCGCATAAGACAGCGAAAATCCGACCAAAAGGGCAAAAACAGCCACCTTTGTCGAAATTTTCAAATTATTCAAAAAATGTACCATGCGGAATCTCGTCTGGAGGTCGGGGCGAAAATATAAAATATTTTCAGACTCAAAGGCGAAATCACTCGAACACTTTCTTCTTGCGTTGGTCGCGGCCTATGACAACGAGCGCGACGACCACACCGGCGAGAAGCACGAGTGAAGTCACGATTAATGCGACGGAATGCCCACAGGTCACCTGGAAGAACAGTACCGAAAGACTCCAGCCGATAACCGTCTGAAGCACCATCATGAGCGTTCCGTAGAAGCGACCGAGTTCGCGGAAGGCGGTTCCCATGGCGGCGAGGCATGGCACATAGAGCAAGATGAACAGCAGGTAAGCCAGCACCTGGAAGCGACCGAGGTTGAAATGTGCCTGCATCGTCTTGTACGCACCTTCGTTTCCGGCATTTTCGGATTCAGCAATCGCATCCTTGACGCCCAGCGGGTTCGCAATCGAGGTAAAGACTTCTACCAGGTTCGCCGGGACACTCACGAGAGCTTCTTTCACCGTCGACTTGAGGCTAAACGACGACTCGGGTCCCTGAGCCTGCCGAAGGGCCACACTCTCGTCTGGAGCTGCGCCGGCCTCCCCCGCTTTTTCGGCAGTGTTAGCGTCGCCCGAGCCCTCGATGGCATACAGCGAGTTGAGCGTTCCGACAATCGCCTCTTTCGCGAAGAGCCCCGTAAAGAGCGCGACAGATGCAGGCCAGTTGTCGCGTTCGACACCGAAGGGTTCAAACACCGGCGTAATCACCGTACCCACGGCACTCAGCACCGACTTTTCGTTGTTGTCGTTGCCGAAACTACCGTCCGTGCCGACGGAGCCCATAAAGCCGAGCACCGTCACCATAATGAGCACGACCTTGCCCGCGCGGAAAACGAATTCCTTGAGGCGGAGCCATGCGTGGCGGAAAAGGTTGCGCACCTTGGGCAAATGGTAAGGCGGCAGTTCCATGATAAACGTCGATTCCTTGCCCATGAAAACCGTATAGCGCAAGAGCAGGCCGTAAATCAACGCAATCACAATGCCCGTCAGGTAAATCCCGAACACGAGCGTCCCCGCGCTTTCACCGAAGAACGCCGCACCGAACAGCGCATACACCGGGAGGCGCGCGCCACAGCTCATGAACGGCACTAGGAACAAAGTAAGGAACCTTTCACGCTTGTTTTCGAGCGTACGCGTGCCCATGAGCGCCGGCACCGAGCAGCCAAAGCCCACAATCATCGGCACAAAAGCCTTGCCCGGGAGCCCGAGGAACCGCATAAAGCGATCCGCCACGAAAGCCGCACGCGACATGTAGCCGGAATCTTCAAGGAACGAAAGGCAAAGGAACATGAAGAAGATAACCGGAATGAACGTCGATACCGTCTGGATGCCCGTACCGACGCCATTCGCCAAAAGCGCCACGACAACGCCCGGAGCGCCAACCTTCGTCAACAGTTCCGTCATGCCGTCCACGAAAATTCCACCGAACAAAATGTCGAAGAAATCGATGAACGCGCTGCCGACCTTCACCGCAAACCAGAACACCAGATACATGGCAATAAGGAAAAGCGGAATTCCCAGAATGCGGTTCAAGAAGAGCTTGTCGAGCTTGTCAGTTCGCGTGCGCTTGGTAGTGTTGTCGCGGATGACCGCCTTCGCGATGTCGCGGGCGTAGGAGTAGCGGGAATCGGCCAGCGCAAATTCCACCTCTTCGCCCAAGTCCTCCTCAATCTTGTCATGCGGGATTTCGACACCGAGTTCATCGGCAAGTTCCAGCACGCGCCCGCTATGTTCCAGGTACTGCACCGCCGTCCAGCGCGGGCTTGCGCCGAGTTTTTCAGCTACGGGCTTGAGTGGCTCCGCAATTTCTTCAATCAGCTTTTCAAGAACTTCGGAATGCTTGACCGCCTTAGGGAGCGGAAGTTCGCGGCTGTTATGCAGCAGCTTGTGCAAGTCATTCACGAATCCTTCGCAGCTCTTGGGCGAAACCGCCGTGAGGCCAATCGCCGTCACGCCGAGGATTTCTTCGAGCTTGTGCAGGTCCACATGGATGCCGCGACTCGCCGCAATATCCATCATGTTCACCGCCAAGACCATCGGCACGCCCTTTTCCATCAGCTGGCTCGTGAGGAACAGGTTGCGTTCCAGGTTTGTGGCATCCAGAATGTTCACGACCAGGTCCGCCTCGCCCTTGAGCAAGTAATCAAGAGCGGCGCGTTCGTCTTCGGAGTTCGCGAACAGCGCGTAGATGCCCGGCAAGTCCACCACGCGAATCGTGTGGTTGTCGAGCTTGAACTGGCCTTCTTTCTTTTCAACAGTCACGCCCGGCCAGTTGCCCACAATCTGGTTCGAGCCGGTAAGCGAGTTAAAGAGCGCAGTCTTTCCGCAGTTCGGGTTGCCCGCAATCGCAATCGTGAAAACCTCTTTCTCGATAGGCATCAGATTCTCCTCAACTTGAGCACATCGGCTTCTTGTTTACGGAGCGAAAGCCTGTACGAAAGCACGCTGACCTCGACCGGGTCACCGAGCGGGGCCACCTGCAAAACCTGCAACACCACGCCACGCACAAGCCCCATCGACAAAAGTTTGGACTTGTAATGCGAATCACCCGTGTTGTATCCAATAATTTCGGCCTTGTCGCCTTTTTTAAGTTCCGAAAACTTCGGTTCGTTATTCATACACCAACGATTTACTTTTTCTTAGATTTAGCGGCGTTCGACTTTTTCGCCGTCACACCCGTATTGGGGGAGTTCACGAACTCCTCGATTTTCTCGAGAGTTTCCGCCGAAAGAATGTGCTCCATGTTGCAGGCATCCTTGTCGGCAATTGCCTCGGACACGCCTAGCTTGATAAGAAAACCCTTCAGCAGAATGTGACGGTTCAGAATCTGGGACGCCACCAGCGCACCTTCCGAAGTGAGTTCAACACCGCTGTAAGGTTCCTGCGTCACAAGGCCGAGCTTCTTGAGTTCGATTACCGCCTTGGCAACCGACGGCATCTTCACCTTGAGCGCCGCCGCAATGTCGCGGACACGGGCAATCCCGTTCGCAAGGCGCAGCATGTGCACCATTTCCAAGTAGTCTTCAAGGCTCTGGCTTAACTTTACTTGTTCCATAGGACGGCTCCGATTAGACAAAAACACACCTTATTTATTAGTCCACGCTAAATTTAGAAAGCATAGGCTAATTAGTAAAGGCTAAACTACGGAAAATGGGGGTAAAAAGGGGGCTCTAATGAGCTCAAAACGTTCACTAGGGAACAAAAGCTTTTTCAATGCAATTTTCACGAAAAATAAGTATATTATGGTTAACCAGCCCAGGTTCAACAAGACCGTTGACGAAATCGTCGACCCCGTTGATGTTTGGCTCTACGTACTCAAGCACGCCAACGGAAAGCTGACCGATGAAGAAATCTCTGATATGTCGGAAATTCCGCTTGAAGAAATTAAGAAACGCAGGGCACTTCGTGAACGAGGGCTTTAAGCTCGGACACAAAAAACGCCATTAGCGGCTACATTTCCAATTTCAATTCAGACTGCTATTACCAGAATCCAAGCTACCTTGAAGAATACTTCAAGGCAGGAAAGTTGTTATTTCAGAATATCGAAGCGTGCGCATTCTAAGCGTTTTGGAGATTTTTTAGCTATTTTGTTAGGAAAGAGTTTTCACAAACATTATTTCAATCGACAAACAATTTCATCAACCAACGCGTTAACAGGCCATTTCCCAGAACGATCCATTCCAATCACTTTTTTAAATTTTGGATTAATAAATTTACATTCAGAATCAAGATATAGACGTTGGTGATTTTTTCTTATTTTTTCACCATCTTCTGTCAGATCATGATAAGCCCGGCCTCCCAAACATACAATCAATTTAGGTTTTACCAAATCAATTAAAGTTACTGTTTTATCAATAAAAAATTTGCGTATATTCCATCGTTGCTTCTTTCTTGATAAATTATCAGAATTCGGGAACAAAGTATTTCCAATAAATTTATTTAAAAGCGATAAAAGATTATTGAAATTGTCTGTCGCTATGGGATAAAGATTTATAAAAGAAATTTTCTTGCCAAAAGTTTCTGCCCATCGAGGCATCTTAGATTCATTTATACATTCACTTTCATTTGGATATAACTTTTCGGCACAGCCCCGTACAATATCAACAATTTGTTTGGAAAAAGAATTATTCGAATGTTCTGAAAATTCAAACCAATGCGTAGGTTCTCGTTTATTTTCGAAACGGTTCTTGTTATAACGAGCATTGTTGTCTTCAAAAAATACAGGCGGTCTTTCACCCACATCGGGAAAATGAAACACATTTTGATTCCAATTTTTTCCATAATTCGGATTTATACCAACGAACAAAATGTCTGGCTGATAAATAAGTTTTGATTGCAACCAAATCCATCCTTTATAACATTCATATTTATCCTGATTCTCGGTAAGTTCATCAATCAAAAGTCTATATTCTTTCTCAAGAAGATAAAATTCTTTACAACATTCAAATTCATTCATATCAAGATTTTTCTTTTTTAACAATTTCAAAAAAATAGCACGCAGGTTTAAGTCATTTTCTATACACTTGGGTTATTAATTCACATACAAAATTCAATCTCTTTTGAAAAGGGCCGCACCACTCGTGGCTAGACCCGGCGCAGGCCTAGTCCTTAACGCAACGGATAGAGTATCCATCGTCACTGCTCTTTCCGCCAAATGTGCGATATATACTTCCGTCAATACCATTTCCAATTTCCACTACATACATCATATTTTCGTTATACTCGTTAGGTGTTATAAAAATTGTATGAAGATCATCTCTACGATTAACAAATCTACCAGACATTCTTTCGCCAGCAGGAAGAGCGGAAAAACCATAGGTATTTGTGCCATTGCAGTCAGTATCATAGTATGAGCATTTCCAACCATACTGCGACTTAAGTTGTATGCCGGCATAAGATGTTCCACATTCAGCCGTCTTTCCTAAAACGAACTCGGAACCAACTGTAGCAAATAAGGTTTCCCATTCGGTATTATTTGGCAAATGCCAACCTTCGGGACATATTCCTCGTACTTGATTAGTGCGCCAACATGTCGTTTTATAGCCACATCCTTTTCCATGTGTACTAAAAAATCCCACGCTATCCATAGCGACAGACCATGAGTACAAACGACCATATTTTGAGCAACTGTCTATATCGTTGTTATAGCACCAGGAACGGTCTTTCATTTCTATGTATGTGGTGCTATCAGAATAATTTAAGTTCTCAGCCATCCATGTTTGTGAGCCAATAACGGTTGTTTTGTATGTCTTTCCATCTCGGTTATCCGTTAAAGAACCATATCCAACAAATTCTTTAGTAGCATTCCACAAACTATTGCTGCATGAATATACAGAATCATATGACAAAGACAAATGTATTCTTATTTCATCCCCTTCTATATAGCTGACACACCCTTTGTTAAGGGATACTTCTAAATCATTAACATCTCTGAATACTCCAGAATCGCAAACATATTTGTATGAAGAATAAATCTCACCGTTCACAATTGATCCATCTGTCAAGCAAGTTTTTCCATAGGTATTAAGTTCCAATTTTGTCGCTATAGTCCAAATCATTGACTTGCATATATAATAGTTGGTCCCAGATTTCCCTACTTCACCCTCGCGACCTATCGTGCAGCCACCCAGATTTTTTTCCACACTCGTCGCAGCCTGCCATTTGCCATTCTTGTAGATGTAATAATTATATGTATACACACTCCCTACTTTAACTTCGCCCTCCGTTCCTGCATTCCAACCATATGTATCACACTCCAATGTTGTCGCATCAGTCCAAACTTTCGACTTACAAATGTAATAACGATAGGAAGAACCGTACGACGAAGTACTCAACACCATTTTTTCAATAGAACCCTCTCTACTGACCACGCAGGCTCCCAAACTATCTTCAATTTCATTGGCAGAGGCTCGCCACGCTCCATTTTCATACACATAATGCTTATCTGCATTTACCTTTCCCGCTCTAACTTCACCTTCTGTACCAGCTTTCCAACCATAGGTATCGTATTCCAAAGCCGTTGCGACTGTCCAAGTTTTTGACTTGCAGATGTAATAGACATTATTCAATTTACTAACAATTCCCTCGTTCGTTGTAGAGCAATATCCGAGTCCAAATTCTTCAGCCGATATCTGAACCCATTTTTTTGATTCACAAAGATAATACTTACCATTGAGAGAATTCTTTTCATTCTCCCTACCAGTCACACAAGCGCCTAAGCTATCTTCAATTTCATTGGCAGAGGCTCGCCATACTCCATTTTCATACACATAAAATTTACCAGCATTCACACTCCCTGATTTCACTTCGCCTTCCGTACCAGATTTCCAGCCGTAAGTATCATACTCTAGCACAGTCGCCGTTTCCCAAGCACTATTCTTGCAGATGTAATATATTCCGTCATATTTGCTTACCACTCCTGCGTTATTTTTCGCGCAAAGGCCGATGGAGGTTTCCCTTTTAGAGACTTCCCAATTGGAGCCATTGAAAACATATATGGTATCTGTCACGTTTCCTTTCTTGAATTCGCCAGATTTTCCTGCAGACCATCCGAAGGGATCCTTCTGATAGGTGGTTGCGTCGTTCCAATGACTACCATCACAGATAAAATACTTGTTGTAGTTCTTGCTCAACTTGTTGCTATTCGGAGCAACAACATTCAGGCGCTTATCTGAACATCCGCCCAATCCATACACATTATTCCAGAAGGTTTCCAATGGGTTCTCAAACTTCGGAACATCCAGAATGTTCCAAGCCTTGACATTTGCACGAATTCCTGAAATATCAATTTTCGTTGCAAAATCAGCCATCGCAGTTTTTGTTTCAGCATCATCCCAAACGCCGTCCGATTCGAAATCTACGATAAACGAGTCTATCGCAGCCGTGATTTCAGCATCAGTTCTTTCGCCAAGGAAAAGCAGACTCAACACCATCAGACTCGCGTTGGCATAATTCATATTATCGTCCTGACTATCCTCAAAGACGCTCAGATTCTCGCTGTACTTGACTGTGGTCGGCAATTCAAAGGCGGTCATAATTTCCTGGTCAGCCTGTTTCTTTGCCGCATACACGCTATAACCCTTGCGCACCAAATATAGAGCGCGACTATATTCCAGATGGGTCAACAGATTTACATTGACCTTATTTCTAGGCTCGTTTTTCTCATCCGACAACGCAGTCTTTAAATCGGTCAAAGCAAACAAACTGATGGAGTCCCTGGAATATTCACCAGTTATTTCATTCCGGTACTGGCCATGAACCTCAACACACGCATAAGGCGAAAGCAGGCTCACATTAGGAATCACAAAATCACCCTTATTACTGCTAACTTCATCCTCATACACCATCCCGGTGTATTTCAGACTATCTTCGGTCAGTTCGCGCAAGTAAACGGGAGAACCGAACATAAAGGGGCCCTTCTGCGCCACACCAAGAATCGAACGATTCTTCACGACCAGACTATCTCCAGAGTAAGCTTCTTTGTTAAGGGACGAAGAGCTTGCAACCGATTCAGAATTTTCCGATGTCGCAGATGACGAAACCGACATGGCAGAAGATGAACCAGGCATGACATCGGGAGGATTGTTGCCATCCGAAATTTCACTCAGGTCAATCCAAGTATTGTTTTGACAAAGATAGTCCGTCAGCTTTTCGGCAACATAGACCGTATCGCCCTCGCGCTCAATAGTACAACGGCCCATTTCCGCAAGGGTTCCCACCTCACGACCATCATCGTTAACAGTCGCCTTTGATGAGTTGCTAGAATCGCCACCGCAAGCGAACAGATGGGAGCAACAAGAAATCGTCACGCCAACCTTTAGCAAGTTCATAACAACATACTTATTTTTCATACTTTTGAGCCAAGCCATGATAGCCTCCATCAATCAACATCCTTGAGACAACGAACAGAGAAACCACTACCTTTAAATTCATCTATTAGGCCCGGAAAGTCTTTGTAATAACTCAAACATATGTAGTTCGCGTAAGAAGAGCCATTCTCTGAAGACGTCCAGAAATAAGCATTGTAGCCTATGCTTGAGTAATCCCCAAAATCCCTGCCACCGACAGGGAGCGCCGAAAAACCGAAGGCATCGGAACCTTTTCCATCATCCTCCCAGCCTGTTGTAGATTTAAGGACTTTTGCCGCAATGTGTTGCCCACCAACAGCCTCAAACAAATCCATCCACTCACCAGGCGTAGGCAGATGCCATTTCTTAGGACAAGCAGTCATTGCGGCATTCCAAGAGTAAAACCGACCATAAGAAGCACAATTGGAAACTTCATCATTGTAGCACCAACTACTATCTGTTTCGTAGTTCAGGTTCTCCGCCATCCAGGTCTGCGAGCCAATAGTAACGGTCTTATAGTTCTGGCCATCGCGACCATCGGTCATATACCCCTGAGTCACTTCCGAAATCACACTAGGTGATAAAACTTTAGCAGGGCCCTTAATACAACGAACAGAATTGCCATTGGTCGAGTTAACTTCAGTCAGACCAGTGAAGTTAACATGAGACCCGCTTTCCCCATTAAGTCCAGTCCACCACCACTCCGACCATCCCACACCATACGCTTCGTAAACAGTACACTCGTCGTAAGAACCATCGCAAATTTTTGAGGCACTCCAGAAGAACGTTATATGACTACTACCATAATAGTTTTCATAGGCACCCTGGCGAATTCCTGCGGGAAGAGCAGTAAACGCGTAGGTATCTGTGCCATCCGCGTCAATCATCCAGCCTGATACAGATTTTAAGGTTTTATCTGCAGATTCAGATCCACCTACAGTTTTGATTAACGAATCCCATTCGTCATACGTGGGTAAATGCCAATTTTCAGGACAAACTTCCATAGCTGCATTCCAAGAATAGAGGCGACCATATGCCGCACAATTAACGGGATCGTCATCGTAGCACCAGCTACTGTCTACCGAATAGTTCAGATTTTCCGCCATCCAGGTCTGCGAACCGATAGTCACCGTCCTGTATGTCTGACCATCGCAAGAGTCTAACAAGATATTGTCAGTATTATCAGAAGAGGAAGACTCTCCAATATGTGAATCACTTGATTTCTCTATTTCATCTTTTATGCTGGAAGAACTCAATGCGACCGATGAGGACGATTCTTTATCGCTAGAAGAAGAGTTTGTCTTGTCCACACTACTACTGGATTCACCGCTATCACTCTGAACGGAGGAGGAAGACTCTTCTTTGTTAATTTCTTGAACGTGTGAATCTAGGGAATCTGCGTTTATCCATTTACCCTTTGTGCAGACAAAGTCGGACTTTTCGTCCTTGACAAAGACAGAATCACCCTCAAGATCATCGGAACAAGCCCCCAAGTCATCAACGGACGATACAAATTCAACTTTTTCAGGAGAGCCACTACTGCCGCTATCGCCACCACAAGCGAATAGAAGTGCGCAACTAGAAATTGCCACACTAGCCTTTAGCAAGTTTTCAATGATGTTTTTTGCATCCGTTTTCTTGTTCCAAGCCATGACCGCCTCCATCATTAAGCACCTATGGAGTTCGCCCCAATCGCAAAGAATCCTGCCATATTTTGTATGAATACAAAAAAGGCGCGAGTCGTTGCATTTACCAAAGTGAGGCTGTGCAATGCCTAAGAACGATAAACGCAAACGACCCACGCCCCATAAGGGCTGTTGCCCCTTGGCCATACGACCAAAGACCGACATAAAAATCGGTACGACAAACTGAAGTATACCGCAAAACGGCATACCTGCGTGAGCGTTCGCCCTGTCCTCGTTCTTTTGAAACTTGCACATTTCACTTTGAGAACAAGAGCAAAACTCTTTTACCCCTAAAAAATAATTTAAAAATAGGCAAATAGAACAAAAAATTTACAAGAAAACACATTATTTGACGAAATAACGCATTTTTTCAATAATCAACTAAAGCGCTCATCCAATTTGGAGTAAAATTGCATGTAATTCCTTGATTATTCAAAGCCAGGCGTTGCGGGCTGGCGTCTGAAGCCCGCATAGAAGGGGTAGCGGAAGACCCGGCTAGGGCGGGTTTAATAGGAGATGCCCGACCAAGTCGGGCATGACACCAGGGAGGGGTCGGGGCTGTAGCGAGGGGAAGACATGCCCCTCTTATTTAAAACTTTTGTATATTACCTCCTAACAGGCACTGGCAGCGGAATTCCGTCTGCAAGCCTTGACTGACGAATAAGTCGGCTTTTTGGTATATCCCCAATAATTGTTGGGGTTTAGTATATCCAAAGGCCGACTTTTTTTGTTTATAGGAGCAAAATTTGTTTATAGGAGCAAAAAAAATGAAAGAAACCGAAGAAAAAGGTGAAATCGTCCTTTACCAGCCGGAAGGTGAAGTCCGCTTGGAGGTGCGTGTTGAAAACGAGACGGTCTGGCTCACGCAGGCACAGATGGCACGATTATTCGAGAGAGACCGTTCCGTTATTGCAAAGCACATCAAAAACGCGTTCAATGAAGGCGAATTAGATTCCAAAGTGGTATGTGCAAATTTTGCACATACCACTCCGCATGGCGCAATCAAAGGGAAAACACAATCTTCGGAAGTCGTCCTATATAATTTAGATGTCATCATTTCCGTCGGCTATCGAGTCAAGTCCATTGCAGGAACACGTTTTCGCCAGTGGGCAAATAAAATCCTGAAAGACTACATGCTCAAAGGTTATGCCGTAAATCAACGAATGGTTGCGACTGGAATGCAGATCGCCAATCAGTTTCAGGAACAACGGCAATTAATTGAAAACCAGGGAACGAAACTCGAAAATGTGGACAATCGTCTTTCGACCGTTGAAAAACATATTGATTTCTTTGTCAAAGCCGTCCAAACACCCACAGGAGGCATCCTTGCGACAGGAACTCGGTTTGACGGACTTGTTCTGATTGCTGATTTGGTGAAATCCGCGAAGCGGTCCGTGGTGTTTATCGATCCATATGCAAATCTCGATGTTTTAAAATTTGCCGCGATGCGGGCAAAAGATGTTAAGGCTGTCATTTATTCCGCTCATATCACACCCGAATTTAAAGCAGCCAAGGACATGCACAATAAGCAATATCCTGGTTTGGAATTAAAAACGATGCGCACTATTCACGACCGATTTTTGCTTGTGGATGATACAGTTTATCACTTTGGGGCCTCGTTCAAGGATATGGGTAATGAAATGACGGCTTTTAGCGTTTTGAATTTCGTGACGCCGGAAGAAGTCATCTCCAAAATCCAGGCAAGTATGAAGGGAAAATAATCTCGATGCTATCCTTCTAAAAAAAAGCCACCCGCGGTTAAGCAGGGTGGCCTTATTGTATGGTGATTGGACTAGATCTTAGTCAACCATCGGAACGATGTAGTAGGCGGTTCCGGTGGTCACGTCCATCTCCTTGGCGACCTTGCCGCTTGCGATGTCGTAACGGTAGATAGCGCCGCCCTTCTTGTCGGCATGTCCCAGGAGCACGCTCTTGCCGTCGGCATCCAGGTGAATGGACGGGGCAAACCACGGGATGGTCGGAGAAAGATCCACTTTTTCGACAGTCTTCTTGTAAACATCGACAACCACAAACTGCCATTCGTAATTGTTGAAGTTGCTCGGGTCGGCAAAGCTGCCGAAGAATCCCATAAACTTGCCGTCACCCATGTAGGTGCCGCCCACCATCAGGTTGTTTTCGTTCGTTTTCTTGCCATCGTATTCGGCATCGTGCATGCGGAAAATCCAATCCTTATCGAATTCGGTTTCACCCTTCTTGATACGGATCCAGCCTTCCTTGTAGCCTTCAACGTAGCAGTAAGAGGCGTTGGAATAGAAATAGATATCACCCTTTTCATCGACAAAGGACATGGTGTTGTTCATGTCGTCCATGCCGCCAACGGCTGCAACCTTATCGCTAAAAATGGCTTTTTCGACCTTGTCTGTTTTCACGTCGATAATCACCACGGAGGCGCGCGGGCCCGCGATGAATTTGTTGAAGTCGACAAACTGGCTCAAGGTCAGGAACATCTTGCCGTCACGGATTACGGCGGAGCCCGGAACTGACGTCAAAGCGCCGCTTTCTTCATCAATGTACTCGGAAAGATCGATGGTAGCCGTGGTCTTGAGCGTTGTCGGGTCAAGGGCGGTAATGGCGTCGCCCATGGACTGTTCCACGTACATCTTGTTTTCGTCAACGAACTTCATCATGATGGCGCGGGCCCCCTGGAACTTGGCCGTAGCAGAGGCCTTGGCAGGCATATTGCCGTCTTTGTCCAGTTCATAACGCGATAGAGTGCTGTTCATGGCATCATCGGTGGCGAGCACGTAAACGGAACCGTTGAAGTAAGCGACGCCGCCTGCGTTCGGAGCTTCGATAAAGTCTTCGACAACCTTGGCTTGATTATCGGAAAGAGAAGCTGTTCCGACAAATTGAGAGGCTTCCATCATGAAGGAGAGCAGGTACTTGTCCCCCGAAGAAGAGCCGTTGTCATTAGCGGAACTGGAGCTAGAGTCATCGCCGCAGGCGGCAAGCATCAATGCGGAAGACATTGTCGCAGCAACGAGGCCCTTCGACAGGCTCAGGGACCTTGTATTATTTTTTTTGAAGAGGTTCATTTGTTTTCCTTTTGTTTATAGTGTAAACTTGACTTTGGTCGCAAAGGCACGGCCGGGCTTGGATTCGCCGTACTTGTCATACACCCGGACATCCATGAAGTTGCGCACCTCGAAATTCCAGGAGAGCATGTTAGCGAAAATGGAGTATTCCACGCCTAAATCTTGAGTGAACGAGCTGGGAATGGTGCGGTCTTGCCTTTTGGAGACCTTCCAGGAGTAATAATATTCGTCAGTGTAATTGGCAAGCCAGTAAAGTTTGAAGAAATCATCCCGGTAAAGCAAATCGCCCACATGGAATTCCGCACCAAAATTCATGTAGAGCGTAGGAATATTCGGTACGGTCAGTCCCTTGGCAATTCCGTAGGCCAAATCCGCTTCGCGGCTTTCAGCTTCTTGCCTGGTGAGGTTGTAAGAAAATGAAATGTATTCGTTCACATCAACTGCGGCATCAATTTCAAAGCCGGTCGTCTTGGTGCCAACACTGTTGTAGTACGGGCGCGGAACCGACGCGTAGTTGTTCCAATAAATGCGGTCTTCCATGAGCATGTAGAACCAGTTGAATTCCAGATGCAGCTTCAAGAGCAGCGGAATCTGCCGCATATCCAGTTCGGCACCTGCGGTAAAGTTGTCGGACTTTTCGGGTTTTAAGTTCGGGGAACACTGCACATACATTCCGTCGCCAAAGATTTCTTCGCGGGTCGGGAATCGCAGGCTATGCTGGTAGCCTCCCTTGACGGCAAACTGTTCAACTACAGACAAATTGTCAATCAATTTGACGCGGAGATTTTCGCTGTAACCGAAATCCCTATTTTCGGCATAGTCGTCTGTCAACTGCTGTATACGCTTTTCGCCGTCGTCGTCAGCCTTGATGGAGTAGTAATATCCCTTGACGCCCGCCACATTCTGGATTCGTTCGTTCCAGAAGTTATTTTCGAGAGAAAGCCCCGTTACAACGGAATGGCTGTGCCCGGGGAATCCGGCACTGTTAAGCGCCTGACCTTTAGCGACGCGCTTGTCTTCCGGATCTTGCGATTCGTAACGGTAAAGGCCGCTCCAGGTGAGAATGTGGTTTTGCGTGAACGCGTAGTCAAAATTCCAGGGCGCGACAATCGTCTGGTTTTCGCGTTCGATATGCGACGCCCCACCCATAGAAATTTCGCCAAAAGCGGTATTCGCTTCGCGAACATTCTCTTTGTCCCAGCCGTAGTAATAAGTATGGCTCGTATCTATGACTGCCTCTTTACCGAAGGCGTAGCTGAACGAGAGCGCAGCCGAAAGCCCCTTCACAAACAAATTCGCTTTTTCAAGGGAAAGGTTCACGCCATACGATTGCGCATTGGCGTTTGCCTCTTCGATGCGGTGGGAATTCGACTGGATTTCTTTATCCATCGCGTTGTAAATCACGCCCAAAGTCGCCTTGTCAAAGAAATATTTTTCGAACGAGACATACGGCAATACATTGTAACTGTAATAACGGTCGTGATCACGCGTTACGGTCGTATCCATGTAAGGAGTAGTGAATTCGTAATCATTATCGGAATAGTTGTAATAGGCCGAAAGTCCGGTGGCGATAGCGCGGTTCTTGGCAGAATCGGTTACCCACACATATTTTGCGTCGAGGGAGGCCTTGTGCGTATTGAAACTTCCGAAGCTGTAAGAGCCCGTAATGGAACTCTTGGGCAAGTCATGCGTCACGATGTTGATGACACCGCCCATGCCGTCGGTCGCAAAGCGTTCGGGCACATAGCTCTTGTAGATTTCGATGCGGTCAATCTTATCGATGGGAATATCGTTGACGGAGAAATTCCCGTTGCCGTTATCGACTGGGACTCCATCGACAAGCACCTTCACGTTCTTGCCTTCCATGCCGCGGATGTTGATTTTGCTTTCGCTGCCCATGCCGCCCGACTGGCGGATTTTCACGCCCGAAGAGCGGTTCGTGGCGTCCGCGATGGTGGCACTGGAGCCTTGCAGTTCCGTGGCATCCATCACCTTGACCGATTCGGCCTTGGTTTTCTTATCGACCGGGGCAGCCTCATTGATTCCTTCGCCCTCGATTCCCATTTCGTCGAGGACCGTTACGCCGGACGAGCCCGATTTCGCTGCGGACTGTTCTGCCAGAGCGCTTTCGTTTGTGGAGGTTTCCTCGCCAAAAACATCGTCAAAATTCGTAATTTCTTCGGTAGATTCGGTGTTTTCACCGTTCGTCGATTCCTGCGCACGCGCGGCCACAGAGGCAATCGCGACCATTACCAACACGAGAGTTGTCAATTTGTATGCAAAAATGTGTTTCATCGCGCCCAAATTGAGA
This sequence comes from Fibrobacter sp. UWH4, assembly GCF_900142475.1. Lineage (NCBI taxonomy): Bacteria > Pseudomonadati > Fibrobacterota > Fibrobacteria > Fibrobacterales > Fibrobacteraceae > Fibrobacter > Fibrobacter sp. UWH4. Next base: position 108,245 of record NZ_FRAY01000004.1, read on the forward strand.
AATAAGCGCAAGAAAATTCTACTCCAAAAGGTTTGGTGAAAATCCGTTTGGAGTAGAACAGAAAACGGTTTTTTCCAAAATTTGATTCAGCCCTTTTGGGAGGAAACGCTATGAAAAAGAAATCTCTGCTCTCTTGGATTTTTCTGTTTGCCAAAAACAAGAAAAAGTATTACATCGCAAGCATCTTCTTTGCGCTCTTGCGCGTCGCTTGCGGAATCGCTCCTTATATCATTATCGCAAACATCGTGCGCGAACTGCTTTCGGGCGTGCGCGATTGGGATGTTTACCTAAAAGAATGTTTGATTATTGCGGCATTCTGGTTCGGAAACGTCCTGTTTCACAGCATTTCCACGACGCTTTCGCACGTAGCGACATTCAATGTTCTCGGAAACATCCGCAAGGACCTTTGCGACAAGCTATCGCGTGTGCCGCTGGGTTCTGTTCTCGACATGCCTTCGGGCGCTCTCAAGAACATCCTGGTAGAACGCATCGACAGCATGGAAACGACGCTTGCGCACGTAGTCCCGGAATTTACCTCGAACCTAATTCTCCCTGTGCTCATGTTCGTCTATCTTTTCCATATCGATTGGCGCATGGGGCTTGCCTCGCTCGGCACGCTCCCGATTGGTATGGTCGCCATGGCGGTTATGTTTGCCGGAGCGCAGAAGTGGTTCGATAATTCTATCCAGAAAACGAAGGCCTTGAACGACACCGCGGTTGAATACATCAACGGCATCGAAGTCATCAAGGCATTTGGCAAGTCAAAGTCTTCTTACGACAAGTTTGTAGTAGCCGCAAAAGAAGGGAGCGACTGTTTTGTCGAATGGATGCGTCGCTGCATTTGGCCGCATTCCCTTGCCATTACGGTCGCTCCTGCCACGCTATTGACGGTGTTGCCGTTTGGCGGTTACTTCTATTACAACGGTTCCATTACGGCCGTCGATTTTATCACCGTCATCATCGTTTCGGTGAGTATCATGATGCCGCTCCTTACCATCATGAGCTACAGCGATGACATCAGCAAGGCGGGCGTCATTTTCGGCGAAGTCGGCTCGGTACTCGAAATGAAGGAACTTGCGCGCCCCGCGACCGACAAGCGCAAACCCGCCGACAATTCCATCACGTTGAAAGACGTGCGATTCAGCTATCATAAGGGAATCGAAGGCGAAAAAAAGAAGGAGATTCTCCACGGCATCAACATGGTTCTCCCCGAAGGGAGTTTTACCGCATTCGTGGGCCCGAGCGGTTCGGGTAAATCGACAATTGCACGCCTTATCGCCTCGCTGTGGGACGTTGACAGCGGCAACATCGAAATCGGTGGCGTGAACATCAGGGATCTTTCGCTCGAAGAATACAACCGCCGCATCGCCTACGTTTCGCAAGATAATTTCCTCTTCGACATGTCCGTCCGCGAAAACATTCGGCTCGGGCGGCCTTCGGCATCGGATGCCGAAGTCGAAGAGGTGGCGCGCCAAAGCGGCTGCTACGAATTTATCATGAGTCTCGAAAATGGGTTCGACACGATTGTCGGCGGCTCGGGCGCCCACCTCTCCGGTGGCGAGCGCCAGCGCATCGCCATCGCCCGCGCGATGATGAAAAACGCCCCCATCGTCATTCTCGACGAAGCAACCGCCTACACCGACCCCGAAAACGAAGCCATCATCCAGAAATCCGTGGCAAAACTCGTGCAAGGCAAGACGCTCATCGTCATCGCACACCGCCTTTCGACCGTCAAGGACGCCGACAAGCTCTACGTCATCAAGGACGGCAACATCGACAGCAGCGGCACGCACCAGGAACTAGTCGAAAAAGGCGGTCTCTACAAGTCCATGTGGCAGGCCCACATCAGTGCCAAGGATTCCGAGGAGGATGCATAAATGTTCGATACTCTCATCAAGTTCTTTAATTTCTGCAATGCAGAAAACCGCCACAAGTTCTACGGCTCAATCATCGTGGGAATTTTCAATTCCTTCTTCATGGCGCTCCGCATCGGAGCTATGGCTGTCATGTTGCAGGGCGTCATTCGCCATGTGCAGGGAATCGCGCCGTTTACCATGGACACCGTCTGGCTTTCGCTTGGAATCATGGTGGCAAGCCTTATCGGCGCAACCGTCACCAAGCGCATCATGAGCATGTGGCAAACCGAAGGTGGCTACCGCACTTGCGCCTCCAAGCGCATCGAAATCGCCGAACACCTACGCTACCTGCCCATGGGCTACTTCAACAAAAACAGCCTCGGCTACATTACCTCCGTCACCACCAACACTATGGAACAGCTTGGCGATGTGGCAACACGCGTTGTCATGATGGTTACGCAGGGCATTCTCGACACCATTCTCATCATCGTGATGATTGCCTTTTTCGATTGGCGAATTGCGATTGTCGCGACCATCGGCTTTGCGCTCTTCCAATTCATCAACACGCTCATGCGCATGAACGTTCGCGCTATTTCGCACGAAAAAGTGGAATGCGACAGCAAGGTCGTTGAAAAAGTTCTCGAATACATCCAGGGAATTGCCGAAGTCAAGGCCTACAACATGACCGGCAAGCGCTCCAAGGAACTGAACGAAGTCATCGACAAGTGCACTGCAGCAAACATCAGCATGGAACTCAAGTGCGTCCCGCTTTCGAACTTGCAGACCTTTATTGCAAAGCTCACTGGCGTTGCCATCATGATGTTCTCGATTCATTTCTACTTGAACGGCAGCATGGAACTTGCCAACTGCGCCGTTATGCTGGTGTGCTCCTTCATGCTCTTTGCGGCCCTGGAACTGGGCGGTAGCTACGCGGCCCTCCTCCGCACCGTAGATATCGCCGTGAACCGCGCAAACGATATCTTGAACAAGCCCACCATGGACATCGATGGCGAAGACATTGCCCCCGTGAATCACGACATCAAGGCCGACAGCATCGATTTCGCCTATGATAAGCGCAAAATCATTGACAACGTGACGCTTTCCATTCCCGAAAAGACGACCACGGCCATCGTGGGCCCGAGCGGTTCTGGCAAGACGACGCTTTGCCATTTGCTCTCTCGCTTCTGGGACGTAAACGCAGGCTCGGTGACTCTGGGCGGCCGCCGCGTGCAAGATTACAGCATGGACAGCCTGATGAAGAATTTCAGTTTCGTGTTCCAGAACGTGTATCTGTTCCGCGATACGATTGAAAACAACATCAAGTTCGGAAATCCAAGCGCCACGCACGAGCAAGTCGTGGAAGCCGCCAAGAAAGCCTGCTGCCACGACTTTATTGAAAAACTCCCCGACGGCTACAACACGGTCATTGGCGAGGGCGGCACAAGCCTCAGCGGCGGTGAACGCCAGCGCATCTCGATTGCACGCGCTATCATGAAGGATTCACCGGTCATCATTCTGGACGAAGCGACCGCGAACGTGGACCCGGAAAATGAACGCGACTTGATGAACGCTATCCAGGAACTGACCCGCGAAAAGACGGTCATCATGATCGCGCACCGCTTAAAAACCGTGCGTCACGCCGACCAGATTATCGTCTTGGATAAAGGCCGCATCGTGGAACAGGGCAAGCACGAAGAACTCGTGAAGAACGGCGGAATCTACGCCCGATTCATTGATTCCCGCCGCGATGCTGTTAGCTGGAAACTGTAATGCAGATCCAACTTTCGGACCACTTCACCTACGGGAGGCTGCTTCGCTTCGTCTTTCCGTCTATCTTGACAATGTTTTTTGCCACCATCTACAGCATTGTCGATGCCGCGTTTGTCTCGAACTTTGTCGGAAAGACTTCTTTTGCCGCCGTAAACCTCGTCATGCCGGTCCTTATGCTCATTGCTGCTCCCGGCGTGATGATGGGGGCCGGCGGGCAGCGCGCTCGTCGCAAAATTCCTCGGCGAGGGCGATAACGGAAAGGCGAACAAGGCGTTTTCAACAATCGTGTATGCGACAATCGCTTACGGAATTACCGCAAGTATCACGGCATCCTATTTTATGGAAGGATTAGCCGCATTTCTGGGGGCCGACGGCGAGTTCCTTTCGCAGGCGACTCGTTACGGGCGCATTGCTGCCCTTGGCGGAATCGCCTTCGTGTTGCAACATCTCTTTTACTGTTTCATGATTGTAGCAGAAAAGCCTAAGCTGGGTTTTGCGCTTACGGTTATAGCAGGCATCACAAACGTTGTTCTGGACCTGTTGTTCATTGTCGTTTTAGAGTGGGGCATTTCCGGAGCGGCCTTGGCGACCGTTATCGGTCAGTCCGTCGGAGGATTCACCCCGTTCGTATTTTTCCTATTGCGAAACAAGACTCCTCTCCGAATCGTGAAACCCGTTTTCGATGGCCGCGCGTTGTCGAAAGCCATGTCGAACGGTGTCTCCGAGCTGGTCACAAACATCGCCATGTCCATCGTAAGCATGCTCTACAATTTCCAGCTCATCAGAATTGCCGGAGATACGGGCGTTGCCGCATACGGGGCAATCATGTATGTAAGCTACATTTTTTCGACATTCTTTACGGGATATTCGTTTGGGCGCGCTCCCATCATAAGCTACCATTACGGAGCCCGCAATACAAGCGAACTCAAAAATCTATTCCGTATGGATTGCGTGATCGTCGCGGTTGCGGGTGTCGTGCTCACCGCCTCGTCAGAAGCGTTGGCTTTACCTTTGGCAAAAATTTTCGGCGGCTACGATCCAAACTTGTTCGAAATGATTCGCCACGGCATCGTCATCTATTCATTCGCCTACTTGCTGATGGGTGCGAACTATGCAGGTTCCTCTTTCTTTACGGCCCTGAACAACGGCCTGGTTTCGGCTATCATTTCGTTCTTGCGAACATTCGTGTTCGAAATCATCGCCGTGCTTGCGCTCCCCATTTTCTTCGGGCTTGACGGCATCTGGAGTTCGTGCGCTGTCGCTGAAATCGCCTCGTTTGCGGTTACTGCAATCTGCGTCGTGGCCTTCCGTAAAAAATATGGCTACTGTTGATTTAATATTCATGCAAAATTCTACATTTAAATCATGGACAAGAATGTCATTGCGATTGGTTATGCGATAGCGGCGGCCGCATTTTATGCACTGAATGTTCCCTGCTCCAAAATGCTACTGTCCCACATTTCGCCCGTTTTCATGGCAGGGCTGCTCTATATTGGCGCAGGGCTCGGCATCGGCATCCTCTACCTGTTCCATGTCAGGCACGAGTCCCAATCGGAACGGCTCTGCAAAAAAGATTTCCCCTACACGCTGGGCATGGTCCTGCTCGACATCGCAGCGCCCATATTGCTCATGTTCGGCGTCAAGTACGGAACCTCGAGCAACGCCTCTCTGCTCGGGAACTTCGAAATCGTCGCGACAACGCTGATTGCGCTGTTCATCTTTAGAGAAAAGGTGTCCACGCGTTTGTGGATTGCCATTTTATTTATAACGATATCCAGTTTCATTCTCTCGTTTGAAAATGTTGACGGATTTAATTTTTCCGTCGGTTCCATCTTCGTTCTCGGAGCGACCATCTGCTGGGGGCTAGAAAACAACTGCACCCGCAAAATATCGGACAAAAGCACATACCAGATTGTAACCATAAAAGGCCTCTGTTCCGGAATCGGTTCCATCGTCGTTTCGCTTACCACAGACGAAATGAACTTCGCCGCAAAATACATCCCGCTCGCCCTGCTGCTCGGCTTTGTGGCTTACGGCCTGAGCATTTTCACCTACATCCGCGCGCAACATTACCTGGGAGCCGCAAAGACCAGCGCCTTTTACGCCTTCGCGCCCTTTATCGGCGTCCTGTTTTCTGTCGTACTCCTGAACGAAAAAATCACGCTGCAATACATCGTGGCACTCTTGGTCATGATCGCCGGTACCATTTTTGTGGTTTACGATACGCTTGTCCGCTCACATTCACACATGCATCAGCATATTTTCACGCACACGCATGGTGGCATAACCCATACACACGTTGTTACGCATTCCCATTTGCACAACCATGTCTTTTCCGATGCAAAGCACGGTCACAGCCACGACATCAAGGACCTAGAGAAAATCTCAACACACTGATGAGGAATTTAATCGCCGATTACCCCTGCGAGTTCTTCTTTTTTGCCCTGTATGCGATTGCGTTCACCAACGCAGTTCAAGGCAAGCGTTTTATTCATGTAGTTTGCGCGTTCTAGTTCTATTGCGTTGCGCAGAATGCTTGTAAGAAAATCGTTAGGACTTGAGCCAGCCTCGGTCGCCAACTTTCGTACTGTTTCTTGCAAGTCGTAAGGAACCTGGACGGTCATGCTCTTCATCGGAGTTATGTACAGTTCGCCACCGACGGCCTCCGACATCTTCAACAACTGCTTGTACGAAGGGTTCGTTTTCAAGGATGCAATACGCGAGATAGCGCTTTGTGTCGTGCCCATCTTGTCGGCGACATCTTGCTGCGTGAGCCCCAAGGAATCTTTCAGGAAATCAAAATCCGTCAGGAAGGCCGACAGCGCCTCGTATGTCTTGGAGTACAAATCTAGACCTTCGTCTTCGTTTTCGAGCGAAGACATAAAATCGATGACTTGATTCTTTTTCATTGCATAACTCCCTGTTTGACAAGTTCTCTGTATCGCTTCAGTTTTGTAAATGCTGTCCCGAGTTTCATCGGTTCCTTTTTGTGCTTCAATTCCGCGCATAACAAAATGAGCGTGCTGATTTCGTTTATTGCCATGCAGAAATATATTCTAAAAACTCCGCCTTTCGCCTGCTTTGGAATCCGCATCTCGTACAAGCCGTCATATTCCTTCGGAAACTTGTAAATTTGTTCATTCAGCAAAAAAGGCGACAAATCCATAACAGCAGAAAGGACCTTCAGAAAACTCTTGACTCGTAGATACAAATCTGGACGATGCCTTGACAGATCCTTTATTTCTTTGCCGACATCTCCTGTTTCGTCTTTGGGGTCTGCTTTTTCTGCCTCAAAAAATTGCACATTCGGAAAGAACTTGAACTTCATATACTAAATATAGCATATTTGCTATATTTAGTCAATATTTTTTTGAAAAAAATTTTCTAATAAGGAATTAGTTCTGCAAGTTCGCTTTGCGCAGAAGGATTATTTGCGTAGTTTCGCATGACAGATTTCATGTCGAGGAGGATGCAGGCAATTTTGTGGTAAGGTTTTGAACGATCTTTCCAGTCGCCATAGATATAGCCGACGCGTTTCATTGCATAAACGTCATTGCGAGGGAGCTCCGCGACCGCGGCAATCTCATCCCATTTCCCAGCATCCGCGCAATATGGCATAATGAATGCGTTGTAGATAGGTTTTGGCGAGGAGTCATCCTGAGCGGAGTGTAACGAAGTCGAAGGATCTCCATTCTCTTCTAAAATTTCTTTCCAGTGCGTTTCCACATATTCCGCATAAGCCATCTGCTTACACACGGATTCGGCCCCCGGCAAATGTGAATTGAATCCGGTCAAGCCGTATTTGTAGTACTTGGAATCAAGGATATACACACCCTCCCCCACAACCATTATCGTATCTGGTCGGAGTGTGGAACGTTTCGGGTCGTTCAGAACTATTTCCTCTTCGGATTCATCAAGTTTTTCATCGCGGCATCCGTCATTCCACCGTAAATGCGGATTGAATTTATCCTTGGCAACTCCCTGCGGCAACTTCCCGAAAATTTTATCCACCATCGCTTCCCAAACGGGGGCGAAGGTGTTTACGCCAAACAACGGCTCGTTTTCACTACCATCTTCGCCACGATTTTCCTTGTTTTCCAAATAACGGACCATCTTTAGCATGGCATGGAAAAGTTCCAAATGTTTGTCATTGAATGTTGCCGCAATTTTATCCTGAATTACTTCTGCAAACAATTCGTAATCAAACAAAAGTTCCGGTTCTTCGACTTCATTTTCTGAAATGCCGTAAAGCGGACCAATCAGCCGAGCAGATTCCTTGACGCAAAACTTGTGGACGAGCGTAATCAGGTTGTCTTCACGGTAACTCGTCTTGCGCGTAATCAAGTTCAGATATACAACCTGATCGTGACCTTCTTCGTCTTTGACGACCTGCGGCTTAATTCTTTTAATTGTTCGCGGCCAGCTGATTTTGCCGGAAAAACCCTTCTTGTAAATCGTTTCGGATTCCACAAAGTAGCCGAAATCGAGATAGTACTGCAATACCGAAAGATACGCGTAGAACGGGAATTCCAGTTGGGATTTTCTCAAGTCTTCTTCGGAGAAATAGCTTTGCAAGGACTTGCCATTCAATACGGCAATAAGCTGGTAGAAATCTTGCTTGCAAATATCTTCAGACGGCTTTGATGCACGATACCCCATCGGGAAATAGATTTTGGGGCGGTCATTCTCAATCCTTATCCCGACAAACGATTTGTCCTTCTTTTCGTCACTTGAACACCAAGCGTCATACACGCAGAAATCCGCAAAAGACGTGAAAGCCTTTTGTGCGGGTTCTGCGATATGTTGTGCAAACGCGTTCATTTAAGAATTTGCCTGCTTTTGCAACTTTGCCTTATCTACGTCATTCATCTTGAAAATCTTTTCAAAGGACTCAAATCCGACGGACGTTTCAAAAGCGTCTATCAAATCCGAAAGGGCGTTGACTTTGTCGTCCTTGACGAAAATCTCGCCAGACTTATTGCGCTTGAAAACATCGTCCCATAGGTACTTGAGAACCTTTTCCGCAAAGTCTTCTTTCTTGATTTTGTCCACGTCGCCGATTTTTTCGCCTGTGATGAACCAACCGCCCAGACACTTATCATCAGCCTTCAAAACAGCCATCTGTGGCAAGAGAATCTTTTCGTTTATCCATTTACGGAAATCACCCCAGTAAACGCCTGTATCGTCAATTTCGGTCTTGTACTGGGCGGATTTTTCGTCCAAAACATTCCGAATCATCTTCGATTTGAACCGGCGTTGGAACGCATTATCCATCATGAACACGTTTTGGTCATTTGTGTTCATCGTCGCGTAGATAGAAAGATTCGGCGGCAAGCGCACAGCCGTATTGTTGATGAACTTTATTTTGTCGCCGTACGGGATGGAATCGTCGTATTCAATCTTTTCCGGATTATCCGTACTTTTCTGGCGAACATACGCGTTCACATCAATGTTTGTGACGCCATAGGAACTCCAACCCGTATTGTAAATGTTACCGGAAAGTTCTTCAGGGCCGTCTTCCGGGCGAATACGGTCTAGCAACTGGAACATCTCCCCAAAAATGGCGGCCGCATTGCCACGATTGATTTCCTCTATGATTAAGAAGAATGGCTCTGCGGGATTACGATATGCCCTGCGCACGATTTCCGCAAACGGACCTGGTTTAAAGCGATATTCGACACCGCCGTTGTCCGGCTTCACGTAAGGATAAATCTGCCCCACGAAATCCGCATTGCAGTATTCCGGGTGGAATACGCAACGAACCTTGTGATATTCCTTGTCCGCGACACCGTACTTATCCAATTCGACGTTGATGACCTTATTTACTTCATAGCTCTTGCCACACCCGGGAACACCGTAGTAGATGATTTGGGTGGGGGTGAAAGAAACATTGTTTTCCTTTTCTTGATTATCCTTTTCTGATGAGATAATAGGCGTCTCATTTTGATTTTTTTCGCGTTCTTTTAATTCCCAATCAGCCCAATCAGTCCATTCCGTTTGAGGTAAGCTCAAATTAGAATAAGTATAACTATTATCATCAACGCTCACACAATATAAATGAAGTGTATCAAAATGCTCGATGAAAAAGCCATAACACATCAAACGTTCTTGATAATGTCTTTGAATTTCTTCAAAGGATTCTTGGTTTTTTATTGTATCATAAGTTGTATGAGGAGAATATTTGATTGATCGTCTCCTGTAATGAGATTTGTTAACATCTTGTATTTTCGTTAACAATAGAATGATTGGAGTATTCCGAAAAATTTTGGCATTGTTTTGAAAATGAACAATAACATTATCAAATTTTGATGCTAATTGTATTTCCTGATATTCGGGATTTAAATACGATTCGCTTGCAGTGACGAATAATTTCTTCTTGCCTAAAATGCAAGATGTTTTAGCCAAAGGGACTGAATTAAAGTACATTCCCTTTAACATATTCTCATAACCTTCCGCTTTGAAATAATACGGAGGCATATCATCTCTAGGCTCTCGTGATTGACCAAGAGCTGTTTCCCATGAAGGACATTCTCCATTTTGTGGAGTAAAAATCAAAGATCCTTGGTCAAGTCTCATAGTTGCCTCCATATATGAGCTAAAAGAATTCCAACTATATTCACGTCCCAACCATTTCCTGCTCGTTTAGACAACTGGGAATACGATTGTCCGTCGAAGTTGATTTCGCAAATCTTTTTATCGCGAGAAATGTCAAATCCCATAAGGCGAAATTGTTCGTGAACAGACATCTTTCGAACAATTTCCTTGCCTTTGTCTTTGCCAGACTTCTTGGGAGGTTCAATAACACGAAGACTATTATGTTCCGGCTGGGTGATTGTTATGCTGTAGCCATCTTTTTTGATTTTCTTGTTATACACATCAAAACACAACGGCGTTTTTACGACAAAAGAATCAATGTGATGTTTCACCTTCAAATGAGCAATTTGATCATCCGACAGATAAAGAAATTTTTCAGGGGAAATGTCTAAGAAATCTGCCATTTTCAAATCGCTATGGATTTCTGGAGGCTTTATTTCAAAGTTTTCTGGTAATCCTCCTAACCGAGCAAACATCCAAAGGCGTTCTCGATTCTGCGGCACACCGTAATCTTTTGAATTCAAAACAACCTTTGCCAATGTGTTTTCTTCCGTCGTGCCATATCCCATTTCAATCAAGTCTTTTACAAGTTGATCGTGGATGGGCTTAAACTTTCCAGAAGTAAAGCCTTTAACATTTTCCAAAAGGATATACTTCGGCTTTTTTACTCGACATATTCGAATGATATGTCCAAGCATTGCCCCTCGACCATAGGGATCTTCGGTTCCCAATTGCATTCCTGCGGAAGAGAATGGCTGACAGGGAAATCCTCCGGTGAAGAAATCAAAATCAGGTAATTCATCAGGGTTTATTTTTGTAATGTCGCCCCAGTTCTTTATAGGATTTCCCTTCTCATCTCGATGGTTTGCGTCAAAGAGTTTTGAAGCGTATTTATCGAACTCTGAATAACCAACAACAGTGTAATCAAAATTCGTCAAAGCTTTTTTTGCTCTTTTCAATCCAAAGGATGCTCCGCCATAACCAGCAAAGCCTTCAAAAACCCTGATTACATTCTTCTTCTGTCGAGTCTGGGCCATATCGCTCCGTGTTGAAAGTGAACGAGTTCACTCTCGCGGGAGCGGTTCTGGCCGATTCGCTTGGCCGGGGTGCGGGCAAAAAGAAACGGCGGGGAGCCGACTCACTCCTCGCCTAAAAGCGCGACATTTTCAAAAGAATACAATACACCCGCAAAAACCCGGGCGTATACGGTACGCCCAGGGTACACTACGCCCATGCAATACACGGGCTGTGGCGAGTCATTGTCTTATTCTTATAGCCTTGAAAGTGTCTAGTTTTCAGATGAAGAACAAGAGCGATACTCAACGAGCGTTCACCCTCGTCCTTGCAAACTATTCCAAGCATTTTCTGGATACAAAAAAGGCGTGGAGTTGAATGCACTTACCATCTGAAGGCCTAGACTGCCTGGCTATAATAAGCACAAACAACTCACGCCCCATAATGGCCGCTTGCCTACAGGCAGATTTATCAAATATGCATGTACCAAAACGATGCGGCAGGCCTAAGCCGGTCGCAGACGTGAGCGTTCGCCTTATTCTCCATAGCCTTGAAAGTGTCTAGTTTTCAGATGGAGAACAAGAGCAAAAACTCTATTTGCCTTAAAATATAGATTATTCCGCTGTCAAAAGGTGACGCCACGCCCGGAAGGCGAGAAAAAAGCGTAAAAACGCAGATTTCAACCGCCTGCGGGGGTCGATTTCCTTCAAAATTGACAAAATTTCCGCAAAAATCGCCGATTGTCATAATATGACATCCGAGGAATGTATATTTGTATCGAGAACACTTTACCCTGCCTTTTTTGCTTGTAGGCGGAAGGAGTAGAAGATGGCTAGAAAGACCGAAAAAACGGATGATATCGCACCTAACCCGCTCATGGAGTCGGGCATCGGAAAGATGATTCAAGTCATTCGAGGCAAGCAGGTGTTGCTTGACCGCGATTTGGCGGTGCTTTACGGGGTTGAAACGAAGCGTATAAATGAGCAGGTAAAGCGCAATATTGAGCGTTTTCCTATAGATTTCTGCTTTCAACTGGATGCCACGGAGCATAAATTTTTGAGATCGCAAATTGCGACCACAAAAACCGAAACCAGAGGAGGCCGACAATATTTTCCATATGCTTTTACCGAACAAGGCGTTGCGATGCTGTCTTCGGTTCTAAAAAGCGAGACAGCAATCAAAGTCAACATCGCCATCATGCGGGCATTCGTGCAACTACGTCACCTTATGATGGGTAACGGCGGTCTTATCAACCGTCTTTCAAATGTAGAAGCAAAGGATTTGGAACAGGACTGCCGCTTGACCGGTCATGACGAGCATCTGCTTGACCATGACCGTAAATTTGACGAACTTTTCGAGGCAATGGACCGTGGCGAGCTCAAATCCAAGGGTTTATTTTACAATAACCAGGAGTTCGATGCCTATGTATTTGTCTGCGACCTGATTCGTCAGGCAAAGAAAAGAATCGTACTTGTCGACAGGTACGTGACCGAGAAGACTCTGGCCATGATGCTCAAGCGGGAAAAGGGCGTTTCTGTGACAATCTACACCTATGACAAAAGCAAAGTCCTTGAAATGGACCTAGCCACTTACAACGAGCAATATCCCGACAGCCCGATGCAAGTCTTGCCAAGTTACGGAATGCACGACCGATTCTTGTTCATAGACGATACGGCCTACCACTTCGGGGCTTCGCTCAAGGATTTGGGCAAGAATACGTTCTTTTTTACGCAGGAAGATTTCACGTTGGACGAAGTGCTGAAGAAATCGCAGAAAATTCAGGCAGAAAAAGAAAGTCAGGCATTACAAGATGACAACGCGGATTAGAGTTCTGCGGGGTTGATCTTTGTCAAAATTACCTAAATTGTCAAAATTTTCGCAAAAACCGCCGTTTGTCATAATATGACACACGAGGAATGTATATTTGCAGGCGAGAACACTTTACCCCGCCTTTTTTTGCTTGTAGGCGAATTGGAGTAGAAGATGAATAAGCGTGTACCGCCTATCGGTAAGGCCGACGGAACAACTTTTGAAATCCTTGCGGAACGGGTAAAAGACGTCCATAATGCGACAAGTTCCGTAGCCAAGGGTGCCGTAAACCAGCTTCTGACTATACGAAATTGGGCTATCGGCTGCTATATAGTCGAATACGAGCAAGAGGGGTGCGACCGCGCCAAGTACGGGCTCGTTTATTGCAAAATTTGGCTGACGAACAGTCCATCAAGGGGCTTGACCGTCAGTTGTTGAACGCATGCAGGATGTTTTACGTGAAATATCCACAGATTTGTGCGACAGTGTCGCACAAATTGCAGGGAATAGACTATTTTCCCGAAAATTTGGTTGTTATTAAGAAAAAAATCAGGGAAGCAATTTGCGAGACAGTGTCTCGCAAATTCGAAACGCCGCCGGAATTGCTTGTCACTCGGCTTTCATTCTCGCATATTAAAGAAATAATGACCATTGACGACCCTATGGAGAGGTTCTTCTATGAACTTGAATGTATCAAAGGCACATGGGGCGTGCGAGAACTTCATCGGCAAATCGACACGAAACTCTATTTCAGGAGCGGAATCAGCAAAAAGCCGGAACTGTTGCTGCAAAGGGTGGAAAAAGGCGACGTTAATGCAGCCTTGTCGGTCAAGGACGCGTATACTCTCGACTTTTTAGACCTGGATGCCAAGGATGCATTCTCCGAAACCGAATTGGAACAGGCTATCATGAACCATTTGCAGGAGTTCCTGTTGGAAATGGGCAAAGGGTTGGACGGGGATAATCCCCCGATCGGGATTTTGCTCTGTACCGAAAAGGGACCGAAAATGGTCCAATATGTGTTAAACGGTATGGACGAAAGAGTTCCAAGCCCCTAGTTAAAGGAGCCCGTGTTACTTGATGCACTCAAGCGCACTCTACATAGATCAAATCAATCCGGCCTTTGATAACGCGGGCCATCTTGATGAACCAACCATTAGATTCCAAGAAGGCCTTGTATTCTTTTTCGGTCCATTCGTGTGCGAAGCGGACGCCGACAAAGCTCAGGAATTTTTGCCACAGATTCTTCTTGCCATCTTCGCGGAAAAAGAAGTTCGGCGCAATCAGCAGGCCGCCATCCTTTAAGATACGGCGGATTTCTTCAAGCGCCTTTTCCGGATTCGGAATAATATGGAGCGCATTCGCTATCACGACGACGTCGAAGGAATTGTCCGCAAAGCATAACGAAGTTGCGTCTGCAACTTCGAAACTCAGGTTGTCAGGATTCTTCGCCTTGAGTGCGGTTTCAATCATCTTCGGCGCAAAATCAGTTGCCACCACGGACTTTGCGGCAGGCGCAATATGCCGTGCAATCATCCCGGGGCCCGTCGCCAGTTCAAGAACATCTTTGCCCTTGGCGACTTCGGCAATCCGCGCATACAGAAAATCATAGATATTCTTCTGCGAACGCATCGAGAATTCATAAACCGGTGCAAAAATGTTCCATACATTCATATCAGGCCTTACTAGGGAACAATATAGTTATAAGCGACTACCGCATTTTTACGGGCCACCGCATCGTCGAGGAATTCGAACATAGTGCGGTAAGCGTAATCGCGAACATCCTTACGAGAAAGGAACAGGTCGTGCATACCGTCTTCAACGGTCACCGTTGTGACATCGGGACCCAACTTGGGAGCCCATTTTTCCAGAAGGTTCACATCCAGCATGCAGTCGCAACGCATGTAGTCTTCGTCCCACTTGACATTATCGACCGTGCAGCCGCTACGCATCATGAGCACAGGAGCCTGAATTTGCATTCCCGCGTGAATCCACTTAATGCCTCTCGTGGTGGCGCGAAGGTAGCCGAAGTATTGCTGCGGCCATTCATCACTCTTTAATTCCGTATTGAATTCCCATTCTCCCCTTTCTGTTTTCAAAAGAGACATGTTGTACTTGGGAGATTCCTGCTTAGGCGCAGCTGCATCGGGCATCAAGAGCGCGACATCCGAAAGCACGGGGAACGCCACAGTACGAACGAACCAGCTGTTTTTATAATCAAGGAAGGGGCTGTTCAAGACGAGCGCCGCAAAATCCTCACTATTGCGTTCGTTCAGGTAATTCGGCGTAATCAAGCCACCCTGCGAATGGCCTATAATGACATACGGCAAGCTGCTAGAAATGGAGTTCCCCGCAATTTTCTTGCTGAGCGCTACGGCAGCATCCAATTCGGCGTAGTATTCCTTGACGCTCCGCATGTCGGAACGCGGCTCCCCTGCGCGGTACGAACGGCCATTGTAATGCAGGTCTATCGCAAAGAACGCGAACCCGGCAGAATCAGACTTTTCGGCCAATTCTTCTTGGAAAAAGTAATCGTTGTATCCGTGTACGTACAAGATAATTCCACGTGGGCTTGAAGCTGGCGCCACTGCTCGCGGCGAACTCCCGAAGGGGTATTCAATTAACGTCGAATGGAAAACCTTGTCGTAGGGTTTCACCTCAATCGGGTAAACCGTATAAGGCGCACCAAGTTCCGGATCAACCGACTTTTGCGGCAGGGAATTATCAACAAGGGTCTGCAAAGCCGATGTCGTAATGGGTTTACTGTAGGCCTCATCACGTTTCTTTTCTTTGCAGGCAGCAAGGCAAGCATTAGCGGATGTGGCAGAAAGAAGTGCGACCATGGTCGCGGCAATGAGTGTTTTTGTCCTATTCATGCCAATACGATAAAAAATCGTACAAGTTAACTCTACTCCAATTAGGCCAAACAAAATCCGCTATGCATTCAGCATAGCATCAATCAACTTTTCCTGATTGCCTTGCAGCAGATACTGTTCCGCGATTTTTCCGTGCTCCATGCGTATAACATTGTCGCAACAGTTTAGAATGAATTCGGGGTCGTGAGTAATCACGAGTAGCGTTTTTCCAGTGGCTGCCAAATTCTGGAGAGTCGCCGATACGGCCAGCATTTGTTTGTAATCCAGGCCGCTGGTAGGTTCGTCGAACACGACAATTTCGCGACCGCTAGAAACGCCACTGCCTATAGCCACGCGTTGCTTTTGACCGCCCGAAAGCGCCATCGGGTGGCAGCTAGCATAATCTTTCAGGTTAAGCCTTTCAAGGATTTCTTGGGCGGCGTTTTCATCTTGCGGATTCATGCCCAGCAAGATTTCGTCAAGGACGCTTTCCGTAAACAGCTGGTGGTTCACATCCTGCATAATCAGGTATGCGCCGTATTTACGCGCCCTGCGCTTTTGTTGCCAAGTTCCGCGGAGTCCACACAGCACCTGGGCCAGCGTCGATTTTCCGGCACCATTATGGCCGATGATGGCTGTGATTTGATTGCGCGGGAGTGAAAGCACCGGAATGTCTAGAACCGGGAATTTGCGGTTGTAGGCGAAATGGAGGTTGTTGAAGAGCAATGACTCTTTAAGAGATTGCTTCGCAGGCTCCTTCGAACTTTCCGGCCCTTCGGCAAGCTCAGGGACCTTATTTTTAAGTTGTTCCAAATTCATGCAGCGCAGTCCGAGGCTTGCCGCATATTCCGGGCCTTTCGCTTCGAGTTCGGCGGGAGTCCATTCGTGCGCAATGCAGCCGTCTTTTACATAGCAAATCCGGTCTGCAATGTCTCGCAGGTAATGGATGCGGTGCTCCACGATAACAACGGTCTTGCCGCGAGATTTCCAGAACTTGATGATTCCGGCGAGGTCTGCGACGGTTTTCAAGTCAAGATTAGCCGAGGGCTCGTCGAGAACGAAAATTTCCGGATCGGTCGCAGAGACCGAGGCGCAGGCGATTTTTTGCTTTTCTCCGCCAGAAAGGTGGAAGATATTTCGGCCCGCCAAATGTTCTATGTGGAATTCCTTCACGACGCGATCCACGCGTTCCCGGATTTCTTCCGGATTCATTCCCAAGTTTTCACAGCCGAAGGCAATTTCACTGTCGGTATCGATGTTGAAAAACTGCGAACGCGGATTCTGGAAAACGGAACCCACATGTCTTGAAATTTCGGCAAGCGTCATGTCGGCGGTATTCTTGTCGCCGAGCAATACATCGCCTGCCATCGTTCCCGATTGATAAAGCGGAATAAGCCCGTTGATCAGCTTAGAAATAGTCGTCTTTCCGCAACCCGACTCCCCCACAAGTACAACGCATTCGCCAGACTTGATTTCAAAATTCAATTTCTTGATGACGGCGTTGTCCAAGGAATCGGTGTAAGAAAACGAGACGTTTTTGAGGGTAATGTTCATAAATTGGGATAGACAATTAAGATAGATTGCTTCGCTACGCTCGCAATGACGTAACAGCACTAATTACGAAGTAAAAATATTACAATTACCGCAATACAATAAACAAACACGACAACATCTTGAACGTGGAACCCGATTTTGACCATGCAACTACGTCTCGTTTCAGGCGAAAGGCCTCGCGTCGTCGCCGCCACCGAAAGTTCGTCACCGATTTTCGTGAGCGACACCAGCAGCGGAATGAGCCTGTATTCGAGGAACAGGAAAGGATTTTTCAAGGTCCGCAGACTGAACAGGCGTATGCCGCGCATGCGCATTGCGTTTCCGATATCGCGGGCTTCATCGAATACTGTGGGGAAAAAGCGAATCATCACCGCCAGCGGAATCGTTACCTTGTTCGGCGAGTGCATTCGCGACATTCCCGCCATGAACTCGTTCACCTTGGTGGTCGTCATGACATAGTAAAAAATAACGCTTATCGGCATCACATGCGAAACAAGCATCATCGTCGAGACAAACAGCGTGCCCGCGAGCCCGACATCCATTGTTTTTAAATAATCAAAACTGAATGCAGATATTGCGTACAAGAAAGAAAAGAGCAGGGAAAACCGCCATCTTTTTTCAAGCACCAATAAAACCGCCGGCAAAACAACAATCATGGCGCCATAAATCACTGGCGCGGAAAGAATGATGCTGTTTCCCGCAATCGTTAAGAACAGTTTTGCCCGAGGATCCAATTTCACCGGGCAAGCCCAATTCGTTCGAAGTGTCTTTTCATGATGCGGCGGGCCACAAGTCCACCGATAACGGCACCCAAGATGCCGAAGGTGTAGATTCCGACCAGGGGCCAGATGCTGTTAGAAAGTTCCGCCAGCTTCGCAACGTAACCTTCGTCGCACATGCCACGGGTATATTCCAGATATTCCTCGGTATCAAGCCAAAGCGGAAGCATCATTGAAGAACTCATTAGGCTCAAGACAATGTTTGCCATGTACAAGCCAGCAAAATTTTTCCCTATGATTTTCAGAATTGTTCCCGACAGTAGCCCAACTGCAAGGCTTATCGCAAACATGATAATGCTCTGACCCATCACTAACATTGCGCCCCCGAAAATGCCGCAAAAAAGCAGGCAGCAGAGTATCGGCCTTTCTATTTTCGAATAGAATAGGAACATGGGAATGCTTGTCACTATCGCAACAGAAGCTGTCGCAATGACAATGAATGCGGGAATATAACCGATGCTTGAAGACATAAATCCAAGCACGATATAAAGCGCCGAAAAAATGCCTACATTCACCAGGTCGCGGACCAACGTATTCGATGATTTTTTGCCGGTCGATCTTACATTACTCATAAAAGCCTCCAATAGCAAACAAATGCACGCCAAATAGAGTTTTTTTGATGCACTTTTTTCTACTCCATTTAGACAGAAAAAGGACCGTGACAAAACGCCACAGTCCCCTTTTTGCGCATTATGCGAGGTAATTAGAAGCTGTACACCGTTTCAAGACCGAAACGCAGAGCGTCATCGTCTTCGTTATCCTGCACGGCGACATCCACCATGCCGAAAGCGGTAATTTCCAGGTTTTCGACCGGAGTGATGTAGATGCGGCCACCGACATCGAACGTTGCAGCCGTTTCGTCGTCATCATCCAAGGTGTGCGTGTGGTATTCCACAGGGATACCGAACTTGATGAATTCAGCAAGCTTGAAGGCCGGTTCGGCATACACGAAGAAGTATTCCGGAATTTCGCCGTTGTCAAGGTCGCTTGCATCTTCGGCGGCATCACCCCTGTCAACAATGGCATAGAAGGCAGTCGTCTTGATATCGAACATACCCACTTCGAAGGTCGGCTCAACCAAGAAGGCATGGGCAGTAGAAGTCCAATCCTGACCTTCCACGACATCGCCATCGTCACCCAGGTAGTCGGCATGGAAACCATACACAGCCCTGAAGCCGAAACCACCGAGAGAGAGACCCGCTTCGACACCGGCATGGAGTTCGTTATGCTGAGTGGTCTGGAAGCTCTTGTAGTCTACATACGGACGCAAGTGCTGACCGGCATAATCGAATTCGTAGGCAGCGTGCACATCGTAAACCTTGGCACCTTCTTCGTCAGCCCAGTCGTTATCGCCACGACCAAAGCCAACACCGAGAATGAAGCCAGCCAGGTCAATTTCAAGACCGCGGATATCGTGTTCCTTCATACCGGCAGCGTTATCGGCAGGATCGTCGTAGTCATAGTAGGCAACGAATGCACCTTCCGAGAAGGTCAGGTCGCCCAGCTTAACCGCGAAGAAATCAGCCGGCTGGTACTGAACATAGGCACCATTGTAAATGGCGGCCGGGTCAGTCGTTTCGTCGTCGGCTTCGAGGCCAACGAATGCAGACCACTTTTCGTTGAACTTGACTTCAAAATTCAGGTCGAAGGTAGAAGCATAGCTGTGGTTCAGGTCATCTTCTGCCCAGACATTGCCTGTGTAAGCATCGAATTCCACTTCGCCATTGTACTTGACTTCCATCTGGGCTTCCGAAGTGCCTTCGTTCATGCTAGCCTTGAGCATGCCGAGAGCGTTACCGGCGGCGTCAGCGACTTCGCCCGGGTTAGTGTTTTCGGCAGGAGCGGATTCAGCGGCTTTTTCTTCGGCAGGAGCGGCAGCGACAGGAGTTTCCTGAGCCGGAGCAGCGGCAGGGGCTTCCTGGGCAGGAGCCGCAGCGGCCTGAGTTTCAGCAGGGGCAGCAGCGGGAGCTGCAGCAGGAGCTTCCGCAACAGGCGCTGCAGCGGGGGCTTCGGCGGCAGGAGCGGCATCCTGGGCAAATGCAGACGCAGCAAAGAAGGATGCGGCTGCAAGACCGAACAAAAGATTAGACGTCAAACGGTTTTTCATTTTTCTCTCCCTTGACGGATTAATTTTCTGTTTTTGTAACACTCCGTCAGGTTTTTTACAAATAGTGCTACAAAAACGCTTGGCTATCGCCTTCTGTATGCTATTGCTGCAAAATGCGTGCCAAGATGTTTCAGTTTAGTTCCAGAAATTAGACTAATCTAATTCAAGAATTTTAATGAAGGGCTGGCAGGATTTGGGCCTACCAGCCCTGTTCTTGATTCCAAAGGTTAGTCTTCGAAACGTTTTTCTTTATTCGCCTTCATGCCGAAGAGCTTGAGGAAGATTCCCGTACCCACGAGCACCACGATGGCAGCGACAATCCATGTCACGTTTCCACCAACAGGCACCTGGTAAAGGAGTACCGCCACAGCCCAGGCAAGGAGCGTCTGCACCGTCGCCATGAGGACGGCGAGACCGAGGCCGATTTCACGGGCAACCACGCCCATGGCAGCAAGGCACGGCACATAGAGCAGGATGAAGATGAGGAATGCGAACACCTGCCAGTTAAAGCCATCCACCGGGTTACCGTTCTTATCCGGATTGTGGAAGTAAGAGCGGAGGTTCGCGTAGATGTCGGCGGTTTCGGAAAGGTCGCCTTCTTCGAGAGCGCCCATTTCGTCTTCGGAGAGTTCGAGGCCAGCGGCAGCGAGCTTGGCAAACACAGCTTCGCGGGTCTTTTCATCCTCTTCTTCTTCGCCGAAGGTTTCGATGGCTGCATATTCTTCGCAGGTCAGCACCTTGGCGTCGGTAATCTTGTCCAGAGTTTCTTTCTTGAGTTCGGCGGCTTCCTGGCCTTCCAATTCGCCGGTGGTTCCCAGCGGGTCGGTAAGCGAACCGAAGACTTCGGCGAGGTTAGCAGGAATCGAGCCGAGGGCTTCGAGCACAGCGCCCTTGATGTCGGGAGCGCCACCTTCTTCCTCTTCTTCGGCAGGGCATTCGTCGACGCCTGCGATAAGCGGCTTTTCTTCTGCGGGAGCCTCGGCAGGAGCGGCTTCGGCAACCACAGCACTATCAGTTGCAGCGGAGTCAGCAACAGCGGCGACTGTCGAATCCGCCTTCACGCTATCCGCGGCGGCAGAATCAGCGACTGCAACTTGTTCCGATTCGGGACGTTGCGGGGTGTCCCCGCTAGAAGGGGTAGCGGATGCCGCGTTAGCGGCAGGAGCGAGGGGAAGGCTTTCCCCTTCCGGTTCCGCGGCCTTGCCATCTGCAGGAGCATCGGCATTTTCCCCCACCATGGAATAGAGCGAGTTCATGGTACCGATAACGGCTTCCTTGGCCAGAAGGCCCGTGAACAGGGACACGGATGCGGGCCAGTTTTCTTTCTCGACGCCGAAGGGCTCGAATACCGGCGTAATGGCCTTACCGATAACAGAAAGCAGGCTGTTTTCGGAGTCTCCGTTACCGGCGGTGAACTCGTTTGACTTCACCACCTTGGATTCGTCAACAACGAAACCTTCGGGGAGCGCCACGTTTTCAGCCTCGCCTGCTTCGTTTTCTTGAACCATCTGGTAGCCTTCATCGGCCTGGACGATTTCGGTCGTCTTGCCGTCAACATCGACATACATTTTCTCGACAATGCCGAAGCTGTTGAGGAACCCGAGCACGGCAACGGCAAGCGTAATCACCTTACCGGCGCGCCAGATGTAGTCGCGCAGGCGCTGCCAGCAGTGAATCATCAGGGACTTGAACTTGGGCAAATGATACGGCGGAAGTTCCATCACAAAGTTAGGGGCCTGGCCCTGGAAAAGCGACTTCTTCAGGAACAAACCGTAAGCGATAGCGAACAGCACACCGGCGAGGTAAAGCAGGAACACCACCGTGCCCGCCATCTTGCCGAAGAATGCCGCCGCAAACAGCGCGTACACCGGGAGGCGCGCGCCGCAGCTCATGAACGGCACCAGGAAAATGGTGAGGAAACGTTCACGCTTGGATTCCAGCACGCGGGAGCCCATAATGCCCGGCACGCCGCAACCGAAGCCCGCCATCATGGGCACGAAGGCACGACCCGGGAGCCCGAGGAATCTCATGAAACGGTCTGCAACGAAAGCCGCGCGGGCCATGTAACCCGAGTCTTCCAAGAACGAAAGGCACAGGAACATGAAGAAGATGACCGGGATGAAGGTGGAAACCGTCTGGATACCGGTACCGATACCGTCGGCGAGAATGGCCGTGACAAAGGAGGGGCAGCCGAGTACATCGCCCAGCAGGTAGCCGAGGCCATCCACGAAAATCGCACCGAACAGCACGTCAAAGAAATCAATGAATGCAGAACCGATGGTGACCGCAATCCAGAACACCAGATACATGATGACCAGGAATATGGGGAGAGCTGCCCAGCGGTTCAAGAGAACGGCATCCAGTTTGTCGGAGAATGTCTTTTTCGTGCGGACAGAAACAGTCGCCTTGCCCGCCACGCTATGCGAAATGGAATAGCGGTTTTCAGCCATCGCAAATTCCGGCTCTTCGCCCAGAATCTTCGCGACTTCGGCCTTGTCGAGCTTTACGCCCGCTTCGGCGAATTTGTCTGCATAGCTCTTCTGGTTGCCCAAGTACATGAGCGAAACCCAGCGAGCATCCGCATCCAAAAGCTTTGCGACCGGTGCCACCTTCGGTTCCAAAACCTTCACGGCCTCTTCGACCTTGTCGCCGTAAACCATCTGCTTCGGGAGCGGCATCGGGCTAGCAAGCACGTGGCCCATCTGGCTAATAAAATTAGTGACGCTCTTTTCGCTCACGGCAGAAAGCGGAATGCACGGCACGCCGTAGAAATCAGAAAGTTCGTCGAGATCCAGCTGGATTCCGCGATTTTCGGCAATGTCCATCATGTTGACGGCAATCACCATCGGAATCTTCATGTCGGCAAGTTGGCTCGTAAGGAACAGGTTGCGTTCCAGGTTCGTCGCATCGACGATGTTGATAATCAAGCTCGCTTCGCGGCTGAGCAAGTAATCGACAGCAGCGCGTTCGTCTTCGGCATTTGCGAACAAAGCGTAAGTACCCGGAAGGTCCACCAGGCGAATCTGGCGGTCGCCCAGTTCAAAGTAACCTTCCTTCTTTTCGACCGTCACGCCGGGCCAGTTACCCACATGCTGGCGTGCACCCGTAAGGGCGTTAAAGAGAGCCGTCTTACCGCAGTTCGGGTTACCGGCAATTGCAATCGTCAAAAGTTTTCTGGCAGCCATTATACCCTCCTCAGCTTGAGAACATTGGCTTCTTCTTTACGGAGCGAGAGCCTGTAAGACAGTACGCTTACTTCAATCGGATCGCCGAGGGGGGCCACCTGCAAGACTTCCATTTGAACGCCACGCACAAGGCCCATCGAAAGCAACTTGGACTTGTAAGCAGAATCGCCCTCGTTATAACCGACGATCTCTACCTTGTCGCCCTTCTTGAGTTCCGAGAACTTGGGCTCGGTACTCCACTTTTTCGTTTGCGACTTTCCGCCGCAACCACAATTACAGCTCATATCATCCTCATATAAAAACGGGAAAACCCTTGAGCGGAGCCTTCCTGTTTACTTTGTGTTTTTGACAACCCTTAGTTTTTTTACCGAAGAAACTTTTGCCGAGGCAATCGCATTCGACGGTTTCACAAAATCTTCAATCTTACCGAGCGTTTCTGCCGAAAGGATATGTTCCATACTGCAAGCATCCTTGTCGGCAATCGCCTCGGACACGCCCAGCTTAATCAGGAATCCCTTCAGAAGAATATGACGGTTCAAAATCATGGCAGCAACGCGCTCTCCCTCTTCGGTGAGTTCTACACCGCTGTAGGGTTCCTGCCTCACAAGGCCCATTTTCTTGAGTTCCACCATGGCCTTTGCAACCGACGGCATTTTCACGCCGAGAGCCGCGGCAATATCCTTGACGCGGGCAAGCCCGTTCGCCAGGCGCAGCATGTGCACCATTTCCAAGTAGTCTTCTAAGCTTTGAGTCAGTTTTGTATGGTCCATATCAACTAGCCTTATTTAGACGAGGCTAATATAGTTTAATAAAACTAATTAGGCAAGGCTAAAAATATTACCGATTTCGTATTTATTTAGATTAGACTAATTTTATAAGAAAAAATTTACATTATTTTCGCCATTTTACCCTTGTTTTTACAGTTAGTTTTATCCAACTTTTAGTTAGACAAGTCTAATTCTGAATGTCGCCATAGCTTTCGGATTCAGGCTTGTTAGGTTGAATCAAAAAATCAATTCCCTCTTTTGTGTCTCTTTGGGAATAAAGGTGCCCCCGCTCAAGTAGCTCTGAGCAGGGGCATTTTTGTTTAGACTTCCGCAATTATACAGCTTTACATGAAAAAAATGAAGCAAATAGGGATACGACAACATTATTTGTCGCAGTAATAATGTATATTAGGTTTTAGAGGTATATTATGGCAGATATTACCCGCGCAGACCGTGTATTACAATTATTCGCACTCCTGATTTCAAATCCAGGCAGGAGCTATTCTATCAGCGACCTGATGGCGGCTCTGGAAATCCCCGAAAACGAGCGCCGCAACGTGCAGCGAGACATGCAGTCACTAACTTCCGCCAACGGGGGTACCTACATTCGTGTGAGCGGTGGCCAGCGGGCTTTCCGCTACCAGTCCGCAATTAAATCGGCGGACAACCTGTTGTTTCCGAATTTTGAAAACACCATGCTGCATTTCGTGTTTCTGCAGCGCATTGCGAACATGTACCCCGCCGCAAGCGAGACTGTCACGGATCTGCTTGAAAAAATCCAGAAAAGCCTGCCTTCGAACGAAAAAAAGGCCGTGGAACAGCTCGCTCAAGACCTGAATTCGCGAATTCTTTTTGCGGGAACCCCTCCCATGTTCGAGGAAGATTCCAGCGAAAAACTCAAGGTAATTCTGCGGGCAATTCACGAACGCCGCAAAATCCTCGTCACCTATATCAGCGAAACTGGCAACATCCCTCGCATGCGAATTCCGCTGATGGTCATCTTGTACCAGGGCGAAATCTACATCGGTTGCGAGTCGCAGTCGCACCCCGGCGAAACCTACACACTCAAGTTCCGCCGAATCCAGAAGGTCGAACTCACCAAGGAAACCTTTCAGGACAACCCAAAGACACTTGAAATGTTGCGCAAGCGTGTGCAGCTCGGTTCTGCCATTTTTGGGCCGCAAGACCCGAAAGCCGAAGATGTTGAAATTGTGTTCAGCAGCCATGCGCAGCATTACCTCGAAGAAAAGCCGTTCCAACGCTCCATGAAGATGGAAAAACTCCGCGACGGCCGTCTGTTGGTCACGATGAAGGCCCTAAACGACGAGCTCCTTTTCCGCTGGGTACTTTCGTACGCCGACAGCGCCGAAGTCATCAAACCTGTCGCCCTCCGCAAAAAACTCCGCGACTTTTCGTATTTCCTCGACAGCACCTACCGCCATAATCCCTGGCATTAAAATGCCAAACGTCATTCTATAGCTTCGCTAAGGCGATGGAATCTATTTATCAAGCCCGCCTAGAGCGGGCATTTTTCGTAAAAAAATATTTTTTACACGACATTATTTGTCGCAGTAAAAACCTATTTTGATGATAAATCAAAACTGGAGCACAAATATGAAAAAAAAGAAAGATTACGTGGAGACGCTGGGACCTAACGGGACCAGTCACATATTTACGCCAAAAGAGTACAAAACTTTTATGAAGGGACTAGACGCTTATCCCGACCAACACAAGGCAGACTTATTAAAACGCATGCTTAATCCGGTATATCACAAGCCCGAAAAAGGCTAGCAACAAAGGAGGAATTATGAGCAACAAGAAAAGCCACAAAAAAGGGAGCAAGGTTTACGAAAGCTTCTCCCTAATGGACCTGATGCATAATTTTTGGGAAGCCGGGAACGGGGAACGCCTGGTAGCGTTACCATCGTTTAATGACAACGTTCCAGGACTTTTTGACAATTATAGGCCGTTCATCGAAGACGAAGATGACGACGACCCGGACGATCCTGATTCGCTAGAGATGAGCCGAATTCAGGAGGGTACCAAAATCCGTATTTTGACAGATGTCCTCAACAAACCGGATTGGCGCACGCTTTGGGACTTTTTGCAGTATTATGATATCGAAATCAGACATATCCAAAACCTGGATATGCTTCTGTTCGTTAATCTTGGAGAAAAAAGGGCCTTCAGTATCGTGAGCCCAATGCATTGCGACGGTTCTTACGATGATTTCGAAGATAATTCCATTGCAACGGAAACCAAGGATTACAAGCCATTTCAAAGATTATTCGATAATCTTTGGGAAGATGCCGAACCGATTACATGTGAAAAAATCGAGCATTTCAACAAGCTGTGGAGCGACGATAGAAAAGATTCCGACAAGGAACTCCTGCAACACACCTATTTCCTTTTCCCGAAGGGGAAAAAGGATGACTATGAATTATGGGAGGATAGGGAGGTATGCTCATTATGCCGAAGCGCCTTCAGTGGCGAAATAGAGCGAGGTGACGTCGGCATCTATAGACTTGCCTACATCGTGGGAATCAAGATTCCCAAAGATGCGGAACAAATCGTCATTTGCCATATAGACGAAAAGACAAAGTGCATCAAGCATGACCAGACCTTCCGTGTTTTCGGAAACGATCCCATCCGCGAAATAGACGAGACTCTTGAATTCTATTACCCAGAGCACGGTTTTTCCATCATTCAGGGATGGAACGATGATTCATCGGTTGCGAATACTTACCCACGCCCCAAACGCTACTACAGCAAGAATATCTACATGGCAATGCAAGTGTATGACTTTGTTCTTGACAAATACACAAAGAAAATCGAGAAAACGCTAAACAAAAAATTTCAAACGAATGCCACATTTGCCGATTCACTCAAGAAAACATGTTTCATAAAATGGAGCGAGATCATGCAATGAGAAACAATTCATAACATCCCTATAAATAGGACTTTATTATGGGTACAGAAACTTTCGATTTAATTAAACCTTTCGGCAATGGAGAAAATCACGTTGATTACGGTTTCGTCTTTGGCGGTGACCGTCAAAAGGTTTTGCTGATAAAGGCGGGACAAGGCGGTTCCATTTATGGGTATCGCAACAAGTACCTGAAACTTGCCTGCGAAATGCGCGAGCTGTGCGGATTCTCGGTGGTTTGCGCGTCCACTCCATCATCTGACATCAGCCAGATGGCGCAATTCGCCGAAGTGGTAAAATCGGAATTTGAAATCGGTGGCCATACCCAAATCTATTTTATGGGAATGTCAATGGGCGCCTCCATCGGGTGCATTGGTCGATCTCTATTTCCGGAAATCAGCCGATTCCTGTTGGTGAATCCCCCGCTCATGATTAACACGACTCGGATATGCCGCAGCGCCAAGGCATTTGACGGAGACATGATGACATTCGTTTTCGGGAGTCTTGATCCTTCAGCACATTTAGCAGGGCTTCTCAAGCTCCACGAATGTGAAAACATGCACGTTGTGGTTGTGCCAGGGCAAGACCATCATTTTTCAAGAAATGAATTTCGACTAATAGAGTTGATGAAGCTGCTAAATTCTGAAGATAAATTAAAATAAGGAGTGCGAATATGAACACCGTTCAAACATCAACACAAAAGTACAATGACTTAAAAGCCCTGGTAAAGCGTTCATACGCAGATGAGAATATGCGAAATGAAATATGGGAATATATCACGGGCTACATTCTTACGGATGACAAAAAACAAATTCAAGAGGACCGTCTAGAACAATTTACGACATTTCTCAGCCACGAAGAATGCCTAACCCACAATGACATCGTTCTCAACGCGACCGATTTCGACAAATACTCTGCCGAAAGGGATAAGGCATTTGTCAATGCCATTGAGAAAGTGTGGCCGAGTCCATGGGTTTCCATCTGCTATGGAGAATCAATCGGAACTGACCACGAACTGAACCGATTCTTCTATATGAAAAAGGAGGGGTGATGAAACTTTTTATCTCCGGTTCAAAGTCAATTTCGGCATTGCCCGAAGAAGTAAAATCTTTACTTGACGAGCATATTGCCCTGGGTACAGAATTTCTTGTAGGAGATTGTTACGGCGTTGACGCTGCGGTACAAAAATACCTGGAATCCAAAGGATACAGCAACGTAATCGTTTACTGCAGCGGTGAAACACCAAGGAATAATTTTGTTACGGGAGCAAAAGCATGTTCTTGCGCAGAAGCCGCCAAAGGCCTTACAGGCAGCGCATTCCAGTATGTGAAAGACATCCAAATGGCGCAAGACTGCGATACGGCTCTCATGATTTGGGACGGAAAAAGCAAAGGCACTGGCGAAAACATCCGCCGGATGAAAGAAATGGGGAAACCGTACAGAATTATAAACGAGAATTGACCAATCCACTAAAAATAGCCAATGACTGCGACAAATAGCGTCGCATAAGAATGCATCCGTAAAAACACGAAAAAAGTGGCATTACACCACCTTTTAAAGAGATTTTATAGCTTTTGTGGCGATACGGCCCAAAATTTTTTACACCGCATAAAGCGGAACATTCGTCAAAGACGCTTGTTCCTTATAGGGGCGCATGGAGTAGCGAATTGCCTGGAGTCCTGGCGTGTTTTGCAGCAGCGTCGAAAGGGAGTTGGAGCGCACTGATTCTCCGGACTTGACTTCGATGGGCAAGAGGCGGCCTTCCGACTGTATCAGGAAATCTAATTCTAGCCTTGAATCGTCCGTCGAGTGGTAGTAAATCGGGTCAATCCGTTTACTTTTCATTTGTTGCAAAATAAACTGTTCTGCAAGTCCGCCATTGAATTCTGCAATCAGGTCGCTCTTGATTAGAATCTGCGAAGAATCTGTATTTGCCATCGCACCCAACAGACCGACATCCAATGCATATAACTTGAAAATGTTCATTTCTTCATAAATGCTTAATGGCAAAGCGGGTTTAGAAACGCGAGACACCTTGTAAAGCAAGCCGGAATCCACAAGCCATTCGATAGCTTCTTCGTATTGCGTTGCACGGGCGCCCTTGCGGAGTGCCCCGTAAATAAACTTCTTGTTTTCCTTGAACAGTTGCGAGGGAACGCTTTTCCAAACAAGCTTTATCTTTGCAACCTGGTCTTTGGGCGCATGTTTTGAAAAATCCTGCTCATATCCACGCAAGATGCTTTTCTGTATTTCGCGCACGCTCTGCAGAGCCCCGGTTTCAGCATACTGTTTAACTGCTTCGGGCATGCCGCCCACATAGTAGTATTGCCTGAGCAAATCGACGCACTTTTCGTGCAACGGAGCAATGCTAGCAAAATCTCTTTTTGCAATGAGATCCGCAGTGTTCTGTTCGCCGATGGCGTCAAGGAATTCCATAAAATTCATCGGGAAAATGTCAAGCTCGTCCACCTTTCCGACAGGGAACGACACTCCCTGATGGAGCGAAATTCCAAGCAACGATCCCGCAACGGCAATATGATATTCGGGCGCTTGCTCGTAAAAATATTTAAGCGCCTCGATGGCTTCGGGAACATCTTGAACTTCGTCCAAAATAATCAACGTGTCACCGGGGGTGATGTCAACCTTGCTTAAGGCCCTTAAATCGCGCAAGATTCGTTTAATGTCAAAATCGCGGGCGAACACCTGTTTCACTAGTTCGTTTTTGCGACATACGATATAGGCTTCTTTCTGATATGCCGTCTTGGCAAATTCCCGCAAAAGCCAGGTCTTGCCGACTTGACGCGCCCCGTTAAGAATCAAGGGCTTTCGGTTTGCACTTTCTTTCCATTTAAGCAGATTTTCTAGGGCGATTCGCTTCATTTTACATTTTTCCGCATATATTTCACCCTGTAAAATACATTTTTCCGCACATAAAATCAAGTCACTAATACATTTTTCCGCACTTTAAGCAGTGAACAAATGTATAGAATTCCATCAAAAACTAAGCAAAAAGGCAGTCCATAGACTACCTTTTTGGCGATTTTGGCGTAATTTAGACGATTTTGGGTGTTGCAGCCCTACGTGCGCTTCAGCGGCGTCATGCTCTTGGCGCAAATCGCCATGGTCGAGAGGTTATGCAGCAGGGCCGAGGTCGAGGGGGCAAGTATTCCGAAGAATCCTGCGGCCAGGAGCGACGTGTTGAAGGCGACGATAAAGCGGTAATTCGCCTGGATGCGTTCCATAAGTTGCGTGCTCAACGTACGGAGTTCCGCGAGGTCGCGCAGGTCTTCGCTGCGAAGCGTCACGTCGGCGGTTTCGCGGGCAATGTCGCTGGCATCGCTCATGGCGACCGACACGTTCGCGGCGGCCAATGCGGGCGCATCGTTGATTCCATCGCCCACCATAATCACGCGGCGGCCTTCGGCCTTCATTTTTTCCACATAGCGGTGCTTGTCTTCGGGCAGCACCTGCGCAAAGAAGGTATCAATGCCCAAAAGTTGCGCCGTACGTTCGGCGGCCTTTTGGCTGTCGCCGGTAATCATCGCAACATGCTTGATTCCGCGTTCACGGAGCATGCGGATGGCCTCGGCCGCCTCGTCACGCGGAGGGTCGCTAATGCAAAGCACTCCCGCGAGGTTCCCGCCAATGGCAAGGTAGATCACGGATGCGGCTCCGGCGAGTTCGTCGATTTTTTTCTGCTCCGCCTCGCCCACTGCAATTTTTTCGTCTTCGACAACGAAATGCTTGCTACCGATAACGGCGCGTTCACCGTCAAGAGTCGTTGCGATTCCATGTGCCACGATGTACTTCACGTCAGCATGTTCTTCTTCGTGGTCGATTCCCCGTTCGGCGGCACCGCGCACAATGGCGCGCGCCATGCTATGCGGGAAATGCTCTTCGATGCAGGCCGCGATGCGGAGGATTTCTTCTTCGCTGCGGTTACCGAACGGAATCACGCGTTCGAGTTTCGGTTCCGCCTTGGTGAGCGTTCCCGTCTTGTCGAAAACGATGGTGTCGGCAAGCGCAAATTCTTCCAGGTACTTGCCGCCCTTTACGGTCATATTGCGGTCAGCCGCTTCGCGCAGCGCCGAAATCACCGAAATCGGGGTGGAAAGCTTGATGGCGCAAGAATAGTCCACCATCAGAATCGAGACTGCCTTGGTGATGTTGCGCGTAAACAGGAGCGTGAGCCCGAATCCGATAAAGCTGAACGGCACGATACCATCGGCAAGGCGTTCGGCGCGGCTTTGGATAGAAGCCTTCAGGTCTTCGGAGCGATCGATGAGTTCAATGATTTTTTGAATTTTAGTGTTGCCACTCACGGCTCGGACAGATACTACGATGGAACCTTCGTCCACGACGGTACCTGCAAAAACGGACTTTCCGACCGTCTTGTGCACCGCCTGCGATTCGCCCGTCATGGTCGCTTCGTTCACGAACGCATCGCCTTCGGCAACGGTTCCGTCCACCGGAATCATGCTGCCGGAACGCACACGCACGAGGTCGCCCACCTGAACATCCTGCATACGCACCTGGACATCGACACCGTCCTTGACAACCCACACCTTGTCCACCTTAACGGCAAGGCTTGCGGTAAGGGCGGTGCGGGTACGCGCCTTGGTGTAATCTTCCAGAAGGCTGCTCACGTTCAGCAGGAACATGATGGTCCCAGCCGATTCGTAATTGCGTTGCAAGATGCTCGCCCCGATGGCGGCACCGTCCAACACCTCGACAGAAAGTTTCCCTTCACCTAGGCAATTCAGGCCCTTCGCCACAAACTTGAGGCCCCTATAAATCAGGTGTGCCGTACGAATGGGGGCAGGAATCAGCAATTTGGCCAGGTAACGCCGCACAATCATGAACGCGAGCTTATTCTTGAAATCAGAATCAAGAGCCTGCAGTTGATATTCAGTATCGGGCTCGCTCTCAGGAAGGTTCGCGACGTCCAGATTCCGGACGAAATCAATCACCTGTTCACGATAGCCGTTTTCGTATTCCAGCAGAATGCCGCCGTTTTCCGAATGGACTACCGCTTTCTGGACATAAGGTTCACTCACGCATGCCTTATGGATGCGCGGTTCATGCATTTTTTCAAACGCGTAGGCCCCCGCCCGAAAGCGGATACGCCCCGGCTGATCGTAAACGATTCTAGACTTCATAACTCAAGTGGTTGGTGGTTGGTGATTAGTGGTTAGGATTACTATTAGAATGTTCTTTCTTCATTCCTGTTTACTAACCACTAGCCACTATTTACTTACCCGCTTCTTTCTTCGCGTCGTTGCAGATGTCTGCAGCCTGGTCCTTCATATCTTGGAAAGTGGCCTTGGCGTCGGCAGTAATCTTCATGCCTTCGGCAAGTCCCTTGACGGCATACTCGCGGGTCTTCGGAGCCTTGAGAATCTTCTTGATGATAGCCGGGCCAACGACACCAGCCACCACACACCAGAACTTTTCATTTTTCCATACGGACATAGCTTACTCCTTTTGTTTCGCCCTAATGTCATCCCTGACTTGGTCGGGGATCTCCATTAAAGCTTTGTTGTTCTTTGCTTAATAATCTATCTAAATTTTTATCAAAAAGCAACTTACATACAAATTAACAAACAGACTTCAAGTCCAAGTCCTGTATGGCTTCCGTGTGACTAACTTTGTTGCAAATTTGCAAATTAGTTCACGTTACACAACTTAGTTTCCATATAAATAACTTAGTTAGCGTAAACTATCCGAAGTTAGATATATCTACCTGAAGCTGTAACGAATCTTTGTAGCGAAGGTGCGTCCCAGTTTAGATTCTCCGTACTTGTCGTAAACGGTTTCGTCCAAGAAGTTGTCAACCTCGAAACTCCAGGCGAGCTTATTATCCCACACGGAATATTCAATACCCAAATCCTGCGTGAACGAAGCGTCTATTTTCCGGCTCTGGCGAGAACTGATTTTCCAGCCATAGTAATATTCATCGGTATAGTTTGCGGCCCACCAGAACTTGACAAAATCGTTCTTATTGAATATATCGCCCATGTGGAATTCAGCGAGGTAGTTCATGAAGAATCGTGGAATGTTTGGGATAATGGCATCTTCGGGAATCCCTTGCTTGGCATTGTAATCAATGTTGCGCAAATCCTGGAAAGTCCAGTTTGTGCCAAGCAGCACCCATTCATTCACATCCAGTTTCACATCGCCCTCGTAGCCCCAGCCGCGAATCGGATTCATATTAAAATACGGCACCGACATCTGAGAAGCGCCCATATAGTGAATACGGTTCTTGTAATAGGAATAGAAAACGTCGCCATCAAATCGGAATCGCGCCATTAACGGAATTTCTTGCAAATCCAAGGAGAGACCTACGTTAAAATTGTCCGCTTCTTCGGGCTTGAGGTTTGTCGCAGCACTCACGCGGATTCCATCGCCAAAGAGTTCATCGGGCTTGGGCAGGCGTACTGCATGCTGGTAAGAGCCCTTGAGCGCAAGCGGTTTCACAATCCGGAACATCAAGCTTTCATCATAGCTAAAGTCCGTATAATCATTCGTTTCCAAAGACGCCTGCTGTATCATACTTGTGGACGTATTTGAAATTTCTGCCTTCAGGTAATGGAACTTGAAGCCCAGCAGGTTCTGGAGTCTTGAATCAAAGAAATTATCTTCAACCGAAAGCCCCGTCGTCACCGAAATCGTCTTTCCCGGATACCCCGCTGTATTGAATCCGACCATTTCGGAACCCAAGTCATCTTCAGGATCTTCCTTGTGATACCGGAAAAGCGTATTCCAGTAAACAAACTGATTTTTAATAAACTGATAATCCAGATTCAGCAAATTATTGAAATCGTACGCCTGCACAGTGCGGAATTTCGGAAGTCCCATCGAAGAAAGTTCGCCCACATTCTTTTTGGCGGTATCGCAACTATACCAGTTGCGGCAATGGACACGACTCGTGTCAATAATTTTATTTTCATTATAACCAAACGAAAAATGGTCACCGAAATTCAAGTCTTTTACAAACAAATTTTTCTTATCTAATCCGAAAGTCGCTCCTAAATTATACCCTTCGGCAGTTGCTTCAACAATGCGGTTCGTTTCGCCCTGAATTTCCTTATCAAAAGCGCCATAGCTGGCACCCAGCGAAATCTGGTCAAACCAAGTGTTCATTAGGTTTGCGAAAGCCTGCACATTGTAAGAGGTGTAACGGTCATGATCGCGAACGACACTCGTATCTTTACCAGTCGAACTTTTCATGTAAGGCGAAGTAAACTTGTAATCATTATCGGAATGATTAAAATAGCCCGAAACACCTACTTCTAGGCCAACACCACCCGCAATGCTATCGATTAAATGGCTCGCACTTACCGACGCCTTGTGCGTATTGAAACTTGAAAGGCTGTAGGACGCATCCACCGAATTGGCGGGACGCTTCTTGGTAATGATATTGATGGCACCGCCCGCACCGTCCGTAGCAAAACGTGCCGGAACATAGCCCTTGTAAACTTCAATGTCTGCAATCTGGTCAATAGGGATATCGTCAAGACCCAAGTTGCCTTGCGTCTCTACGGGGACGCCATTTACCAGCACCTTGATGTTCTTGCCTTCCATGCCGCGAATGTTGATTTTACCTTCGCTGCCCATGCCACCGGACTTGCGCACCTTAACGCCCGAGGCTGAATTGACCGCCTTCGAAACGGTCTTACTCGTATTCTGCATCTCGGCTGCGTCAATCGTCGCAACCGATTCCGCCTTTTTGGCCTGCTTCGCCTGTTCCGCTTCTATTTCAGATTCCACCGAGAGTTCGTCCAACTGCGTGACGCCCGAAGCATTAGCGGCAGAAACATCTGATTGCCCCACACCATTTGCGTCATCAGTTGTCGCATTGTTTTCCGTAGCAGATTCTTCAAGAAAATCGTCTATCGAGGTAATTTCGTCATCTTGGGCACGGGCCGGAACAGCCCCCACCATAGCAAATATAAGGGCAAGCGTTGCCGCCTTGTAAATAAACATCTTTTTCATCGCAGCGCAATTGAGCAATTTTTAGGTCAAAAATCTACTCCAAACGGTTTGCTGAAAACCCAAATAGCTTTTTGAATTTTGAATTTGCGAATCAAAAAAATTCCGCCCTTGCTTGAGCAAGAACGGAAGTTTGTGTTTATGAGGATATTAGGGGTTTATGGAGAAATTTTACTTGAGCGGCACAAGCCACATCGGAATCTGCTTTACATCGGCGATCTTTTCCGCCTTTTCGGACTTAGGATCATAGCGGAAGTAGGCGTTGCCGTCTTTTTTGGTAGAGACCGCAAAAATCACGGTGCCGTCGTCATCGACGTACTTGCCGTAGCTAGCCCAGCTAGAAGTATAATCAATCGGGAGTGCCTTCATGGTTTTCTTGGCAAGATCGATTTCTACCGGCTTGCAGGTGTTGTTGTGGTAGCTATCCATATCGGTCCAAACCTGCTGCAGGTCCACCATCACGTTCAAGAAGGAATACACCTTGGTTCCATTGGCGTAGGTAGTGGGGCTCAGGTATTTGAAGTTGTCTTTCTTGGTGACGCCGTCGATGGCGACATCCTTGGTCACGAACCACTGATAATCCTTGTCAAATTCGGTTTCGCCCACCTTGATGCGCAGGAACCCGTCGACCTGGCCCGGAGCGTAGCCCCAGGAGGCATTGCTGTAGCAGTAAATGTAACCGTCAGCAACGATAAACGACTGGTTCTGGGAATCATCCAGGGAGCCCACAGCCGCGACGCGGTCATCTTCAGCCACGGCAATCACGGAATCCTTTTTGATGTCAATGATGGCAACCTGAGCCGTATTGCCGGTAGCATAGTCGCTCACATTCTGCAACAGGCCAACATAGAGCCGACCGTCCACGATTACGCCTGTACCCGGGCTCACCACGAGAGCGTCCTTGTTCTTGTATTTGGACAGGTCAATCGCGCCCGTGCGCTTCATGGTCTTCGGGTTGATGATGAGCAGCGAGTCAAGCATGCCGCCCAAGTAGGCTTTTTCTTCATTCACGAAGTAAAGGTGATTTGCCCATGCGCCAGCAAGCGAAAGTTCAGCCGTCTTGCTACCAATCTTGTTGTTTGCATCGAGGCTGTAGCGTGCAATGGTTCCCACATCAAGGTCGGCAATGAACAGGGAATTGTCGTAATAGACAACGCCTGCGCGGGTTCCGACTTCGATATAATCCGTACCGATTTCATCAGTATGGTCCAGCGACATCGTGCCGATGAACATCGTTTCGCCGGTAGAGATCGATGTCGCAAAGTCGCGCTTGTAATCGCCATTTTCACCATTGGCAGAAGAAGAGGAATCGTCGCCGCAAGCAGCGAGCATGCCAAGCGAAATAGCAAGTGCCGCCATGAATCTTTTTTTCATAAATACTCCTTGAAATTGATGCGGAAAAACCGCGTTTGTTAATTTTGCGGAGCATTTTAGAAATGATTTGAGGGGCGTTCTACTCCAAAAAGGAATGAAAAAATCCAATTGGATTATAAAGCCAAAACTTCATTTTATCAATGTTAGGCCACCATTTAACCCCATTTAGTCATTTTTTAATCCATTTAGACAGAATCGTATTCAAAATATGATAAGCTCAAAACAAAATTAGCCTTGACGAAGTTTTATTTACTAATTAGATTTGGCTTACTTTTTAAGACTAGACTAACAAAGCCAGTTTAAAGAGATTTTTGAGGGAAATATGTTGAATATTAACGGAATTGAATGGATGCACAAAGTCGGGTGCTACCATACAACGCTTGAAAGGGATCCGCTCCTGGTTCTTGAATTTTGCCGAAAGGGGCAAATCAGCTGGGCCGGCGGAGCACTCCCCTGCAATCAGCTGAAGGCAGGAGAAATGCTGGTTTACGATGCGTGGACTTCGGGAGCGCTGACGCGTTCTGCCGATTACTGCGGCGACCGCATTTTGTTCTTTGAAGAATCGATAAGGTACATCCGCGAACATTTTGCAGGATTTCTGATTGACATCAAGATGCTCGCACAGAAAATGTGCCGGCCGGGCCGACCGTTCATCGTCCACACCAAGGAAGAAGTCGCTAGCGCCTTCGAAAAAGTCGACAACAAGTCAAAGAATTTGCAGGCGGAATACGGCAGACTCGCCATTTTGGAGCTTTTGCTCACCCTGAAAAACCTAGACACGCAGCGAGAATCCATTTGTCGCGAATGCAATTTATCTTCGATGCAAATTGAAAAAATCTACTGCATCCGTTCGTTTATCTGCGAAAACATGGACAGTCATTTCACC
Source organism: Fibrobacter sp. UWH4 (assembly GCF_900142475.1). Taxonomy (NCBI): domain Bacteria; kingdom Pseudomonadati; phylum Fibrobacterota; class Fibrobacteria; order Fibrobacterales; family Fibrobacteraceae; genus Fibrobacter; species Fibrobacter sp. UWH4. The sequence goes on from NZ_FRAY01000004.1 coordinate 145,713, forward strand.
ATCGAAGAACTTTCCGACAAATTTGACATGCCGCCTACTGCAATGAAACTCTGCTTCAAGAACGTGTTCGGTTTGCCGGTATTCACTTACGCTCGCCGCGAGCGCATGAAACTGGCTGCCAAGCAACTTCGCGAGTGCGACCGTGGAATTCTCGAGATTGCAGGCGAAGTCGGTTACAACAACGGGAGCAAGTTCGCCCACGCCTTCCAGGATGTGATGGGCATGACCCCGAAGGAATACAGGAAAAAATACAGACTCACGAATGTAGCATAATAGGTATGAGCAATGAGGTCGTGCTTCGCACTCTGAGGTCGCCTTGCAAAGCAAGGCTTTGAGTAAAGTAAGACACCTTCGGCGCATTTATAAAACCTCACACCTCAAAGGGAGCGTTAGCGACCGAGCTCACACCTCACAACCTCTAGAATAATTATGAAAAAGACTTTCTCTAAACTCTACGCTTACATGGGTTCGCGAAAACCGCTGTTCCCACTAGCATTGATTCTCTCGGCATTGAGCGCCATCGCGGGGCTCGTGCCGTTTTTACTGATGTGGCTCATTGTCCGCGAGGTTATCTCTGGCGGTGACATGACGAACATCAAGATTTTCGACTACTCCATCGGAGCGGTTCTCGCATCGGTCGCAAGCGTTCTGCTCTACTTTGCGGCCCTCGCCTGCTCGCACCTGGTAGCATTCAGGCTCGAAGGAGACCTGCGTCGGTTTGCCATGAAAAAACTGATGAGTGCGCCTCTCGGATTTTTCGACAAGAATCCGACCGGCAAACTCCGCAAGATTATTGACGACAACGCCGCGATTACGCACACCTTCATTGCGCACCAGATGCCCGACATTTCGGGCACCATCTTGATTCCCATCGTGGCGCTCGTGATGATGTTCAGCTTTGACTGGCGACTTGGCCTCGCCTCTTTGGTGCCTATCGCCTACGCCATGTTCATTTTAGGCACCCTTGGCCGCAGGGGAACCAAGTTCATGGAACGCTACATGCAGGCCCTCGAAGAGATGAACTCCGAAGCGGTGGAATACGTGCGCGGGATACCCGTAGTCAAGGTTTTCCAGCAGACCATTTTTTCATTCAAGAGTTTCTACAACAGCATCGCGACCTACCACAAGATGGTGACTGCCTATTCCGACAATTGGAAAGTTCCTTACTGCATCTACACGACCCTCGTGAACGGTTTCGTACTGTTCCTGGTGCCGACGGCAGCGCTCATTATCGGTAACGACGGCGATGTAAAACTCACCATCGTGAACATGATGATTTACGTGTTGGTGACGCCGCTGTTTTCGCAGTGCGTCATGCGCAGCATGTACCTAAGCAACGCTACGAACCAGGCGGGGCTTGCCATTGACCGCATCAACGATATCGCACGCACCAAGGATTTGGAGGTTTGCGAAAATCCGGTACCGATGCAAAAGTTCGATGTAGAATTCCGGAACGTGAACTTTACCTACCCCGATACCGACAAACAGGTACTGAGCGACATCTCACTCACGGTACCGGCGGGCCATACGGTAGCACTTGTCGGACCTTCGGGCGGCGGCAAGAGTACGATTGCAAAACTCCTGCCACGATTCTTCGATGTCGATAGCGGCGAGATTACCATTGGCGGTGTTCCCGTAAAGCAGATTGACCCGAAGGAACTGATGAAGAACGTTTCGTTCGTGTTCCAGAATACACGTCTTTTCAAGATGAGCATTTTGGACAACGTTCGCTACGGCATGCCCGATGCGACTCTCGAGCAGGTAAACAAGGCGCTCGATTTTGCGCAGTGCCGCGAAATCATTGATAAATTGCCTGCTGGCATTAATACCGTTATCGGAAGCAAGGGAACTTATCTTTCGGGTGGCGAGCAGCAGCGAGTGGTGCTTGCGCGCGCTATCTTGAAAAACGCTCCCATCGTGGTGCTAGACGAGGCGACCGCCTTTGCTGACCCTGAAAACGAACGCCTGATTCAAGAAGCTTTGCACAAACTGGCCGCAGGCAAGACCGTGCTGATGATTGCCCACAGGCTTACAAGCGTGGTGAACGCCGACCAGATTATCGTTGTGGAAGATGGCGAAATCGCTGAACGCGGAACGCACAACGAATTACTTGAAAAGAACGGCATTTACGCCAAGATGTGGGCCGAATACCAGCAGTCCGTCACATGGACCCTCGACAATTCCAAGAATAATGAAGGAGGCGAAAATGTATAAGTGGGTTCAGAATACTTTTGCTCTTTCGGAAGAAGGCTCGCGCACGTTTGTCCGTGGCGTCATCTGGACATTCCTGCACTTTATTTCGCTCATGTTCCCGATGATGATGCTCTTTTACTTTTTGATGGAGCAGATGGGCGTCGGTGAATTTGCAGGCAAAACTCCGCACGGGACCTTGTTCTATGTGGGAATTGCGGTAGTCCTGTTTGTCGTGATGCTTGTCATTTACAGGTTCTCGTACAGCGCCACCTACGATAGCGTGTACGACGAAAGCATGCGCCGTCGCGTCTCGATTGCCGAAAAGCTCCGCAAGTTGCCGCTCTCGTTCTTCGGCAAAAAGAACCTTTCAGACTTGACATCGACCATCATGGACGACTGCAATGCTCTCGAAATGATTTTCTCGCATGCGGTGCCGGAACTTTTCGCCGCCATCGGAAGCGTCACCATAATCGGAATCATGCTGTTCTGCTACAATTGGAAAATGTCTATCGCGCTTTTCTGGGTGGTACCCGCAGCGGCATTGCTCATTGCGCTTTCCAAGAAAATTCAGGACCGTTGGTTCGAAAATTCATATAACGCCCGCCGCGTGATTATGGAAGATATCCAGGAAGGTCTCGAAAACGTGCAGGAAATCCGCTCGTATTCGGGCGAAGCCGCCTACCTCAATCATTTTGACAAGGATTGCATCAAATACGAAAAATCGCAGATGGACTCCGACGTGAAGGTGGGTTCGTTCTTGAATTCGGCGCAAGGCATTCTCAAGATGGGCCTTGCCACGGTGCTGATTACGGGCGCTCGCCTCTGGACCAAGGGCGAAATCGATGTATTCACCTATCTGGTGTTTATCGTGTGCGCGGCAACGGTCTACAATCCGGTTTTCCTAGTGTTCAACAACCTCGCCGAACTGTTCTTTGTGAATGTGCGCCTGCGCCGGTTCCGCGAAATGGACCAGATGAAACCTCAGGATGGCGTAACTGTATTCACTCCGCAGAATTACGATATCGAATTCAAGGATGTCGACTTCAATTACAACGAGAACAAGCAAGTCCTGAAAAAAGTTTCGTTCACGGCAAAGCAGGGCGAAATCACCGCACTTGTTGGCCCGAGCGGCAGCGGAAAGACGACTGCTGCAAAACTTGCAGCACGCTTCTGGGATATTCAGGGCGGCAAGGTGACCCTCGGCGGGCAGGACATCAGCAAGATTGACCCTGAAACGCTCCTCAAGAATTTCTCCATCGTCTTCCAGGACGTGGTGCTGTTCAACACGAGCATCAAGGACAACATCCGCATCGGCAAGCGCGATGCCAGCGACGAAGAAATCCTGAAGGTGGCAAAACTCGCGGGCTGCGACGAATTTGTGCAGAAAATGCCGCAGGGCTACGACACTGTCATCGGCGAAAACGGCGAAACGCTCTCGGGCGGTGAACGCCAGCGAATCTCGATTGCACGCGCCCTGCTAAAAGACGCGCCCATCATCTTGCTCGACGAAGCGACCGCAAGCCTCGACGTAGAAAACGAATCCAAGATCCAGCGCGGCATTTCGCAGTTGGTGAAGGGCAAGACCGTCATCATCATCGCGCACCGCATGCGCACTATCGCAAACGCCGACAAGGTCGTAGTGCTGCAAGACGGTCGCATCGCCGAAACAGGCTCCCCCGCCGAACTCAAGGCGAAAGGCGGCCTATTCAGCAAGATGCTCGAATTGCAAATGAACAAAAATTAATACAAAATTAGCCTTGACAAACATCAAGGCTTTTTTTATATATTTGTTAGAGAAATCTAACTTTACAATTTATTTGTAGTTTGCAATAAAAATGAATCGCCTTTTAGACCACCGTCTCGTTCGCCAATGCGCGCCAACACTCGCCGGACTCAAGGTCGGAAGTTTATTCTGCCTTGAATCTTCATCCAGCGAAACGCTGTGTAAACAACTCGCCCACTGGAACAAGGAACTCAACCCTCGCGGCGTGTGCGTGCGCGTTATCGCAGAACGCTGCGGTCGCAGTTTTATTTACGTCTATCGCGAAGACGCCCTGAAAAAGCTTATTGCCGAGCCGGAAATCCGCCATTTTCTCGCCGCCTACGGCTACACAGACTTTAGCACCGACTGTGCACTCGCATACATGACGGCGCGCATCCGCAAATGCCACTGTTTTCCGCACGAAGTCGGACTTTTCTTGGGCTACCCCCTCGAAGACGTGAAAGGATTCATTATCAACGGCGGCAGGAATAGCAAATATACGGGCTACTGGAAAGTTTACGGCGATGTAACCGAATGCGAAAAACGGTTCGCCTGCTTTCGCAAGTGCTTCGATGTTTTCAACAAACTATTTGAAAAAGGATATTCGCTGCCGATGCTGACCGTCCGAAACGCAGCATAGTCAACACCAACGTCATATCGAAGCAATTCAACCTCTGTGTCATCCTGAGCGAAGCGCAGCGTAGCCGAAGGATCTATAACTAAAATAATAGGAGAATCACAATGGAAAAAATCGCAGTCATTTATTGGAGCGGAACCGGCAACACCGAACTGATGGCAAAATACGTCGCCGAAGGTGCAAAGGCCGCCGGCGCCGAAGCCGACGTGTTCAGCGTCTCGGACTTTTCGCAGGGCCAATTGGGCGAATACGCCCGCTACGCGCTGGGTTGCCCCGCCATGGGCGCCGAGGAACTCGAAGATTCCGAATTCCAGCCCTTCTATGAAGCAATCAAACCCGCACTCAACGGCAAGAAAGTCGCCCTGTTCGGCTCTTACGGCTGGGGTGGCGGCGAATGGATGAACCCGTGGAAGGCCGACGCGGAAGCCGCCGGACTCGTGCTTGTGGCAGACCCGCTCGCCATCGAGAACGCACCCGATGACGCCGGCAAGGCCGCCTGCCAGGAACTCGGCAAGGCACTCGCCACCGCCTAAAAAGACTTTTTCTTTCTTATAGTGTTTTGGATTGAAGTAGCCCTGACGGAATCACACTCCGTTGGGGCTTTGCCGTTCCCCATTTTTCTATCTTTTTGCTAGTTATGTCCTATTTCGACTACACGGCAAATACCCCGGCATGCGAAGAAGCCTTGCAACGATTCTGCGAAGTTGAACGCGGGTTTATCGGCAACGCCAATTCGAATCACGAAGCAGGGCATGCAGCAAAAGCATTTCTCGCCCAGGTGACCGATTCCATCGCGAAACTTTTGGGCGTAAACCCCGACGAAATCATTTACACCTCGGCCGCCAGCGAAAGCAACAATACCGCCATCCGCGGCATCGTCCAGGCCAAGCGCCATGTGGGCAAGCACATCGTCACGAACCCGCTGGAACACTCTTCGGTAAGCGCAACGCTCACGGCCCTGCAAGAAGCGGGCTACGAAATCGAGATGGCAAAAATCGGTACCGACGGGAAAATCGACCTGGAAGACTTGAAGAGCCTGCTCCGCAAAGATACGGTGCTCGTAACAGCGAATGCAGTCGATTGCGAACTCGGGACGGTACAACCGCTGGAAGCCATCAGCAAAATTGTCCGCGAGTTCCCGAACTGCAGCCTTCACGTGGATGCAACGCAGGCCATCGGCAAAACGCCTATAAACCTGAATTTGGCAGACACGGCAAGCATCGGCGCGCACAAGTTCTACGGGCTTTCGGGCAGCGGGCTTTTGTACAAGAAAAGCAGAATCGCCATGGAACCGCTCATTTACGGCGGAGCAAGCACCACCATTTACCGCAGCGGCACCCCGACACTCGCGTTGGACGAATCCCTCGAAACGGCACTGTCGCTTGCCGTGGAGCATTTCGAAGAACGGTTTGCCCGCGTCAAGGAGCTGCGAAAGATTTTGCAAGAAAAACTCTGCGGCTATCCGAAAGTCCGCATCAATTCGCCCGCAGACGCTGTTCCGCACATTTTGAACCTGAGTGTCGCGGGAGTCCGCGGGAACATTTTCCAGAAAGCTCTTTCGGACAAAGGAATTTACGTGTCGGTCAAGTCCGCCTGCAGCGTAGATGCGCTCCCCTCCCGCGCCGTTTTTGCAGTCTGCCGCGACCGCAAAAATGCTTTGAACTCCTGGCGCATAAGCCTTTCGCACCTCACCACCGAAAAAGAAATCGACGAATTCATGTCCGCATTCGACAGCTGCTACAGGGAACTTTGCAAATAAACGCAAAAAAGGTAATGAAAATGGCAAGAGAACTTTCATTTGTCCAAAGTGTAGAACGGAGCATTTCGAAAACATACCGCGAAAGGCTCTGGACGCCATTCATTACCGCCATCAAGAACTACAAGCTCATCGAAGAAGGCGACAAAATCGCCGTCTGCATCTCTGGCGGCAAGGATTCCATGCTCATGGCGAAGCTCATCCAGATGCTTCACCGCCACAGCGACGTGAAATTCGACGTGGAATACCTGGTGATGGACCCCGGTTACAACGAAATCAACCGCCAGAAAATCGAAAGCAACGCGAAGCTCCTGGAAATTCCCATCACCGTTTTCGAGACGAACATTTTCGACGTGGCAAACAACACCGAACGTTCCCCCTGCTACGTTTGCGCCAAGATGCGCCGCGGCCATCTCTACCACAAGGCAAAAGACCTAGGCTGCAACAAGATTGCGCTGGGTCACCACCTCTCCGACGTCATCGAGACCACCGTCATGGCGATGTTCTACGGCTCGCAACTGCAGGGCATGATGCCCAAACTCCACAGCCTGAATTTCGGCGGCATGGAACTCATCCGCCCCATGTATTGCATCAACGAGCAGGATATCATCAACTGGAAAAATTACAACGGGATGCAGTTTATCCAGTGCGCCTGCCGCTTTACCGAAAGTTGCACCGTCTGTGACAACGGCGGTGGCGGTAGCAAGCGGCAAGAAATCAAGATGCTCATCAAGCGCCTCAAGCGCGAAAACCCGAACATCGAAAAGAGCATCTTCAACAGCCTGCACTCCGTCTGCATCGAGACGTTCCCCGGCTACAAGGCCGGCGGCGAACTGCATTCGTTCTTGGACGATTACGAGGAACGCCTACCGCAGAAAGGGTAAATGAGTCGTATTTTTGAACCCGTCCGTTTGGAGTAGAAAAAACGGCGCTATGGCTCTATTTTTCCCTCAAAAAATTGAGGGTTTTATGCAAGTTTCTCGTGTCAACAAGGTTTTTGCCCGATTGGGGTGTTTTCAGGTCAAGTTTCGCTGGTTAATTCTGCTAATAACGCTGGTCGTGACAGTTTTGGCGTGCCTCGGGCTCCCGCAACTGCAGATGAGCAGCAGCGAAGAAGAATGGTTCGATGACTGGGACCAGGTAAAAATCGACCAGGCGCATTTCAACGACATTTTCGGGAGCGAGGATACCTACATGGTGATGGTGCGCGCCGACGACGTTTTTGCGCCGGAGGTGTTGCAGGCAATCGACCGGCTTTCGCGCAGGCTCGAAAGCGAGGTGCCCTACGCCGACCGCGTGGTTTCGCTGACGCGCAATTTGTCGATTCCGGTCGCAAACGACGAAGGCTTCGAGGTCATTGATCCGTTCGAGGGCGGCATTCCCGATAACCCGCAGGAGCTAGCCGAAAAACGCAAACTGATTATGACCCGCGAATCGCTGGTGAACAACATCGTCTCCGATGACGCGAAGGAGACCTGGGTGATTCTTTCGCTCAAGACTTACGAGGGCGGCATCGAATTCGGCAAGGACAGCATTGCGCCATTTGCCCGCGAAGTCATCTATTCCGACGAATTCAAGAGCGACAGATACACCTTGATGCCCACGGGCATGAGCTACACCGAGATGGAAGAAGACGAGGTGGTTTCGAGAGTGTGCGCAATGCGCATTGGAATCGGTTTTGCCGTAATGCTTTTGTGCCTTATCCTGTTCGTGCGTTCGCTGCGCGGCGTGGTGGTGCCCGCAATCGCTACCGCGGGGGGCATCGCCTCGGTGCTCGGGATTAACGGTTGGCTGGGCTTTGTCGGCGACAAGACCATGGTGGCGCTCCCGGTGCTTCTGGGAATGGCTCTTTCGGTGGGCTATTCCATCCACTACATCAATTCGTTCCGCATGCATTTTAGGCGCACGGGCAACCGTCGCGAATCCGTGATTTGCGCCGTCGAGGGGACGGGCTGGCCCATTCTCTTTACCGTCATTACTACGGTCGCATCGTTGATTTCGTTCCTGTTCGCGGGAATCCGCCCCATCCGCTGGATCGGCGGCATTTCGGCAGGCATCGTCACGATGGTTTATCTGTACGTCATCATCCTGATTCCGGTTCTCATGAGTTTCGAGAAAAATGCGAAGCCGGAACCCGAGATGGTCAAGAGCGCGGGAGCCACCAAGGCGGACATCCTCTTTGAATTTTTCGGGCGCAAGGTGTGCAGGCACAGCATTGTTATCGCAGTGATTTCGGCGGCGGTAATGTTGCTGCAGATTCCGGGAATGATGCGCATCGACGTGAACATGGACTACACCGAAACCATGGGCGAAAAGATTCCCTTCGTGGTGCGGCTCAAGGACATGCTCAGCGGAAAGCTCGGAAGCCTTTACGACTTTAACGTGATGGTGGAATTCAATGACGCGGACGCGCTCAAGGACCCCGCCAACATGAAACGCATCGAGCAACTTGAACAGAAACTCGGAACGCTCCAGCTCACGAAAATTTCGGGCGACAAGCCGCGCGTGCAATCGGTGACGCGTCTCGTGAAAGAGATGAACCGCACGCTGAACGCCGACAGTATCGAGTATTACAAGATTCCTGACGCACAGGACATGCTCACGCAATTGCTTTTCCTGTACGAGATTTCGGACCCGGAAGCGCTTTTCGAATATATGGACGAAGATTACAAGACCTCATTCATCCATATAGAACTTTCGGGCTACAACGCCAACAAAATCGTCGAGGACCTGGATTCGGCCAAAAGCTACGGCGCACATATTTTCCCCGACGCAAAAGTTTCTGTCGTGGGCGAAGTCGTGAATTACGCCGAAATGAACGGCAAGCTGGTCGGCGGGCTATTGCGCTCGTTCGGAGGGTCGTTCGTGATTATCGCCATCATGATGATTCTCGCATTCGGGAGCATCAAGGCGGGCCTTATCGGGATGATTCCAAACGTCGCGCCGGTACTCCTGATCGGCGGCATCATGGGCTATTCGGGTATGCCACTCGACATGATCACGATGATCGTAATGCCAATGATTTTGGGCATCGCCGTCGACGACACCATCCACATGAACAACCACATCAAATACGGTTACGAGCGCACGGGCAGCTACAGGCACGCGCTACTGCTTTCTTACCGCGAAATCGGAAAGACCATGGGCATGACCACCTTCATCCTTTGCGCAATGTTCTTCGTGTTCATCTTCAGCCCCATGGGCGCGCTCCACAACGTGGGCCTGCTCTCCATCGTGGGCCTAGGTGCCGCACTCCTTGCCGACTACACGCTCACCACGGCACTTGTTTACCTGTGCAAGCCATATGGGAAAGGTTAATACTATCTTTATGGCATGAACGAACCTGTCTTACAAATTGCCCAAGGTCTTGCCATTCCGTTTTTAGGGACGGTTCTCGGAGCCGCATGTGTTTTCTTTATGAAGAAGCAGATGGGGCAAAATCTCAAGCGGGGTCTACTCTCGTTTGCGGCGGGAGTCATGGTGGCAGCTTCTGTATGGAGCCTGCTTTTGCCCGCAATCAGCGCGAGCGAATCGATGGGCAAACTGGCTTTCATCCCGGCGACGGTTGGATTCTGGGCCGGCATCCTGTTCCTGTACATTTTGGATAAAATAACGCCGCACTTGCATTTGGGTAGCGCCACGCCAGAAGGCCCCAAGGCAAAACTCAAGCGCACGACCATGCTCACGCTAGCAGTAACTTTGCACAACTTGCCCGAGGGCATGGCAGTCGGTATCGTTTTCGCAGGCTGGCTTTCGGGGAATGTGGCCATCACGCTTTCGGGGGCGTTTGCGCTTGCCATAGGCATCGCCATCCAGAATTTCCCTGAAGGGGCGGTGGTTTCGCTCCCGCTCCGTGCCGAAGGGGCTTCCCGCAAAAAGGCTTTCGCCTTGGGAGCGCTCTCCGGAGCGGTAGAACCCGTAGGAGCCTTAATCACGCTGCTTGCGGCTGAGGCGCTCTCGCCGTTCATGCCCTACCTGCTCTCACTTGCGGCGGGCGCCATGATTTATGTCGTAATCGAAGAAATGCTCCCCGAAGTCAGCGAGGGAGAGCATTTTGATGCCGGCACCATCCTTTTTGCCGTGGGCTTCACGCTCATGATGGTGCTCGACAGCGCGCTATAAAATTTCACTTAGAAAATCAGTAATCCGATGTGGTAGCCGATAAAGGCGAGCCCCAAAGAAAGCGCCAAATAATACCCCATGATGGTGGCTAGCCACTTGAACGAGCCGGCCTCACGGTAGGTCGTACCCATCGCCAGCACGCAGGGAACGTTGAACATCGACGCAAACAGGAATGCGAGCGCTTCGGGCTTGCTGATGGTACTTGCAAGCGCCTCGCCCAAGTTTTCACTTGCCGCCACGCGGGTCACAAGAGAGAACGCCTCGCCGGTGTGGTTGAAGAGCGTGCTCATGATGCCAAGCGATGCTTCCTTGCTGAACATGCCGCCCAGATAAGAGACGAACAGCTCCCAGCGCATTCCGAAGAACATCGTCACCGGCTCAATCGCATTGCCAATCTTGTACAGGAGCGTGTTTTCCACATTGCCGTCGCCTGCGTAAGAGAGCGCCCAGAAAAGGGCCGCCACCATCAGGATCATCTTCAAGGCCTTCTTGAAAATACCCCAGGTGCTGCGCCCGACCATCGCGGCAATCATCTTCCAATGCGGCTTGTGATACGGCGGCAGCTCCATAATCATACCCACTCGTTCATTCTGCGGGACAAGCTTTTTGCCGAACAGGCGCGAAGACAGGTAAAAGCTTGCAAAAATCAGTGCCACATAGCCGATGCCGAACAGCGGAGCCGCTGACCCGAAGAAAGTCGACGCCAGGAACAGCACCACCGCCACCTTGCTCCCGCACGGAATCGCCCACAACAGGACGAGCGCAAGCAGGCGTTGTCCGCGGGTATCGAGTACGCGCGTACCGCAAACCGCACCCGCCGTGCAGCCAATTCCAGAGAAAAGCGGCATAATCGCCTTGCCCTGCAAACCGAGGCGCGAAAGCCAGTTGTCGAACGCATACGAGAAACGCGCCATGTAACCGATTTCTTCGAGAATGCGGAATACGAAAATGATGGAGAAAATGAAACTCGTCATACAAATTGTAATACAAGTTCCACCAACAAGCACCAAGTTGATGAACGAGATTACCACAGGCCAGACGCCAAGCGCATTGCCAGCGCGTTCTACGAGCGACTGCAATACAGGCTGCATTCCAAAACCGATTCCCATGCCCGGGAAAGCGAGAATCATGCACGCAATCAGCGAGACAACCATGATGCCGAACGCAAAGAACTTGCCCTTGATATGGTGCGTCGCGATGCGGTCCCACTTGCTAAAGACCTTCTCGATGGACTTGGGCGTCGCCGATTCGCGTACGATTTTTGAGACCCAGCGGTACTTGGCCTCACCGGTGAGAATTCCGCCGTCGCGCCCTTCGTCGCTATCGAGGATCGCGTCAATCGCATTCTTCCTCGCAAACGGAAGCGATTCATTCACGATACCGCAAATGAGCTTGTCTTTTTCGAGGAGTTTTTCTGCAATCCAGATTCTTTCGCAAACGCCATATTCAAAATCACCGAGGGCGGCTTCAATGCGGCTAATGATATCATCCGTTTTTTCGCCAAGCTCTCCCCCGCTAACGAGTTCCTCGCGCAGGCTCCCGCTATCGAGGCAAACAGGCGTCTTGATGGCCGAAACCATCTTCTTGAAAAATTCAGGATAACGTTCCGTTTCGGCCGCGCTGAAACCGAGCACCGGAACGCCGAGGCGCTTTTCAATCGCAGTCACGTCAATCTTCTTGCCCGCCGCTTCGGCCACATCCATCATGTTGAGCACCAGCATCACGGGCATGCGAATGCCCACAAAATCTGCCAACATGTAAAGGCTGCGTTCCAGCTGCGACGCATCTACCAGAATGCACACGAGGTCCGCCTTGCCGCTCTGAATGTAGTCACGCGTGACGACTTCTTCTTCGGAGTTCGCCGAAAGCCCGTAACTGCCCGGAAGGTCAATTACTTTATATGTCGTACCGTCAAAAACAAATTCACCCTCGGCCTGCTCCACCGTTTTGCCGGGCCAGTTGCCCACTCGCTGGTGAAGCCCCGTTAAGTTGTTAAAAAGTGTCGATTTACCGGAATTGGGTTGCCCGAGCAAAGCAATAGTCTTGATTTCGCTCATCTTTACGATTCTACCTTGACAAAAATCTGTGAACTTTCCTTGTGGTTGACAGCGATAACCGTATCGCGGCAAAAAACGAGCACCGGCGAACGCTTGTCGTTCTTGAGGAGGGTAAAGTCGGAACCCGGCGTAAGCCCGATAGAAACAATTCTTGAAATAAAGCGGGAATCGCCCTCGATCTGGGCGATTGTCCCGCAACGATTCTCACACATTTCGGCGAGACTCAAACGGTCAATAAATTCAGCGTTTTTCATGCGCCAAAAGTAGCCGAAAAGCGCTCAAAAAACCGCTCCAAATAGGTTTTGAATACTCCGAGGAGATTGAAGGGGAAAGTGTTCCCCTCGCTTCAGCCTTGCCTAGAGCGTCATCCTGAGCGTAGGCGCAAAGCGCCGAAGTCGAAGGATCTAGGGCAAGTCTTCCGCTACCCTTTCTAGCGGGCTTCAGTCGCCAGCCCGCAACGCCTGGCTTTGAAGCCAAAGGTTCATTCCAAGTTGGACTATGCCATAAATGCCTTTTTATTGAAATTTGGCCGATTTGGGTGCTTTGCAGTGATTTTTTATAGTGGACAGTGTTCGTTTTTGTAAATATTTATGTATTTTTTAAGCAAAATAGAGTTTAGCTCTTGTTCTCACCTTGAAATCTGCAAATTTCACTTTACCGAGAGCAAGGCGAACGCTCACGCAGGCATACCGTTTTAGCGGTGTGTTTCAGTTTGTCGCACCGACTTAATAGTCGGTCTTTGGTCATTTGGCCATTGGGCAACAGCCCTTTTGGGGCGTGGGTCGTTTGCGTTTATCGGTAATAGGCTTTGCAGAGCCTCAAGGTGGTAAATGCAACGACTCGCGCCTTTTTTGTATTCAGACAAAATTTGGCAGGATTCTTTGCAACAGGGGAAGACTCCATAGGTTTTTAAACAAAGGAGTTCTATATGAGTAAGAATTTTGATTTCTTAGGCGATTTAGCAAACGCGCTGAAAAAGAATAATTGGAGCATTATGCACATATCTAGAGTTGCAGAATTGCTTAATCTGAATGGTATAAAAAATAAAAGAGGGAATGAATATAAAGAGACTGGGCGAGGAATATTCAAACTAGTATCATCTGCCTATGCCTATTTTACAAAAAAAGGTGACAAAGAAACAGCGACCAATGTTGCCAGCGCATTCACTAATGATAAGAATCAACATGTTTGGAAAAAGTAAGTCTTTTTTACACCATTTACCTAATAAAGGAAAAAAATGAAACAATTTCTTTTTGCCGTGATTGGCTTATTTTCATTAAGTTTTGCAGATGTTCATCCTGGATTAAAGAACGCCATTGACAATGGTGATGTAAAGACTGCCGAAAATCTTGTTAAGAAATTCGGCGTTAAAGACATGTATTGTCCAGCAAACCTTTCTTTTGAAAATGCAATGACTATTTATGAGAATGCGTTTTCAACAAATCCTTTAATCATGTGGAAAAACTGCGCATCTGTTTTTATAAAAAATGCAGAAAATAATGTTTGTGGAGAATCACTTCCTTTATGCAAACATTATTTGGAAACACTCTTTCAAAAAGGGGATGTTGATAAGATTGATTCTGTCTTTGCGCAAATTATCCAATCAAAGCTATACATTCAAAAGGAAAAAAGAGAAGTTGAACAACTTGAAATTGTGAAAGCATCAAAGCAAGAATGTATGGACCAACTCGATTTACATCGAAAAGAAACTGTTGATTCTCTTATAAATTGGCACGATATTGATTGCAAAATATTGTTTGATGCAACAATATGCTCAAAGTTATTTTCCACATATGGTATGGTCCATATTGATTCAATAAACAAAGTGTTTTCGTCAAAATCAAAAAATTGTAAGAAGAAGCCAACCATGACTGTAAAAAAACGTTTAGAACAAGAAGTTTTAGTTAATCCATTTCTATACGAAATCGAATATTATGGATTACTTTTATCAAACAAAATGAAGGATCCCTTTTACACAAATCCCAAGGCTGTAGAAATGTACAAAAAACTAAAAAGCATTAATATTGCAGCACAAAATTCAATAAAGAATATTAAAATATATTCAGATGTTTTAAATACAAATACAGCGGCATATTGCTTATCGATTCCTGAAAGAGGATTCAACGAAAATGCCTGTAATAAAGTAATAAATTATGTTACCAAAAATTTTAATTTAACATCTAGCAAAAATTCTCTAATCAAAGAAATATCTAATCTGTACGCAATGAACGCCTCTGTGCCTGATTCGCTAATAGCATTTTCATGTAAACTTTATCCAGATATCGACAAGTATTTTTATAAAATTATGGATGTAAACATTTTTGACTGTAATACAATAAATGAATACATGTCACGCAATGAGGCTTGCAAAAATTCAAATGAAAATTACTTTTGGACAGCGCCTTCAGGAATCCGATACGTTTGTGAAAATAGAAAGATGAGAGAACCAAGATCAAAAGAATTAGAAAATGGAATATGCGTAAATGACGCTGAAATAAAAAATGGTATGTACTGTTCAATAAAAAATGGATGGATTGAAAATACGGGGTACAAAAGATTTACTGATAAGCGTGATAGTCAAATATATCGTGCAACAAAAATTGGTGATCAAATATGGATGGCTGAAAATTTAAATTATAACATTACCGACAGCTACTGCTATGAAAATAACCCCGACAATTGTCTAAAACATGGTCGATTGTACACCTGGAATTCCATTATGTCAAAATCTGATAATGGATGTAAGAATAATTATGAGAAATGCTTAGAGAAACAACCTATCAAAGGAATTTGTCCTGATGGATGGCATTTGCCATCTGTAGAAGATTTTAATCATTTATTAGAAAATGTGGGAACAAGCAGATCGTCATATGTAGTAAAATTAAAGGCTTCCGATGAATGGGATAATGGGAAGAAAGGAAGCAATACATATGGATTTAATGCCTATCCTGCCGGATCTATGCTATTAACAGAGGAAAAACAAATATACTTCATTAATCAAAAAAAATCAACATCATTTTGGACTGTCGTAGGAGGAAGTGGCAACGCAGAAGCTTATGCCTTTTTTATCGAAAATGAATCCGATAAAAGTTCTGGTTTTTCTTATGATTGGAAAAAAAATGGTCATTCTGTTCGCTGCCTAAAAGATAAAAAATAACTTTATTGTTCGCAAAAGCATGCTGTTACAATCAACAAAAGGCCTTTTCATAATTCTTATAGCATCGTATTTCGCCATCGCAGAACAGGATGCCAGTTTGTCAAAAGAAAAAAGATGTGTTAAAACAATTATGCACTCCAATGATGGTTTTTCTGAAACAGGAAACAGATACGACGGATATTATTGTGGTGATACAACTTCAAAAGATCTTTTTGCTCGCGCATCATGTAAAGAGGGTGACTTATATTTTGCGGGAGATAAATTAGCAACATTGGAATGGGGTCAAGGTGTAGAACCGTCCGTAATCTGCGTGCCATCAAATTTCAAATGTCCTAAAGGGCGCTTTTTAGCAGAGTACAAATATGGAAAACAAATATTTTACGCATGCGTTGAACCGCCTAACAACGCCCATTTTGATTCGCAGTTAAAAAGAATTACTTGTGATAATAATTTTTCCAATCATGAATACCGTAATTGTGAAAGTGAATTTTGTGACGATAACAGCGATGACCTAATGCTAAAATGTATTCCTAAATGTTCAAAAGATAAATATCTTGATTTTATGGAAGAAAAATGCAAAGCTATACCAATGGGTGCGCGCAAAATTGATGAATACACTTGGGAATGCGATAAGAAATTTTCTCGATACAACGATAAAGATGAATGCAGACCTTGGCCTAAGAACGCTGAGCCGTCAAAAGGTTGCTGGTATAGCTCCATAAAAATTTCAGATTTAGCAATAAAAGCTAAAGAGTGTCCAGAATCCATAATAATTGATGGTGAAGAGTATTATTGTTATGATCCAGTTGATGGAGAAAATGGCTGTACATTAATCAATTGTCTTGAAAAAATGGGAAATAGCTTGCGTGCTCCTTTGGGAACTGAAGTCATCTTCAATTTTTCCAATGAAAAAATTTCTGTGAGAATGAAGCAGATCTTTACTCAAAATGAGTTACTTGGCAGATGGTCCGGATGCTGGAAATGCCCTAAAGGAACCTCTTTCAACATGAGTAAAAACGAATGTGTTCCAAAATAGTAGCCCTTTTGCGTTAGGGGGCGTCGCACCTTTGTGGCGAGACGCGTAGCGGCTCGATGAGCCGAAGGCGAGCAGCACCCGACCCGGCGCCCTTCGACAAGCTCAGGGACCTTAGCCGGGGAACGCCAAAAAAAAATACCTACGGATTTTCTTTTCCGTAGGCGTTCTTTTTTGAAAACTTCTCTAAGCTACTTTTTTAGAGCCTCGAGTTTGGCTTTGAACTCGGCGATTTTTTCAGGAGTCAAGCCCATGTCCTGCAACACGCTGATTGCATCGGCACGCTCCTCGTCGCGGGCCTTTTCAGCCTTTTCTTCAGCTTTTTGGCGTTCTTCGGCGCGAGCATCGGCAATTCGCTGGCGGTAAACGTCGCCGGCGCTAACGAAACCGTATTTCTGTCCTACGCTAACGAAAGCCATATCCAACTCCTTTTGAATATCTTCAGTGAGATACTCTGATAAATATACACTCATTTTCTGCAAAAGGCAAGTCGCCTCATTGTGGGGAATCGTTTTCAAGGCATCCTTAAACTTCGGCAGAATTTCAACCAGTTTTTCGGCATTATAGGCATATTTCATAGCGACAATCCCGTAAGAACCATTCCGCTATTTCACCCATTCGGTTTTGCACAAAACCATTTGGAGTAGAAATTTTAGGCTCATCTCTCTACTTTTTGCTCCGCAAAAAAAAGAGGATACAATGAGCCTTCCAAAGATTAACATTGAAAGAATCAACGAGCGGTTCGGCCGTTTTGGCGAATTCTTGCTCAATCACCGCGCCATTTTGCTGGTGGCGTTTGTCGTTTTGCTTGCGGTTTCGATCGTGGGCATGAAAAAAATCTACGTCGAGGCGTCTTGGGACAGCTACTTTATCGAGGGCGACCCGATGCTTGTCGAAACGGACAAGTTCAAGGAAACTTTCGGTAACGACTATTTCGTAGGCGTACTGGTCGAGAGCGACCATTCCATCTTGACGCCGGACAACCTGAAGCTTTTGCGCGAACTTTCGAACGAACTGCGCGACAGCCTCTCGTATTCCGACGGCAAGGCGACTTCAATTGTCGATTTGGAATACATGCTCGGCACCGAAGAGGGCATGGAAATCACGCAGATTGTTCCCGAAGAAATTCCGACGGACGAGGCGGGACTTGCCGAAATCGAGAAGCGCCTGGCTGACAAGCCGGAACTGGCGAAGAAGTTGATTTCGAGCGACCGCAAGCAGGCCTTCATCAACATCAAGCTGCGCCCCTTCCCCGAAGATTCCGTGTGGAAGGCCGAAGGCGAAGCGAAGGGCGTGAAGGCTGAAGCGCCCGACATGCAAACGGGCCGCGAAACGGCTGAAATCATCGCGAAGGAAAAGTATGCGCCTTTGCACCCGCGTGCCACAGGCATGCCCTACCTGAGTTTCCAAAAGCTGAAATACATCGGCGAAGAAATGGGCCGCATTTTCATCATGACGATTCTCTGCGCCATCATCGTGATGTTCCTCGTGACGCGTTCGCTCCGCGGAATTGTCTCTCCGCTGATTACGACTTTTGCGGGCGTCATCATGACCTTTGGCCTGGTGGGTTATCTCGGACTTTACATGGATGCGACCAACATCATGGTGCCCGTGATTTTGGCCTTCGCCGTTTCGATTGCATACAACATTCACATCAACTCGTTCTTCCGCAAGAACATGATGCTTACGGGCAAGCGCAAGGAATCAGTACTTTACGCCATGCGTGAAACCGGCTGGTCGGTGCTGTTCTCGGGCCTTACCACGATTGTCGCGTTGCTCAGTTTCCTTTCGGTGATGCTCAAGCCGATTCGCTCCGTGGGCATTCTCTCGTCGATTGCGGTCGGATTCATTTTGCTTGTAGCGTTGACCATTTCGCCGATTCTCCTGAGTTTCGGTAAAGACAAGAAGCCAAACGCCAAGGCACTTGAACGCGGCGACACGCGCATGGGAGTCATTCTCGATTCTATCGGCAAGTTCGTTCTCGGGCACGGAAAGCCCATCGCCATCGTATTCGCCGTCGTGACAGCGATTTCTGTTTTCGGGCTCACCAAGATAGAACCCGCCTTTGACGTGGAACGCACCATGGGCCGCAAGGTCGAATATGTGAACAAGATGCTCTATGTGGCCGAATCCGAAATCGGAAGCTTCTATTCGTACGACCTGGTGATTGACTTTGGTACAAACGACAAGGCCAAGGAAGTCGAGAATCTGAAAAAGCTCGAACAGTTGCAGGATCATGCCGGCAAGCACCCGCTCACCAAGCGTTCCACATCCATTCTTGACATCGTCAAGGATTTGGACCGCACGCTGAACGAAAACCGCCAGGACAAATACGCCATTCCCGAAACCGAAGAAGAAGTCGCGCAGTTGCTTTTGCTCTACGAAAACGCGGGCGGCAGCGAGGCAACTTACTGGATGGATTACGATTACAGGAAACTCCGCCTGATGATTGAAATTTCGAGCTACAACTCCAACGAACTCCAGAAGGAAATCGAGGACTTGCAGGATTTCGCACGCAAGCTTTACCCGAACGCGAAGGTGACTGCCGTGGGTAACTTGCCGCAATTCACCGCCATGCAACAGTACCTGGAAGTGGGCCAGATGACATCGTTCCTGATTTCCGTGGTCATCGTGGCAGTTCTTTTGATGATCGTTTTCGGCAGCATTCGCACGGGCCTTATCGGCATGATTCCGAACATTGCGCCGGGTATTTTCGTGGGCGGTTACCTCGGGCTCACGGACATTCCGCTTGACATGATGACAGCGACGCTCATCCCGATGATCATTGGCCTTTCCGTTGACGACACGATTCACTTCATCAATCACGGGCATGTGGAATTTGACCGCACCCACGATTACCGCGAATCGATTCTCAATGTGTTCCGCACGGCGGGCCCGGCTCTCGTAATGACGACGATTATCATGGTGGCGACCTTTGCGGGCTTTACCACCTCGGCCGCAACGCAGATGTTCAACTTCGGTTTCGTGGTGTTCGTGGGCCTTGTCTCGGCACTGCTCGCCGACCTGTTCGTGACACCGCTTTTAATCAAGAAATTCAAAATTTTTGGAAAATAGGAGAAAAATATGAATATGAAATTCGCAAAAACAGCCGCGACAATTATTATCGCTTTAAGCGCCATGGTAAGCGCAGAAACATTGACCGGCCGCGACATTGTGCAAAAAGTGCATGACCGCCCCGATGGCGACACCCGCAGTTCCGAACTCTCGATGACACTCATCAACAAGAGCGGAGCCAAGCGCGAACGCAAGATTACCTCGTTCGCGATGGATGTGGGCAAAGATACCAAGCAGATTATGTTCTTCCGCTACCCCAACGACGTGAAGGGCACGGGATTCCTGACAGTCGATTACGACGACATCAACAAGGATGACGACAAGTGGCTTTATCTGCCCGCCATGAAAAAGACGCGCCGCATTAGCGGAAAGAGCTCCAAGACAGATTACTTCATGGGTTCCGACTTCACTTACGACGACGTGGGCCAGCGCAACATCGACGAAGACACCCACAAGCTCCTCCGCGAAGAAAAGGTCGACGGAATCGATTGCTGGGTAGTTGAATCCGTGCCGAAAAAGGGCGACGAAATTTTCTCGAAGAAAATTTCCTGGATTCGCAAGGACTGCCTGATTGCCGCCAAGGTGGAATACTACGACAAGCTCGGCAAGTTGCACCGCTCGCTAAAAGTCGAAAACGTGGTTCAGGTTGACGGCTTCTGGTCTATCGCCAAGATGAGCATGGAAAACGTTCAGACCAACCACAAGACGCTCCTTGAATTCGGCGACATCAAGTTCAACATCCCGCTGGACGCAAAGACATTCACCGTGCCGAGATTGGAAAGAGGACTGTAATAGTGGCTAGTGGTTGGTGGTTAGTGGTTGGGGCGGCCGCTGTCGCAGCCTTCGCCCAAGAAAACCCGTTTCAATTTAACGGGTTCGTGGATACGTATCATGCCGTTCAGACGCAGCATCCTCACGATTTTACCACGTCGCGGACGCGCCTGCGCGCTGAACTTCGCGTGGATTACGAGAACGCTTACCTGTTTGCAAGTCTGAATGGCGTGCACAACAGCATTCTCGAAGACCGCACCGGCGTGCAGTTGCAAGAAGCGTATTTCAACTACCAGAACGACTTTCTTGAAATCCGTGCAGGCCGCCAGATTGTGGTATGGGGCGTCGCCGACGGGCTTCGCGTTACCGACTTGATTTCGCCTGTTGATTACACCGAATTCATGTCGAGCGATTACGACGACATGCGCATGGCCGTTGACGGTTTCCGCATCAAGTACCCCGGCGAGCGCGTGAACGCCGAAATCGTTTACGTGCCCGTGCCGCGATACTTCCAAATGCCCATGCAAGAAGAAAACCCCTGGCGTCCTGAATTGCCCGAAAAAGCGAGCATCGATTTCCCAGAAGGTCCCGATGCCAAATTCAAGAACGGAGATTTCGGAACGCGAGTTTCGTTCTTCCTCTCGAATCTGGATTTCTCCATTTCGGCGCTTCATACGCATAACCAGTCGCCCGTTACGGTCGCAGGCTACGACCCCGTCAAGGATTCTATTGTCATCCACGGCATTCACGAAACCATGACCATGATCGGTGGCGACCTCTCGATGCCTGTCGGCGAATTCGTGCTGCGTGCCGAAATCGCAGAATACTTCGGTGAAGCGCTCGGTTACGCAAGCAACCTCGATTACGCTCGCAAGAACACCTTCAATGCGCTCGGTGGAATCGACTGGTACGCCGGCGACAATTGGACTTTCATGGTGCAGTACTTACACAAGTACATCGCCGACTATTCGCATAACTTGGCCGCCGAAAAGAATTCTTCTGAAATGACCTTCCGCATTTCAAAGGAACTGCTGAACAACACGCTCAAACTTTCGCTCTACGGAATGTTCGATATTGACAACCTCGCCTATTACGCACGCGTTTCGGGCGATTACTCCGTTACTGACCAAGTCATGCTCTCGCTCGGTTACGACCACTTTGGCGGCAAGCGCGGACAACTCGCTGGCTACGACAAAAATCGCGAAATCTGGGCGAAAGCGAAATACTACTTCTAATAAGATCTAATGAATTTTGAAATTGAACCGACATCGCGCCCGCGCAATCCCTATTCTGCATTCACGATGCGGCGCGTGTTTTGCGTCGGCATTGTTGTTGCCGTCTTGCTGCATGCGGGCTTTTACGCCTGGGGATTTTTAAAGCGGACGCAGGTGGTTACCACCCGCGAAGATGCCGAGGTGATTCATGTGGAGCGTTTGCTCTTGCAGCCGCCTCCGCCACCGCCTGAAGTCAAGAAAATCGTGAAGAAGGTGGTTCGCGCGAAAATTATTCCGAACATCGTACAAGATACCGTTCCGGAACCTGAACCCGAGCCAGAGCCGGAACCGATTGTGGTTACGGATGCCGAACCCGTTGTCGAAGCGCCTCCTGAACCTGTGGCACCGCCCCCGCCGCCACCTCCACCGCCGAAGCCCTCGAAGGATTCGCTGATGAAGGTGACGAAAGCCTACCTTATCGGGCTTTCCAAGGCGTTCGAAAAGCAGAAGGACTACCCCGCTACGGCCCGCCGCTTAAAGCAGGAAGGCACTGTGCGCGTGCAGTTCACCGTTGCAAAAGACGGAAGCATCAGCGGAGCGGTTGTGGCAAAGCCCTGTCCGTATTCTTCACTGAACGAAAGCGCGCTTGCCGCCGTGCAAGCCGTGCCAAAGTTCGACCCGATTCCAGCTGTACTTGGTAAGGACACCTGGAAAATGGAGATTCCAATCAAGTATAACCTTCACTAACAAAGGAGATTCCGGCTCGGAGGCCGGAATGACATAAACATGAACTACATCTTAGACTTTATTCAACAGGGCGGCGTTATCGCCTACGTACTCGTGGCGATGAACTTCGTCGGTTATTCCATCATCGTATGGAAAATCATTTCGCTGATCCTCTTCAACAGGAGCATCCGCAAGCGCCTCCCCTCCAAAATTCTGCATCGCGTGGTGAGCCACAACACCGACCACCACATCATCATGGAAAGCATCCGCACCGAAATCGCGCTCGCCTTCTCGCCGTTACAGAAGGGCATGACCACGATTGAAAACATTGCCAGCATTTCTCCGCTGCTCGGCCTTTTGGGCACCGTGTTCGGCATCTTCAACGCCTTCAGTGTCATCGCCGTTTCAGGTCTTTCTGATGCAGGCGCATTCGCCACAGGCATCAAGCTAGCCCTCATTACGACGGTGATTGGCCTCGTGGTCGCCATTCCGCATGTAATCGCATTCAACTACCTGAACGCAAGCATGGAATCGGAACAGGACAACGTGGAAAACGATGTGCTTTTGCAGCTGGGCCGCATTCTCAAGGAAAAAGACCACCTTCGTTCCCAAAACGAGGATGCATAAATGGCCAAGCGCACCCGCCGAATCCGCCCCGACATGACGCCGCTGATTGACTGCGTCTTCTTGCTGCTCGTATTCTTCTTGGTAACCTCCGTCTTTAAGCAAGACGAATCGGTGCTCAAGCTGATTCTGCCCGAAACTCAGACCGAAACCAAGCGCGACACGCCCGAGGGCCTGTACATTGAACTTTCCGAGACGGAACTCGCATTTAACGGCCAGCGCGGAACCCCCGACGAACTCCGCGAAAAGGCGGCAACGGTGCAGAACAAGAAATCCCCTGTCGCCATCAAGATCGACAAGGGGACGACTTACGAACGCATCGCCGTTATCCTCGATATTTTACAGGTGCAAAAACTGTACAATATCCAGCTGATTAACGAAATGGAAAGCGCGGAATAAGGCCGCTTGCGGCGTCGCTACACGCGGCCCGCGAACTGGTTCGTAAACAACAACAGCCCCGAAATAAAGATTATAACACCGCCTGCGAGAGTCGCGACGGTGTATATTTTTGTCGCGATACGCGTGTGGGCACTCCCCTTGTCAATCCCCTTGCGGAAGGCAACAGCAGCAATGCCAAAAGCCACATTCGTAATCGTCATGCCGATGCAAATGACAAGCGCCCCCAAGAGCGAAAGCGCCACCATGGAATTCAGCAGGCAGAAGAGCACAATCAACGCCACAGCCGGGCAAGGTACGATTCCCGTAACGGCGGCAACGCCCAAGATTTCACGCCAGCGGGCAATCGGCGGAAGCGCAATTCCAGAGCCAGATTCCACGCACGCACCATCTTGCGCGGCCTCTTCCGCGGAATCAATCCGAGCACAACATCCACAGCCCTTATGCGACTTAATCACATCGCGAATCGCAAGCGCCACGAGCAGCACTCCCGTAAGCATAATCAGCGCATAACTCGCCCGTTCAATGCCGATACGGCCCGTCTCGAACGCGTTAAACACAGTCGCCTTGAAAATCGCGTACAAAATAAGCAGCAAGAGAACCGCACTCATGGTGTGCGTTACGGTAATGCCCGCACCAAGCGCCACACCCTGCCGCCAGCGACCCCGACGCGCTATAAAGTAACCTACCACAATCGACTTGCCATGTCCGGGGCCAAGCGCATGCAACATACCGTACACAAGGCAAATCGCGAGAAACTTCCAGATGGCATCCCAATCACCGCTCTTCATCGCCGAAATCGCCGCCGTCAACTTTTCGCGAAGCACCTTCTGCTCGTCCGCAATCACCGTATACAAAGACCGCGAATTTGCCACTGTTTTTCCAGGCTCAGCCACTGATTTCGCAGCAGGTTTCGCGACAATCTCCGATGTAACAGGCATAGGCACAGCCGTCTCGACAGAGGCACTTTCCGCAGGAGCAACCGATTCGACCGTCGTTTCCGCAGCAGTCGGAGTATCTCCCCCACCCATGTCAAAACGTTTCTTCTTGACAGCCGCCGAAGCCGCCACCGCAAGCAAAAATACAAGCAAAATTACAATAGACTTTTTCATAGAATTCCCATACAATTACACCCCGCGCATGTCGGGATCCCAAATGACCTTGTGTAGTTGCACCTGAAAGCGGGCGTTATTCTGAACCATCACCTTTTCAGAAAGCATCCACTCTACAATTTTTTCATATTCCAGTTTGCCAAAAACCGGTGAGACAAAAATGTACGGCATCGTATTCAACGTTTGTCCGACCACACAGCCATGGGTCTTGCGTTGGTGCAGTTCGCCCACCACCCTAGCGGTTTCGTCGAGGTCTTCTACGCAGCCGACAACAAACTTAAGCACATCTTCGGCTCCGAGCGTTTCAAGATTTTCCATGCGCATCTTAGCGGACATTCCGCTACTTTCGCATTTCCAGTCCATTGTGTAAAACAGCCCCGGAAAACGCCACTTGCACGGCACGGTTCCATTGGTTTCCACATTGACCAGGAACCCCTTTTCGCTCAAGGCTCGCAGCAAGTCATCGACTTCTGCGTGCAGCATCGGTTCGCCACCGGTGAGCGTCACGGCATCTACGCCACACTCGGCGCGATAGGATTCTACTGCTGCGACCACCTCGTCTACACTCATTTGTCTATAATCATCACCTTCAACAGCATACATCGTGTCGCAATAACTGCAACGCAAATTGCAGCCGTGAAGCCTGACAAACACAGCGGCAAGGCCCGTTCTCAGCCCTTCGCCTTCGATGCTCTTGAAAATTTCATTGACCTTCATGTGCCGCAAAATTCCCGCTACGAGCTAAACTTCGTATTCCACCAGGTTGCCTTCGCTTTCTTGAATCTGCACCTTGTAGCAGTGCGGGACCTGCTCGCAAATCCAGCGGGCCATGTTTTCGGCAGTCGGATTTGCATCCATCACATCGTTCAGGAACTTGTGGTCAAGCTTGCCCTTCACGATTTCTTTGATGTGCGAGAAATCGACCACCATGCCGTTTTCGTCGAGAGTTTCACTTTGGCAGTACACCGTGATAATCCAGTTGTGGCCATGAAGACCGCTACACTTACTTTCGTACGGGAGGTTCAGCCGGTGCGCACCCGAAATTTCCATTCGCTTGATGACTCTGTACATATTACCCCTCGTATTCCGTCGTATCTTCGACACCCGCTTCAGCAAGAGCCGCCTTACGTTCTAGGCAGGTTGCACACTTTCCACAATGGATTTTTCCACCCTTGTAGCAGGACCAGGTTTGAGCATAATCGATTCCGAGCATCTTACCCCTGCGGGCAATATCGGCCTTCGAAATATTCGTGTAGGGAGCATCAATCGTGATGC
This sequence comes from Fibrobacter sp. UWH4, assembly GCF_900142475.1. NCBI lineage: Bacteria > Pseudomonadati > Fibrobacterota > Fibrobacteria > Fibrobacterales > Fibrobacteraceae > Fibrobacter > Fibrobacter sp. UWH4. Next base: position 171,623 of record NZ_FRAY01000004.1, read on the forward strand.
CCGCATAAGTTCCCGCCGCAATCGCCGCCGACATATTCTTGACAAACTCTTCGCGACAGTCAGGATAAATAGCGTGGTCACCAAAATGGTTCGCCATCATCACCTTGGTCAAGTCTCGGCTTTCGGCAAGACCCGCCGCCACAGAAAGCATAATCCCGTTACGGAAAGGAACCACGGTCGACTTCATATTTTCATCGGCATAAGTACCTTCGGGAATCGCATCCGCCCCCGACAGGAGCGACGACTTGAAATAATCGTGCATGAACTTGAGCGGAATAGTGATGTGCGGAATCCCAAGTTTTTCGCAATGAAGTTTAGCGAAGGGAATTTCACAGTCGTTATGATTGCTTCCGTAATCGAACGAGACAGCAAGGGCGATTTCGTCAGCACGGTCATAGAGCAATGTCGTGCTATCCATACCGCCAGACAGAACCAGCAAGGCGTTTTTCATATAGGCTCCTAGTTTTGTTTATCGTCAGGATGGATTTCGAACTGACGTACTCTTATATAAGCAAATATAAATATAGTTATTTACGACAGGATTAGCGAACGCATTTGGACTCCACCACAGCGGTTTTACATTTTTTGTATTTTTACGGCTATCGCGGCATCCTGTTTTACATAAAATGAAATAGTTAAAATTTTTTCTAAAAAATAAAAGCGAAACTGCTTGCGAGCGCACCTTCTTTTTACTACATTATGGTCCCGATGAAAGTATCGGAATCCATAGAGGCACATTTGAGCGCAGCCGTTGCAGGAATCTCGCAGCGGAATCAAGCGACTCTCCCCGGTTTCCACAAAATTTTTCTTATTTCCGTTTTTAATCGTCTTTATCATTTGGCAAAAGCTTTTGGCTTTTGCCTTTATTTTTTACTGTCGTTGTCATTCTGGAGCCTCGCAGAGGCGATAGAATCCATAGCATTTGACCCTACCGCCCTTACAGGGCTCCGGGGTGACAATTCAACGAAGCATTTTCATTACACAGCGAGCAATATATGACTGACAAGTTCAACTGGAAAGCGAAACGCGAAAAGAAGGCGTTTCTAGCATTGGCGGATGGCGCCGTGTTCCACGGGTATGCCTTTGGTAGTGCTACCGATACCGTCGGCGAAGCGGTGTTCAACACCGGCATGGCGGGCTACAAGCAGATTTTGACGGACCCCTCCTATGCGGGGCAGTTCGTGGTGTTCACCACGGCCGAAGTCGGCGCCTACGCGGCGAACCTCGAAAAGTCCGAATCCCGCGACGTATTCCTGAACGGCATTGTCGTGAACTCGCTGGACGACGTGAGCAAGGAAATCGGCGAAGAAAGCCTGCACGACTACATGCTCGCCCACAAGAAGCCTGGCATCGCGGGCGTGGATACTCGCGCACTCACCATCCACCTGCGTGACCATGGCGCACAGAAAGCTTACTTCCACGTAGACGGTACCGACATGAGCGAAGCCGATGCAATCGCAAAGGCAAAAGCCTGGGAAGGCCTCGACGGCCAGGACTACGCCAGCAAGGTCAGCGACCCGAAGGGTTACGAGTTCAGTACCGAAGGCGACCTGAACGTTGTCGCTCTCGATTTCGGTATCAAGACGAACATCCTGAGGAATCTTGCCGCGCAGAACATGAAGGTGACGGTGCTCCCGATTAACGCCACCTACGAACAAATTATGGCGAAGAATCCGGACGGGGTGTTCCTCTCGAACGGCCCTGCCGACCCGAACAGCCTCCCGCAAGTGGCAGCAGTCGTAAAGCAGCTGCTGGGCAAGGTCCCGCTGATGGGCATCTGCCTCGGTAACCAGTTGCTCGGTCTCGCTCTCGGCGCGAAGGTTTCCAAACTCAAGTTCGGCCATCACGGCTGCAACCATCCGGTGAAAAACTTGAAGACCGGCGCCGTGGAAATCACGAGCCAGAACCACAACTACGCCATCGAAGAATCCAGCCTCCCCGCGAATGTGGAAGTCAGCCACATCAACCTGAACGACAACACCGTTGAGGGCATTCGCCACAAGGAACTCCCCGCGTTCAGCGTGCAGTACCACCCGGAATCCGCTCCGGGCCCGAACGATTCCTACTACCTGTTCGGCGAATTCAGACAAATGATTCTCGACTTCAAGGGAGCAAAATAATGACGAAGGCCGCCCCCAAAAAACAGACCAAGTACATCTTTATTACCGGCGGCGTGGTCAGCTCGCTGGGTAAGGGAATCACCTCGGCCTCGCTGGCATTGCTCCTCAAGAGCCGCGGCTACAAGGTGTTCATGCAGAAGCTGGACCCGTACCTGAACGTGGACCCGGGCACCATGAGCCCCTACCAGCACGGTGAAGTCTTCGTAACCGACGACGGCTACGAAACCGACCTTGATTTGGGCCACTACGAACGTTTTGCAGGTGTGCAGTGCTCCAAGGCTTCCAGCTACACTTCGGGCCGCATCTATTCTTCCGTACTCGCGAAGGAACGCGCGGGCAAGTACCTCGGCGGTACGGTGCAGGTGATTCCGCACATTACCAACGAAATCAAGGACGCCTTCCGTTCTGCAGCCGAAAGCGGCGCCGACATCGTGCTCTGCGAAATCGGCGGAGTCGCAGGCGACATCGAATCGCTTCCGTTCCTCGAAGCCGCAAGACAGTTCCGCTTTGAAGTCGGCGTGGAAAACACCTGCTTTGTCCACCTGGTTTTGGTGCCTTACCTCAAGGCCGCCGGTGAACTCAAGACAAAACCTTCGCAGCACTCGGTTGCCGAACTTCGCAACATCGGTATTTTCCCGGACATTCTGGTGTGCCGCACCGAAATGACGATCCCGCAGGATCACTTGGACAAACTCGCGCTCTTCTGCAACGTGAAGCCCGAATGCGTCATCGAAGAAAAGGACGTGACGGATTCCGTCTACGCTGTACCTCGCGAACTTTCCAAGCAGGAACTCGACCTCCGCGTGCTTGAACAGCTCCACTTGAGCGTACACCCCATCATCCACTCCGAATGGGACAAACTCGTCAAGAAGGCCACCCAGCCCAAGTACGAATGCACCATCGCGCTGGTGGGCAAGTACATCGCCATCCGCGACGCCTACAAGTCCGTACACGAAGCCCTGCAGCACGCCGGCATGGAACACAACGCCAAGGTAAAGGTGGAATGCATCGAGGCCGAAGAGCTGGAAAAGAATCCGAACCTCATCAAGAATGCAGACGGCATCTTGATTCCGGGAGGCTTCGGTAGCCGCGGCGTGAACGGCAAATGCGTGGCCATCAAGTACGCCCGGGAACACAAAGTCCCGCTGCTGGGCATCTGCCTCGGCATGCAATGCTGCGTGATTGAATTTGCACGCGATGTGCTCGGCTGGAAGGACGCCAACTCCACGGAATTCGACGAAAAGACGGCCCATCCGGTCATCGACCTGATGGACGAACAGAAGAACGTCACCGAAAAGGGCGGCACCATGCGCCTCGGCGCTTACCCATGCAAGCTCATGAAGGATTCCAACGCGGCAAAGCTTTACAAGAGCGAAAAGATTAGCGAACGTCACCGTCACCGCTACGAATTCAACTACAACAGCGAATTCCGCATCGCCTTGGAAAAGGCCGGTCTGAAGATTGCCGGCACATCGCCCGACGGAAAGCTTGTCGAAATGGTGGAAATCAAGAACCACCCCTACTTTGAAGCCTGCCAGTTCCATCCGGAATTCAAGAGCAGACCCACCGCGCCGCACCCGCTATTCAGCGGACTTGTAAAGGCGGCTCTCGCACAAAAAAATGGCAAAGTAAAAACCGCGACCGCAAAAGCCGCGCAGAAGAATTTGAATGGAGGCAAAAAGAATGCCTAAGCGTACCGACATCAAGAAGATTATGCTCATTGGCTCCGGCCCGATCGTGATTGGCCAGGGCTGCGAATTCGACTACTCCGGCGTGCAAGCCTGCAAGGTGCTGCGCCGCGAAGGTTACGAAGTGGTGCTCGTGAACTCCAACCCGGCCACCATCATGACCGACCCCGAAATGGCCGACCGCACCTACATTGAACCGCTGAGCGTCGATATCCTGCACGAAATCATCCGCCGTGAACGCCCGGACGCCTTGCTCCCCACACTCGGTGGCCAGACCGCCTTGAACCTCGCGATGGAACTGAACGAACGCGGCATTTTGGACCGCTACCAGGTGGAACTCATCGGTGCGAAGGCTGAATCCATCCAGCGCGCTGAAGACCGTCACTTGTTCAAGGAAGCCATGCTCAAGATTGGGCTGGATCTCCCCCGCTCCGGTTCGGCGCACTCCATGTCTGAGGCGACCGCAATCGCCCACACTATCGGCAGCTGGCCGCTGATTATCCGTCCGGGCTTTACCCTTGGCGGCACGGGTGGCGGTATCGCCCACAACCCCGAAGAATTCGAGACCATCGTGAACCGCGGTCTTGACGCATCGCTCAACAACGAAGTCCTTATCGAAGAATCGCTGCTTGGCTGGAAAGAATTCGAAATGGAAGTCATGCGCGACAAGAAGGGCAACGCCGTTATCGTGTGCTCCATCGAAAACTTGGACCCCATGGGCGTTCACACCGGCGACTCCATCACGGTTGCTCCGATCCAGAGCCTTGATGACCGCGCTTACCAGGCCATGCGTGACGACTCCCTGAAGGTCATGGAAGCTATCGGCGTGGAAACCGGCGGATCCAATGTTCAGTGGGCAATCGAACCCAAGACTGGCCGCCGCATCATTATCGAAATGAACCCCCGCGTGAGCCGTTCTTCTGCGCTTGCCTCCAAGGCAACGGGCTTCCCCATCGCAAAGATTGCAGCGCTGCTCGCTGTGGGCTACACCCTCGACGAACTCCGCAACGACATTACGCAGACGACCCCGAGTTGCTTTGAACCGGCTCTCGACTACGTTGTCGTGAAGGTCCCGCGCTTCACCTTCGAAAAGTTCCCGAAGGCCGATTCAACGCTCGGCACCCAGATGAAATCCGTGGGCGAAGCGATGGCCATCGGTACCAACTTCAAGCAGGCCATGCAGAAGGCGCTCCGCTCTCTCGAAACGGGATTCGGCGGATTCGGTGCCTGCGCCAAGTGCGAAAAGTTCGCCGCCTACGACGACGAAACGCTTGCCAAGGAAGTCGCCCGTCCGAGCGCCGAACGCATCTTCGTGCTGCACGAAGCATTGCGCCGCAAGTGGGGTGTCGAGAAGTTGTACGAAATCACGAAAATCGACCGCTACTTCCTGCGCCACCTTGAAGAACTCGCCCTCTACGAAGACGAAATCCTTTCTGCAGGCTCGCTAGAAGCGCTCGCCAAAGACTTGCCGCTCTTCCGCCAGGCCAAGGAACTCGGCTACAGCGATATCCAGATTGGTTACCTGTTCCACAAGACTCCCGAAGAAGTCATGGCGGTGCGCAAGCAGATTGGCCTCGTTCCGAGCTACTACTCCGTCGATACTTGCGCCGGCGAATTCGAAGCCATCACGCCGTATTACTACAGCTGCTATGCTGAAAATTCCGAGCCCGTCCGCGAAATTCCGGGTCACGGCCACAAGAAGCGCATTATGGTGCTGGGTGGCGGCCCGAACAGAATCGGTCAGGGTATCGAATTTGACTACTGCTGCTGCCACGCCGCCTTTACGCTGCGTCGCGAAGGCTACGAAGTCATCATGGTGAACTCCAACCCCGAAACGGTCTCTACCGACTACGACACTTCGGACAAACTATACTTTGAGCCGCTCACGCTCGAAGACGTGATGGGCATTTACGAACGCGAAAAGTGTTCGGGCGTCATCGTGCAATTCGGCGGCCAGACTCCGCTGAACCTCGCCATGCGCCTGAAGAAGGCCGGTGCGAACGTGGTCGGCACGAGCCCCGAAGACATCGACCTCGCCGAAGACCGCGACTTCTTCAAGCAGTTGGTTGACAAGGTCGGCATCAAGCAGGCAGAAAGCGGCATCGCCCACAACGTGGAAGAAGCCCTCGCCATCGTCGAGAAAATCGGCTACCCCGTTTTGGTGCGCCCGAGTTTCGTTCTCGGCGGCCGCGGCATGGTGATTGTCTACAAGGAAAAATACCTCCGCAAGTTCGTGGAAGAAGCCGCCGCCATTGGTGAAGGCAAGCCGATTCTCATCGACCGTTTCCTCGAAGACGCAACCGAACTCGACGTGGACTGCATCAGCGACGGCAAGCACACCGTGGTGGGCGCCATCATGGAACACGTGGAACCCGCAGGCATCCACTCCGGCGACTCCGCAAGCGTCATCCCGCCCATGACGCTCTCCAAGGAAATCCAGGACAAGGTTCGCGCCTACGCCAAGGAATTCGCGAAGGAACTCCACGTTTGCGGCCTCATGAACATGCAACTCGCCGTAAAGGACGGCGAACTCTACATGATCGAAGTGAACCCGCGTGCATCCCGCACCGTGCCGTTCGTTTCCAAGTCCATCGGCGTCCCGCTTGCAAGTTATGCAAGCCGCTGCATGCTCGGCGAAACCCTCGAACAAATCGGCTTTACCGAAGAAGTCCACGTGCCTTACGTGAGCGTCAAGGAAGCCGTGTTCCCCTTCGTCAAGTTCCCGGGTGTCGATATCACGCTTTCTCCGGAAATGAAATCCACCGGCGAAGTCATGAGCATCGATCGTGACCGCGGCCTTGCCTACCTCAAGAGCCAGCTGGCATCGGGCAACAAGGTCCCGAGCCAGGGCAACATCTTCGTCTCGCTCAAAGACGAAGACAAGCAGAAGGCAGTCCCGCTCATTAAGCGCCTCGTGGACATGGGCTACAACATCTACGCCACCCGCGGCACCTCTACGATGCTCTACAACGAAGGCATCAAGACCCGCGCCGTGTTCCGCATCTCCCGTGGCCGCCCGAACCTCTTGGACCTCATCCACGACAAGGAAGTCCAGTGGATCGTGAACACCACCGAGAACGGCGCCGAAGCCATGGTCGATGAAATCCAGATGCGCTCCAAGGCCGTTGTGTCCGGCATCCCCATCACCACGACCATCGCCGCCCTCACCTCTACCGTGGAAGGCCTCATGGACAAACACGACTTCGGAAGATTCGAGGTGTGCAGCTTGCAAGAGTACCATAGACACGTAAAAAAATAACGCGACAGTGACTCGTCTGTAGCCTGCAGGAATAGCGTGCAAGGCGAGTAAGCCACAAGGCGAATGCAGTAATTATGCTTGCGTAATTATTGCTGAGCCGTAAACATGACGCGTTAGCGTCCATGCCGCGCCAGAGAACTTGTTCTCTGGCATGGCTGAGCCGAAGCCGCGGACGCCGTAGGCGTCAATACCACAGGCACGTGAAGAAGTGACACCCACTCGACAAGCTCAGGGCAGGCTCTGTGTCATCCTGAGCGGAGAGGCATAAGCCTCGAAGTCTCTTTGACCACTTGGCAACTTGTTGCCTTAATGGGCATGATCCCCGAATGGGGAGAAGGATCTAGAGCATTATAAAAAAGAGAATTGCTTATTAGCAGTTCTTTTTTTCATATGGAGGGGAAAGCCTTCCCCTCGCTTGAAGTCCATCATAAAAATATGTTCTTCAAAAACGATTGTCAATAGAGCTGTGTTTCCAAAGAAGTCTGTTCGAAAAAAAAGCAAAAATCAAAGATTCGTGAGGAAATTGTGATGTCACGCCGTTGCAGCCAAGATCAATCTTTACCGTTCTCTTTTCAAGGGGTCGGCAAGCAGGCGGGCATTCCGCAGCCTGTCGCCGAAAAGAAGGTGTTCACGATCTTTATCCGCTAAAATCAGTGTTTCCTGTCACGGCATTTTGCAAAATGCGGCGAGCCTCTTGGCGCTTGTCGCATTATTATTTAATTTAAAGAAAAAAACGGAGGGAACCATGTTTATCCGCAAATCCAAATTCTTTTTAATGGCAGGAATTGCCGCGTTGTGCATGTCCTGTAGCGACGACAGCAACAGCCTTAATGCCAGCGACGCGGGCAAGGATGACGGCAAAATCGCCGATACAATCATCCAAAAAAATCCGAACATCGAAACCGAAAATGGAGCCACCTTCGAAACCAAAGGCACGACCTCCTACAATGGAGACGTCATGGCGCCCACCTTGTCTGGTGCTATTTATGACGAAGCCGTAACCCCTACTAGAGAAGCCATCACCGATGAATACCTTGCGGTAGACGGAGCCCCCATCGAATATTATGACGGCGGAGTTTATGAAGGAGATTATAACGGCAAAACATACGGTCTGCTCACGGCTTCCGAATGGAACGATCTGGACAATTGGAAAGACTGGGGCGAAATCCTGACAGGCGAATTTTACGATAAGGCTAGCTACTGGGAATTCTACCCGCACACACTCGTGGCCGTACAAGTCGTTGACGAAAGCGGCACCGGCCTCGCCAACGTTTCAGTAGAACTTCTTAAGAACGAGAATGTGGAATTCGCTACTAGAACCGACAACAAGGGATTCGCCTACTGTTGGGCAAATTTGTTCGACGGCTACACCGAAGAAGTTTTGAAGAGCGAAGATTTCTCCTTGAAGGTCAACGGCAAAGTATCCGAAGATCCCGTCAAGCTAACCACCAAGAACGACGAGTCGCTCAACGTAAACACTATCACCAGCGATGCCAAGCAAGCCGATGCCAAGGCAGATGTCGCCTTCATCGTCGACGCCACCGGTTCCATGGGCGACGAAATCCGCTTTCTGCAGTCGGACCTGAGCTACATTATTGACCACGCCTCTTCGGCAACCAACGTTGCGTTACGCACGGCAGTCGTGTTCTACCGCGACGACGGCGACGAATATCTCACCCGCGGCAAGGACTTTTCCACCAACGTCGCCAACACGCAGGCATTCATCAAGGAACAGGAAGCCAACGGCGGCGGCGACTATCCCGAAGCAGTGCATTCCGCGCTCGAAGCTACATTGCAGAACTTCTCCTGGAACGAATCGGCTCGTGCACGCATCGCCTTCCTGATTCTTGACGCTCCCCCACACCATCAGGACAGCATCATCGAAAGCCTCAAGAGTTCCATCACCTTCTACGCCAAGAACGGCATCAAGCTTATTCCCGTAGCCGCAAGCGGCATCGGTTATTCCCATATCGAAGCATCCGTAGGCGAATCCGATGTAGAAAAGCTCGCCGACCTGATGTTACGGCTGATCAAAAAGTACGTAGAATAGAAAGCGGCATCAGGTTTTACATTTCCTGACTTCACTCCCATTTTTGTAAAAGCAAAAAATGTAATCGCAGCTTAACACGCTGCGATTTTTCTTATAAGCTTACCACTTTTTTGTTCTGAATTGTTGTTTTTGCCCCATTTTCACGGATTTGGGTACTTCAAACCATTTTGGCACGCCTTTTGCAATAGGTTGGGCAAAACAAGAAACAAACCCTAACAAAGGATAGGAACATGAAGCTAATTACAGCTTATATCCAACCCGAACGATTAAACATCGTAAAGCAAGAACTTTACGAAAACAAGATCTACAAGATGTCTGTCACGAACGTGCTTGGCTGCGGGCAGCAGCGCGGTTACAACCAACGTTTCCGCGGCGTGGTGACTGAGGTTAATTTGCTCAAAAAGATCTGCTTGAAGATTGCTGTGAACGACGAATTCGTACAGCCCTGCATCGACGCCATCATCAAGGGCGCACGCACAGGCGCCATCGGCGACGGCAAGATTTTCGTTACCGAACTTGAACAGTGCATCCGCATTCGCACCGGAGAAACTGGCCCCGAGGCAATCGGCTAAGTAAACAGTGATTAGTGGTTAGTGATTAGGAAGTTTCCTGTTTACTAACCACTGCATACTAACCACTACTAAAAGGATTTAAACAATGAACGAAGCAGCAACTGTCGTACCTGTCAGCGACGCCATCTTTATGACAGAAAACATTTGGATCATGATTAGCGCCATGCTGGTGTTTATCATGGGCCTGGGCTTTGCCTGTGTCGAAGCGGGTCTTGTTCGCGCGAAGTGCGCGGCCAACGTCGCTTTCAAAAACATCGCGGTTCCCGCCATAGGTATCACGATGTACGCCGCCATCGGCTTTGCCCTCATGTACCCCGGAACGTTCAACGCGATTTCCGGCGTACTTGGATTTGCCGGATTCGGTATCGGTGACTGGGCAGACCCCTCCAAGTTCACCGCCGCCTACAACGGCCACTTCACCCTCTTCACCGACTGGCTGTTCCAGGCGATGTTCGCAGCAACCGCCGCAACGATCGTCTCGGGCGCCGTCGCCGAACGCGTGAAGCTGAACTCCTTCCTCGTCTTCACCATCATCTACGTGGCCTTCGTCTACCCCATCGTGGGTAGCTGGACATGGGGCGGTGGCTGGCTTTCGACCATCGGCAAGGCCGGTTTCCATGACCTCGCCGGTTCTACGCTCGTCCACTCCGTGGGCGGCTGGGCAGCTCTCGCCGGTGTCATGATCCTCGGACCGCGTATCGGTAAGTATGTCGGCGGCAAGGTGCACGCCATTCCGGCCCACAACATTCCGCTTGCTACCATCGGCGTGTTCATGCTGTGGTTCGGTTGGTGGGGATTCAACGCCGGTTCTGCTCTCTCCGGCGATGCAAAGGCTACTAGCTGGATTCTCGTGACCACGAACATCGCCGCTGTTGCCGGCATCATCACCGCAACGCTTACGAGCTGGATTGTTTCGAAGAAGCCGGACGCCACCATGGCTCTCAACGGCTGCCTTGCAGGTCTCGTCGCCATCACTGCCGGTGCAGACGTGGTTACCCCGCTTTCTTCCTGGATTATCGGTGCCATCGCCGGTGTGCTCGTAGTCGGCGCAGTCTTCATGTTCGACCGCCTGCACTTGGATGACCCGGTCGGTGCTCTCTCGGTTCACCTGGTGAACGGTGTGTGGGGTACGCTCGCTGTCGGTATCTTCGATATCACTGGCGACTACTCCCTCGGCACCCAGGCCATCGGCGTGATCGCTTACGCGGTTCCCTGCTTCGGTGCTGCTAGCCTCATCTTCTACGCTATCAAGAAGACCATGGGACTGCGCGTTACCGAGCGTCAAGAACTCCGCGGCCTCGACCAAAGCGAACACGGACAAGAATCCTACAGCGGCTTCCAAATCTTCAGCAACATGTAATTTGGGCGCAAGCAAGAAACTTCATACTGTCACTCAACAGATACACAAGAAGGGATGTCGCAAGACATCCCTTCTTGTGTATCTATAAAAAACATTCAAAGGCGACACCCTACAGACAACTTTGCCGCTCTCTGAACGACCGCTTTGGAACAAAGACCAATTTCATTACATACTAAATGATCACAAGAGAGAACTTAGTATGTAATTTTCAAAAAATGCCAAACAGGCTTACATACTAAACACTCTAAAAAACATTTTAGTATGTAAAAAACAAAAAAAACAGCCTTAAAAACAAGATAAAAACGGCCTTAAAACGACTTTTTCCCTCAAATGAGCCCTAAAAACACTCTTTGACACATCATAATTACATACTAAACATCTTCAAAAAGAAAATAGTATGTAATGGCAACTGAACAACATCATAAATTACATACTAAACCACATCAAAACAGAGGTTTGTATGTAAAGCCAGTATTTTACCCATCCGAGTGCAAACCGATTGTTGATATTAAACAAAGAAACCGATGGGTACACCCCCATCGGTTTTCTTTGACGGGAAAAACAACAGTTTACTTTCCCGCAATTTCCTTGGCCTTCGCCTCGATTTCAGCGATGGCTTTTGCGCGGCCTTCGGCAGTGTCTTCGTTATTGAGCACGAGGTTCACGAACACGGAGCCCGCCACCACAGCGTACACATGCTTCGAAAGCACTTTGGACTGTTCGCCGTTACGAATACCGAAACCGCCGAGCACCTTGGCGCCACCCTTACCGACCGTGTCGATAAAGTCGAGCGTTGCCTGGTCAATTGTGGTTTCGCTTCCAGTGGTACCAGCGCGGAGTGCAGCGTAGATGTACTTGAAGCCCTTGGAGGCCATCGTTTCGAGGCGCTCCTTGGTCATGCTAGGAGCCGCCACGGGGATGTTTTCCAGGCCGTGCTTCTTGCAAGCTTCAGTCAGGCCTTCGTCGCCGTCGAACGGCAAGTCCGGAATGATGCAAGCGGATACGCCCGCGTCCTTGCACATCTTGACGAAATTTTCGACGCCAGGGGTAAAAGCGAGCGAGCCGTAAGTCATGATGTAGATTGGCGTTTCAGGGTGACGGTCGTGAATTTTCCTAACGATTTCAAGCCCCTGCTTGGTGGAGTAACCCTTATCGAGCGCAATGGTCGATGCCGTCTGGATGGCGGGACCGTCGGCGCTCGGATCGCTGAAGGCAAGCTGAATTTCAAGGATGTTGGCGCCACCCTTCACAAGAGCGTCGGCGATGGCGATAGAAGTTTCTGCGTCCGGAAACCCGGCAATGAGATGAGACATTAAGTTCATAGTGGTTAGTGGTTAGTGATTAGTGGTTGGTGGGCCGTAAGGCCGTTAGCGGTTAGTGGTTGCTGGTTAGGAATTCTTGATACCCGCGTCCCAGTATACTAACCACTGTTTACTAATCACTGTTTACTTATTCATTATCTCCGCGTCGTGGATGTCTTCGTTATTTTCGAGGCGCTTGAGTTCGGCCTTCAGGAATTCCTTCCACTTTTCGGGGCGGAACACGGGGCTCGTGATAAAGATGTCCTTGTCGCCGCGGCCACTCATGTTGATGACGAGCGCCTTGTCCTTCGGAAGTTCCTTCGCAATCTTCATAGCGGCAGCCCCTGCATGCGCACTTTCGAGCGCGAAGAGGATGCCTTCGTTACGGGCAAAGAACTTGACCGCTTCGAGAGCCTCCTTGTCGAGAATCGCCGTGAATTCCACGCGGCCCGATTCGCCGAGGGCGGCAAGCTGCGGGCCAATGCCCATGTAGTCAAGCCCCGCCGAGATGGAACGAGTCGGCAGCGACTGACCGTCTTCATCAATCAGGAAGCGGCTCTTGTAACCCTGCAGAATGCCTTCGCGACTTGCGTTACCCGTCATGCGGGCAGCGTTTTCTCCCTTGTTCGGGCCAACACCACCGGCTTCGGCACCGATCAGGCGCACGTTCGCATCGTTGATGAACGGAGTGAAAACGCCGATGGAATTGCTACCGCCTCCCACGCAAGCGACAACGGCCGCAATGTCGATGTTGCGCTCGGCAGCCTGGCGCTTGACTTCTTCACCGATAATCGACTGGAAGGTACGAACGATATCCGGGAACGGAGCCGGACCAAGAGCGGAACCTAGTACATAATGGGTGTTCTTGAAATTCGTGGCCCAGTCGCGCATGGCTTCGTTCACGGCATCCTTAAGGGTGCGGGCACCGCTCGTGACCGGCACGACCTTGGCACCGTACATTTCCATGGTCGCCACGTTCGGCTGCTGACGGCGCACGTCCACCTCACCCATGTACACCACACATTCGAGGCCAAGCTTAGCGCAAGCGGCAGCCGTCGCAAGGCCATGCTGACCGGCACCCGTTTCGGCAATGATACGAGTCTTGCCCATCTTCTTCGCCAAAAGGCACTGACCGATGGCGTTGTTGATCTTGTGCGCACCCGTATTGGCAAGGCCTTCCAGCTTGATGTAAATCTGCGCACCACCCAGAAGTTCCGTTGCGGTCGGAGCGTAATACAGCGGGGTCTCGCGCCCAATGTAGTCGCGCTGAATAATGCGGAGCTCTTTGAGGAATTCCGGATCGTGAATGTACTTGTTGAATGCCGCTTCGAGGTCGTCGAGCGGGCGGCGGATGATTTCGGCAACATACTTGCCGCCGAACTTGTCAAAGAAACCGTTGTCAGAGGTTATGAGGTGTGAGGTCGCGCCTACGGCGCTTTGAGGTGTGGGGGTTATAGTTGCGTGAGTCATTTTGAGCGGAGGGGTTGGGGTTAAAAGTTCTCAGGGTAAAAAATTAAAGGCCTTCGGGAGTCCGAAAGCCTTTTACAAACACTTGATGAAATCAGCAAAACGGACTCTATTTAGTAGAGCCCCACCACCAACGGTTGAAACGGATTGCTGAATTCATCTTCATGTGCGCTAATTTAGGAATGTCTCTTTAGTGTGGCAAGGGGTTAATCGAATAAAAATAAAGAATTTTTTCAACTTTTCATAAAGTGTAATAACACAAACAAATGAACAAAAAAAAAGAAAGACTCTCATTTTCCAGAGAGCCTTTCACTAAACACTTGATGAAAAGGGCAATTCCTAAATCCCGATTCGTGAGAACTTCGCTGTAGAGAGCCGAAGCGGATTGCCTCATTTCATCTTTATGCTCCTAATATACATAATAACTCATTGACTGTCAATAGGTTAACGATCATTTTTTGTAAAAAATTCTTCTACAATTTACTCAAAACAATCCAAAATCGACCATTTGGAGCGAATACCAGGCACAATCCCCCGTGATTCTAATCATATCATCGATTTCGAGTTCTCAAAAAATTTGGAAATAGATGCTCGTTTTATTATATTTACATTGACATAGTTTAGAGTTCGCTCTTATTCGGACAGCTGGAAAACGACCAAAATTTCATCGTCTAGGAATAAGGCCGATTACTCGCACCCCGTGGTGTGGGTCGTTTGTGCCTATTAGACGATAAGGTTTACTTGGTCGTTACCTCAGCTGTTTAGGGCACCTGCGATTCCACACTTTTTTTTGTTTGGATTGCATCCTTGAACAAGACGAACTCCGCAGTAGAATTTTTCAAAAACGGAGATGACATGAAATCGAACCAAATCTTGGGCATTGCAAGCCTCCTCACCCTAGGAGTTCTTCCTTTCCTCGCCGCCTGCAGTAGCGACGAGAGCAGCACATCTTCACCCCATATTCCTGAATTCAGCGCAATAAGCAGTTCAAGCGCAAAAAAAACAAGCGTGAAAACAACCTTTGAGCTGGGTAGTTGCACATACGAAAATATGGACGAACGAATCTATGTTTCTAATGAAAACGACTACTACACCTGTACTTACAGTTACACAAGCTATGACTACACCTGGGTCGGAGAAAAAGTTAAAAGCTCCAGCAGCATTACAGTTTCCTCGAGTAGCAGCGATATCTGCGATGTATTCTATTGCTGGGATGAAACGGAATCCAGCAGTTCCATCAAATCCAGTAGTTCTACCAAATCCTCCAGTAGTGTCAGCACATTCACAAATGTTTCTGATGTATGGAACGGCAAAATGGTTAAGCCTTCGACCGATTATATCGACGGCAAGACCTACATGCTCATCTACACCGCCGAAGAACTCGCCTACTTCGCCGATCAGGTGACCAACAAGGGTGAAGAAAAACTCAACGCAAAGTTGATGAAGCACATCCGCCTCAATCCCGACAACATGGTCGACGAAAAAGGCAACCTCCTGATTTCGCAAAGCAAGCTTAACGAATGGACTCCCATTGGCGGCGGTACAAACAACGTTATATTTAAGGGAATTTTTGACGGCAACGGCTATACCATTTCGGGCATCTATGTCAACAAACCCGCCTTCGAACGCGCAGGCTTCATCGGCACCCTCGGCGGCACGAGCACCAGCGACAGCGGACATGTCATGTTCCTTGGAATCGAAAACTCTTACATTGTCGGTGGCGAACAGGTCGGTGGCATTGTCGGCAGAATGAACTACTCGGAAGTCCAACAAGTATTCAATAGAAAGTCCTACGTGAAGGGCACCAAGTATGCCGGCGGCATTGTCGGTTACAAAAATAACGGATGGCTCTACTATTCCTATAATTCAGGTATGGTCGTTTCCTCGGAAGACCGCGCCTCGGGTATCGCCGGCTACAACGCCAATGCGTCTACATCAGTTATCGTCTCTTACAATGTGGGATTCCTCATTGCACCGAACAAGGGTACTACGGCAGGCATTTCTACAACGGCAAACAGCTCTAAGGACTGTTTCTACATCGACCAAGATGACCGCGAAATCGTTGCCAACGGCGCTGCTGAAAAAACGGAATATTTCTTGTCAAGCGAAGAATTCGTGAGCACCTTGAACGGACTTTCGTTCAGCAACATCTGGACTACCGATGATGACGAAGTAAATGACGACTACCCCGTATTCAAATGGGAAAAGATCCGATACTAAAACAAACCTTATTTCAAGGGCTTCTGAATTAACAAGAAGCCTTTTGAATTTATATTTACATTTAATCCTAGAGAGTTTATATGATCAAACACGCATCCAATTTTGTCATGGGAGGTCTTTTCCTCCTCGGAATTTCACTAACCGCTTGCTCTGGTGAAAATGGAGCCGACGGTCGCGACGCAGATCCGGTGAACATTGACTCCCTGGCAACGGCTATCCGCAACGAGATTTCGGACAACCTCCGCGACACCCTCACCTCCATCCGCGAAGACGCAACCGGAACACTCTGGGACTCCCTCTACGCAGAACCCTACGTAGACACCGTATACAAGATTCTTTTCGACAACGCCTACGGCACCGCCTGGATGGATTCAACACGGCAATCCCTGCTAGACAGCCTCAATCAGGCTAATTACGATTCGCTCTATGCAGCTCTTTACGATTCCGTCTATTATGACATTTACAGCCAAACCGTCACCAGGCAGCTTGATGCTTTCTCCTGGACATCCAAGGACGACATCTATTTAGCTTTCGCCAACCAATATCCCCTGATGTATAATGGATTCGTCGGAGACAAGGGCGAACCACACCCCGTCCCCATCTCCATAAAAGTCAGAAACCAGTGCGCCGCAAGGTCGGACAAATCCGTTCCCTGCAACTGGAAAAAGATCATGGTCAAGGCCTGGATCACCGACTGGACCGATACGGGAAGCGTCACCGGATTCGTAAATCCCGATACCGCGAACATTTTCGCCCCCGCACTAACATTTGACATGAGCAAGGCTGTCACACTGACCGCCCCTCAACAGGCCAATATCCAAATTCAGGCTTACGCCCTGGAGAACGACCACGAAATTCTGTTCTACTCCGCATCCGAGCCGACCACGCTTCACCCTGTACAAATTAACGGATGGGAACTTAAAGGCGTTCAAAATAAGAACTGGTGGTATGGAGTTTGGGTCACCCCCAACATGGATTCCATCCCGAATATTCTGAATGACCTGAAGAAGAAACTCCCCGAAGGATCCGTAAAGATTTACCAAAAATACAGCGACGACGAAACCATCACCGAAAGTTCCAAGCGCGTTGTCAAGGCTGTCTACGAAGTCCTGCAAGCAAGAAAAATCACCTATCTCCAGAACAATGGTGCAGGAAGTACCGGACAAAAAATAAACTACCCCATTGAAGTTCTCCGCAGCCGCGACGGTCTGTGCATCGAGACAGCCGCCCTGTTCGCCTCCGTCTTGGAAGCATTAGGAATGCAGGTTTTCATCGTTCACATTCCTGAACACGCTTTTGTTGGGTGGCGCACCGACAAAAACAGCAATACGTTGGATTTTGTCGAAACCACATTGATTGGCGGCGAATCAACGTTCTCTTACGCAAACAAGTCCGGCATAGACAAATTCAACGCACAGAAAGAAGCCGGAAACTTTGAATCCGGCGAAGCAGAACTCATCGACATCGAAGCCGTCCGCAAGTACGGCATCATGCCCAACGATATTCCGTAGTAAATTTTCTGTAGGTTTTCTAAAACAAAAACCGCCGATTCAATCAAATCGACGGTTTCTTTTTTTTAAGTTCGCAACTAAAGAGAAGTCAACGCAGCGAATAGTGCTTTCAACTTTTCGCTATTTTTTATTCCGGGAGCATCCTCGACACCGCTCGACACATCGATAAGTTCGGGGGAAAACTTGCCAACGAGTTCAGCGACATTCGTCGGGGTGATGCCACCAGCGAGCCAAAGAGGGATATCCCCCGCTTTTTCGCGGAGCAAGTTTTCGGGAATGGTCTTGCCCGTGCCGCCTGGGATTCCTTCGACTTTCGCATCCAGCAGGATGCGGGGTTCGCCGTTCTTGCGGAGGGCGGTCACCTTGTCGAAATCCGATTCTTCACCGATGCGGGCGGCGCAGTAGTAGGGAATTCCAATTTTATTTGTCCCTTCGACAAGCTCAGGGACCTTATCATCCGCCAGCTCTAGGCTCTTTGTCGGCTCGATTCCGTGAAGCTGCACCGCATCAAGCACACCTTCGCGGGCGAGCTTGATGGCGGTCTTGCCTTCGGGGGATTTCGGGTCGGTAATGACACCCACGAGAATCGGGGTTTCTGATTTGTCATTGCGAGCGGAGCGAAGCAATCTCTCCTTAAAACTGCGCACGAATTCTTCAGTGGTCAAGCGCTTCGTCGTACTGAAAACAAAACCGAGCATGTCCGCCCCGAGTTCAGCCGCAAGCATTCCGTCTTCGACACGGGTGATGCCGCAGATCTTTACGAGGGGACGGTTACGGTGCAACGGTTCTGCAAAAGGTTGGTGAGCTTGCCGAACCACACCGACCTTAAATGGTCCTTGATTGGTACGCTGAGCCTGCCAAAGAGCTGCAAATTTTCTCCAGAAACCGCCACGAGCATTTTCGCGACCGCTTTCAAAAGCAGAAACAACATCCTTTGCAAGCGCAGGATTTTTCGCAACCGCCTCCCCCACGAGAATTCCCGTAAAGCCAAGGCTACGCGCATAGTCGGCGTCGGCCGGCGTGTGGATACCCGACTCAAACACAGCCTTCGCAGGAAGCTTGCTACGCACCGACGCGGGAATCAGCGGGTCGGTGTGGAACGTAGCCAGGTCGCGGGAGTTCACGCCTGCGACAATCGTTTTTGCGGCATCGGCCCCGAGCGCGCTCGTGACAACCGAAAGCTTGCGGAAGTCGTCTTTTTCACGAACTTCGACAAAAGCCTGCATATCAAACGATGCAGCACGCTTCGCCATGCGTACAAGCTGTTCGTCATCCAGAATACGGGCAATGAGGAGCACCGCGTCGGCGCCGCAACGGAATGCGACATCGATTTCGTCTTCATAGAGCAAGAAATCCTTGCGGAGTACGGCGCAGGTATGCAACCCCTGCTTACGACGGAGTTCCATCAGGTCGGCCACCGCAATCAAGTCGCGGAGCGTTCCCTTAAAGAAATTGCCTTCGGTAAGCACCGACACCGCCTGCGCATGCGCTTCGGCATAAGTCGTCGCAAGCGCCACCGGATCCAAGTCCGGAGCGATGTCGCCTTTGGATGGCGATGCTCGCTTGACTTCGAGAATCGCACCGGCGTTCCCGAGGAATTCTGTATGACCTACGCGACGCTTTTCCGGAATTTCGATACCGAAATTCAGACCCAGCCGCTCGATATCGGCCTTGCGCATGCGCACGATTTTTGCAAGAATATCTTCACTCATTTTTTTGCCATTGTCATGACCGGTGGATCCTATCGGCCTGCGGCCTCCAGGATGACAGGGCATCTCCTTTACGAATTCGTTGCAGCCTTGACTTCTTCAATCTTTTTCAGGACCGAGCCGTCTTCCATCGCCTTCATGGCCTTGTCGAAGCCTTCCTTGAGGCTGGCTGCCTTCTTGCTGATGTAAAGGGCGGCACCGGCGTTCAGGGCGCAGGCATACTTGATGCCCGGGCGGCCCTTGCCGTTCAGCACGTCGAGAGCGAGGTTGAAGTTGTCGACACCCGTACCGCCGGCGAGGTCTTCGGGATCCACGGAGGGGATGCCGAAGTCCTTGGGGTCGATGCGGTAAATCTTGTACTCGCCATCTTCCAAAATTTCGGCGATGGTCGTCGGCACGCAGGGTGAAATTTCGTCGTAGCCGTCGTCACTGATGGCGACCATCACGCGCTTCGCGCCGAGGGCCTTTGCCGCCTTGGTGAACGGTTCCAGCACGGTCGTGCTATAGACGCCGAGCATCAGGTACTTGGCTTCGGCCGGGTTCGTGAGGGGGCCGAGCAGGTTCATGATGGTCTTCACGCCGAGAACGCCGCGAACCGGGCCCGCAAAGCGCATGGCACTGTGGTAAACAGGCGCCATCAGGAACACGAAATTCGTCTTGTCGATGACGGAGGCAGCCTTTTCGGGAACCATGTCGAGCTTGAAGCCTGCAGCCGTGTAGAAGTCGGCAGCACCGGACTTGCTGGAAACCGCACGGTTGCCATGCTTTGCAATTTTTGCGCCACAGCTGGCGGCAATCAGGCCGGAAAGCGAACTCACGTTAAAGCTGCCCTTGCCGTCGCCACCGGTACCCACAATATCGGTGAGTTCGTCGCCGCTGTAGGGGAACTTGCGCTTCTTGCTGCTGAGTACCTTCGCGCATCCGGCGATTTCGTCGGCAACAGGGCCCTTGCTGGAAAGTGCGGTAAGGATTGCAGCCATCTGGCGTTCGTCCATGATGCCGTCGGTCAAGTCTTCCATGAACATTTCGGCGGTTTCGCGGCTCAAGTCCTTACCTTCGGTAAGCGTGTTCAAGATTCCGCGCACGTCAAGCGGTTCGCGACGGTAGTTGAGGAACGCCTTGAAGAATTCGTCGGCGCGGCCGCTGGCGATAGATTCCGGGTGGAACTGCACGCCTTCAATCGGGAGCGTCTTGTGGCGAATGCCCATGATGTCGCCGTCGGTAGCGCGGGCGGTCACTTCGAAGTCAGAAGAGAGCGTCGATTCGTTGATGACCAAGCTGTGGTAACGCGTGAAGATGTTCTTCTTGCCGATGGTGCGGAAGAGGCCCTTGCCGTCGAGGTCGATTTCTTCGGCGATGCCGTGCTTGATAAACTTGGCCTGCACAATCTTTGCACCAAAGGCGTAACCGATGGCCTGGTGACCGAGGCACACGCCGAGAATCGGGAGCTTGCCAGCAAAGTGCTTGATGGCTTCGACAGAGACGCCAGCATCTTCGGGGCGACCCGGACCCGGGCTCACAATGAGACGGCTCGGATTCAGTTTTTCGATGTCTGCAATGGTGCATTCGCGGCTACGGAGCACGCGGATTTCTTCGTTAGTGATTTTTGCCAACGCCTGATAGACGTTGTAAGTAAAGGAATCGTAGTTGTCGATGATGATGATCATAGTGAAAATCCTTTGTTCAATATGTGGAGAGTGAGGTGTGAGGTATGGGGTCGCTCGCGTTGCTCGCTTTGAGGTCTTTATAATCGCAGCTTTGCCTCCTAACTATAACGCTCATAGCTCAGAGCGAAGCGCGCTCAAACCTCAGAGGGCCGCAGGTCCGACCTAGTTCTCCCCCTCCAGCACAGCTCTGATTGCTCCGAGCTTTTCATTCGTTTCTTCAAATTCGCGGTCAGCATTCGAGGCCGCGACAATGCCACCACCGGCCTGCAGGCTGATGGTCTTGCCCTGCTTGAGGCAGCAACGGATAGCGATACAGAAATCCAAATCACCGTCAGATTCCATATAGCCTACCGCACCCGCATAGAAACGACGCTTGACTTTTTCGAGGCCGGAGAGAATTTCAATCGCACTGATTTTCGGAGCACCGCTCACCGTACCAGCCGGGAAGCTAGAGCGCAGCACTTCGATGGCCTTCTTGTTCTTTGCCACACGGCCCTGCACGTCAGAGACCAGGTGAATCACGTGGCTGAACTTTTCGCATTCCATGTACTTGGTCGTTTCCACTGTACCGGCTTCGCAGACGCGGCCGAGGTCGTTACGGGCTAGGTCCACGAGCATCAGGTGTTCGGCGCGTTCCTTCGGGTCGCCCTTCAGGTTCTTCATCAGGGCTTCGTCTTCCGCGTCGTCCTTGCCGCGGCGGCGGGTACCTGCAATCGGGTGAATCGTTGCAATGCCTTCGCGCACGCGCACGAGGCTTTCGGGCGAGGCCCCGATAAACTGATGCGTGCCGTAATCGAGGAAGAACATGTACGGAGACGGGTTTACCGTGCGGAGGCGGCGGTAAATGTCAAGTGCTTCGATATCGCTTGCAAACTGGATGCGGCGGGACGGTACGGCCTGCACGATGTTGCCTGCGACAATATGCTTCTGCAAGGCTTCGACCTTTTCTACGTATTCCTTGCGGGACTGTTCCAGGTCGGTCATGGTAATGCCCTTGCCATACTGCTGTTCCGGGGCGAGGTAGCTGAAGTCGAGGTCAGCGAGGCGGGCCTTCACCTTTTCGATGGCAACCTTCAAGTCAATCTGGTGCTCCTCGTAGTTCAAGGCGAACAAGTGAAGCTTTTCGGTAAAATGGTCAAACACGATGTAGATGTGACCCACCAAAAATTCCGCTTCGGGGATGTTAAGTTCGTCCACCTGCGGGGCAAGGCGAATGGTATCGCAGCGGGCGCAGAATTCGTAACCGAGGTAGCCCACACCCGAAGAAGGAATAGGAATCTGGTTAGGCGGCACCGTATTTTCGGCAGAAATCAGCGTGAGGGCATCGAGAATGTCCCCTTCGCCTTCCTTGAGGAACACGCTTTCCTTGCCGTCGACAACGATGCTCACGTCCTTGTCGTTCTGGCGCAGACGGAAGCCTTCGTCTACCATCAGGGTCGAATAGCGGCTGCGACCGTGGGAGAAACTTGCGGATTCGAAAATAGCCTTCGCACCGAGCTTCTTGCCCAGCGAAAACGGAGTGTAACGTTCACCAGGCAGTGCCACGTAGATACTGTCGGTACGGGGTTCGAAGTTAGGGCTTTCAGTGATGTGCCTTATGTTCGTTGTCATTTTGATCCTCTGGTTTTAAAAAGGTTTGGGGTATGAGGTCGCTCGCAAGCTCGCTTTGAGGTTTGATGAATTGACATCTCAAGAGCAACGAGGGCTATATCCATTCTGTTTAAACTTTTGCGTTCCTTGGTTTAGGGTTTCGCAAAGGCTTAGGTCCCGGAGGATTTCAATGATTTTGGTAAAAGAGAAAGGCCTCCGTGAGTCCGGAAGCCTTTGCTTTAAAATCTTGGGTGATTTGCGACAAATACCGGGCTCTATGTCAGAGTCCGCGCCACCAACGACGGTTAAGGGTTGCACATGTCACAAAATTCATCATGGCACCAAAAATATCAAACGAAAATTCCCTTGGCAAGGGGTTACTCAAAAAAATTTTCATTTTTTTAAGAGCCACTCTTTAAGTCCATCCAGATTACGCCTTTGAAAACCTGCTCAGGAACTGAGCCAGGCGCTCGTTGCCCGATTCGCGGAACACGTGGTCGGGAGTTCCCTGCTCCACGATGACACCGCCATCCATAAAGATGACCTTGTCGGCCACATCGCGGGCAAAAGCCATCTCGTGAGTCACGATGACCATGGTCATCTTGTCTTCGGCAAGCTTCTTGATAATCTTGAGCACTTCGCCGGTCAGTTCCGGGTCCAGCGCAGAGGTCGGCTCGTCGAAGAAAAGAATCTTCGGGTTCATCGCGAGGGCGCGGGCAATGGACACGCGCTGCTGCTGACCACCGCTGAGCTCGCAGGGGTAAGCCTTTTCCTTACCCTCAAGGCCCATGCGTTTGAGCAAGAATTGACCCTTCGCACGGGCATCTTTGCGTTCGTCTCCCAACACGCGCACCGGAGCGAGGCAAAGGTTCTGCAGCACCGTCAGGTGCGGGAACAAATTGAAGTTCTGGAACACGAGCCCCGTAGAAAGGCGAATTTCGCGAAGCGTTTTCACCGGAGCGTACTTGACCGGAGCACCAGAGCCTAAAGGTCCCTTCGCCGAATCATTCGGCACCACCATGTCCTTGCCATTGACCTGCACAAAGCCGCCGTCAACCGTTTCGAGCTGGGTAAGGCAGCGCAACAGCGTACTCTTGCCGGAGCCGCTAGGCCCAATAATCGAGAGCACCTCGCCCGCCTTCAGGTCAAACGAGATATCCTTGAGCACATGCAAGTCGCCAAAGGACTTCTTGACGTGTTCTACCTTGAGGATCGGCGCAGATTCATTCACGTTTTCCATTCCACGCCTCACTTATAGTAATTGAGCTTGCGTTCCACGTAGGCAAAAAGCACACTCAGCAAAAGGTTCGCCACATAGTAGAATACGCCCGCCACGAACAGCGGATAAATGCTCGCGTAGGCGGCCTGCTGTTTCTTGGCCAGCGCAAAAAGTTCCGTCACCGCAATCACCTGCGCAAGGGAAGTATCCTTCACCAGCGTGATGACTTCGTTCGCGCTCGCGGGTACCACGCGCTTGACCACCTGCGGGAGGATAATACGGAAGAACGTCTGCGTGCGGGTCATGCCCAGCATGTAGGCCGCCTCGTACTGCCCCTTGGGTATGGACTGGATGCCGCCGCGGAAAATTTCGGCAAAGTAGGCCGCATAGTTTATCGAAAACGCCACGATTACCGCCGGGAAGCGGTCAAACGAAAAATCCACGCCCGCATATTCGCTCAGGTAGTAGGAGCCAAAGTAAATCGCCACAATCTGGAGCAGCAAAGGGGTGCCGCGCATCACCGAGATGTAGAACGACACCGGGTAACGCACCACGCGCCACTTGCTCATCTTGAGGACCGCAATGAGCAGACCCAGCGGAATCGAGAACAGGAGCGTAAGCCCGAAAATGGCGAGCGTCGTGCAGAAGCCGCCCCAAAGGATAGGCAAAAGCGTTGACAATTCCGACATGAATAACCTCAGAGGCGCACTGCGCCGAGCTCATACCTCAAAGCTCCCGTAGGGAGCGACCTCACACCTATTTGCCGAACCACTTGGCAGAGATTTCGTCAAACTTGCCGTCGGCCTTCATGGCAGCCAGGGTGGAATTCACGGCATCTCGCAGGGCCTGGTCCTTCTTGCGGAAACCCACGGCGTAGACTTCGTCGGAGAGGCCTTCCTCGAGCACCGTGTAGTCCTTCGCGTTCGTCACAATCCAGTACTTGGCCACAATTTCGTCCAGGAACACGGCGTCGACACCGCCCTTGTCCAAATCCATGAGCGCCGTCTGGTTGTCATCAAACGGGACGATTTCCTTGGCGGCCTTGCCCGCCTCGGAGGCATCCAGGAGCTTCTGGGCAGTAGAGCCGTTCTGCACGGCGATCTTCTTGCCGGCGAGGGCAGCGAGATTTGCAAGAGCCTTGTCCTTCACCGTGAAAATCATGCGGTTCTTGAGGTACGGGTCGCTCAAGTTCATCGCTTTCGCGCGGGCACTGTCCACGCTCATGCCGTTCCAGATGCAGTCAATCTTGCCGGTGTTCAGTTCCTGTTCCTTCGCGTCCCAAGAAATCGGCTGCGTCTTGAGTTTCACGCCCAGGCGCGCACAAACTTCGGTGGCGAGGTCGATATCGAAACCCACGATGTTGTTGTCCTTGTCGCGGAAACCCATCGGCGGGAAGGAATCGTCGAGACCGAGCACAAACTCGCCCGCCGCCTTCACCTTGTTCAGGGATTCATCGGCTTGAGCCTTGGATTCCGCCTTCTGGTCGTTACAGGCAGAAAGAACCGCGGCACACGCAACCGCCGCAAACATCGCTAAAAGTTTTTTCATCTTGAAGTCCTCTTTTTGATTTACAAGAGAAATATAGAAAAAGGGCCGCATTTCAATGAATACGGATAATCAAGCAGCCCTTTTATTTAACGCCTGTATGATTCAACCTTTCTTATTGCATCATATTGCGGAAGTCCGCTAACTTGATAATTTTTGTCTGTTTATGATGCTGAAGTTCTAGCAAATCCTTATCCCCAGATACAATATACGCCGCATCGATTGCTTCTGCAAGAGTGAGCAGGTAAAGGTCCTTGGGGTCACGAATTGGGGTTTGCGTATTCTCTCCGATAATAGCAAATTGACAATAGTCATAGATGATGCCAAGCAAATCAGCGACATCATCCATTCGGATATACTTCTTTATTTTTTCACGGCTACAAACATCCTGAATTTCTTCAAGCAACCGCTCACAAGCATACACTTGAAACCGTTCGTCATTCAACAATTGACGAACAAAAGCAATCTGATGCCCAATCAGGAACGAAATCCAGATATTGCAGTCTAGGACTACCTTCATTTTGCGTATCGGACAGCGCTTACTTCCGCCATAATTTCCTCTTCGCTAAGGAGAGGTTCCTTAGGGCGAGTGGCGATAAAGCGTTCGAGCATCTGCTCTTTGGTTCTTGTCCGCCATCCAAACTTTCGGATAAGTTCACTAAACAGAGTCCAGTCCTTTTCAGGGACATCCAGATAAATTCCTTTTGTCGCTTGCTCCGCTAGCATATTATACCTTTGTGTTAAAACCTACAATCAATATATATTTTCCTCAGAAGAAATGCAAGTTGCCCATATGGAAAAGAGCCCTGTATTAAGCAAAAAGGGCCGCATCGCTGCGGTCCCTTTTTAATGCTTTGGATCCTATCGGGGCTACGCCCCTCCAGGATGACATGCTCAAAGGCCTGAAGCCCCACACCTCAAAGGGAGCGAAGCGACCGACCTCACACCTCTTAGTCCTTTCCGTACACCTTTTCGGCATACGTGACTGTTGCACCGAGGTATTCGCGGTTCATCTTGGCGATGTAATCCACGGTGATACCCTTCGGGCATGCGGCCTGGCATTCGTAAAGGTTCGTGCAGTTGCCGAAGCCTTCCTTGTCCATCTGGGCGACCATGGCCAAGACGCGCTTCTTCGCCTCGACCTTGCCCTGCGGCAGGAAGCTGAGGTGAGAGACCTTCGCAGATACGAACAACATAGCGGACGCGTTCTTACAGGCAGCCACGCAGGCACCGCAACCGATACAGGCGGCAGCGTCAAAGGCGCGGTCGGCATCAGCCTTGGGAACCGGAATGGTGGAAGCTTCAGGAGCGGCACCGGTATTCACAGAAACGAAGCCACCGGCAGCGATGATGCGGTCGAAAGCGGTACGGTCAACAGCGCAGTCACGGATAACCGGGAATGCGGCGGCGCGCCACGGTTCGATCACGATGGTGTCGCCATCCTTGAACTTGCGCATGTGAAGCTGGCAGGTAGTCGTTGCATGGTCAGGACCGTGCGGCATACCGTTGATGACGAGAGAGCACATACCACAGATACCTTCGCGGCAGTCGTGGTCGAAAGCGAAGCCTTCCTTGCCCTGCTTCATCTGTTCTTCGTTCACGATGTCGAGCATTTCCAGGAAGGACATGTCCGGAGAAACATCGTTGATCTTGACAGTTTCGAACTGTCCCTTGGTCTTGGCATCCTTCTGACGCCAAATCTTCAAAGTCAAATTCAGTCCGCTCATTATTTGTAGCTCCTAGTAGCGAGGTGGACGTTATCAAAGGTAAGAGGTTCCTTGGAAAGTTCCGGTGCGACACCGTCGCCCTTGTACTCCCAGGCACCCACGTAGCAGAAGTTTTCGTCGTCGCGCTTGGCTTCGCCTTCCGGAGTCTGGCTTTCTTCGCGGAAGTGGCCGCCGCAAGATTCCTTGCGGTGCAGGGCGTCGAGAGTGAGGACTTCGGCGAACTCGAGGAAGTCAGCCACGCGGCCGGCGCGTTCGAGGTTCTGGTTGAAGGAACCTTCGGAACCGAGCACGTTGACGTTTTCCCAGAATTCGGCACGGAGGGCCGGAATCTTCTCGAGGGCGGTCTTGAGGCCGGCTTCGTTACGAGCCATGCCCACGTATTCCCACATGATGTTACCGAGTTCACGATGGATATCGTTAACAGTGCGGTGACCCTTGATGGAGAGGAGCTTGTGGATGCGTTCTTCGGTCTGCTTCTTGCAGTCTTCGAACGCGGCATCGGATTCGGAGACCTTCTCGAGCTTGGTGCCCGCGAAGTAACCGCCGATGGTGAACGGAATGACGAAGTAACCGTCGGAGAGGCCCTGCATAAGAGCAGAAGCACCGAGGCGGTTTGCACCGTGGTCGGAGAAGTTGGCTTCACCGAGAACGAAGCAGCCCGGAATCGTGGACATCAGATCGTAGTCCACCCAGAGGCCGCCCATGGTATAGTGGATGGCCGGGAAGATACGCATCGGAACCTTGTACGGGTCTTCGTCGGTAATCTTTTCGTACATCTGGAAGAGGTTGCCGTACTTGGCAGAGACACCGGCAACGCCCATGCGCTGGATAGCGTCGGCGAAGTCGAGGTACACGGCCTGCTTGGTGTTACCCACGCCGAGGCCTGCGTCGCAAACCTGCTTGGCGTTACGGGATGCCACGTCACGGGGCACGAGGTTACCGAAGCTCGGATACTTTTCTTCGAGATAGTAGTAACGATCTTCTTCGGGGATCTGGTCCGGAGAACGGGTGTCGCCAGCCTTGCGCGGAACCCAAATACGGCCGTCGTTACGGAGAGATTCGCTCATCAAGGTGAGCTTCGACTGCAGGTCGCCGTGGCGAGGAATGCAAGTCGGGTGAATCTGCGTGTAGCAGGGGTTAGCGAACAGGGCGCCGCGCTTGTAGGCACGGAAAGCGGCCGTCACGTTGGAACCCTGGGCGTTTGTAGAAAGGTAGTAGACGTTACCATAACCGCCGGTGCAAAGGCAGACAGCGTCACCCACGTGGCTTTCGAGTTCGCCAGTGATGAGGTTACGGACGATGATACCGCGGGCCTTGCCGTCGATCACGACGAGGTCCATCATTTCGCGACGGGGGAACATCTTCACCTTACCGGCGGCAACCTGGCGCATAAGTGCCTGGTAGGCACCGAGCAAGAGCTGCTGACCCGTCTGACCGCGGGCGTAGAACGTACGGGAAACCTGCGTACCACCGAAGGAACGGTTGTCGAGGAGGCCACCGTATTCACGACCGAACGGAACACCCTGGGCGACGCACTGGTCGATGATGAGGTTCGAGTTTTCGGCCAAGCGGTGCACGTTAGCTTCGCGAGCGCGGAAGTCACCGCCCTTCACGGTATCGTAGAACAGACGGTAAACGGAGTCGCCGTCGTTCTTGTAGTTCTTGGCAGCGTTGATACCACCCTGGGCAGCAATGGAGTGTGCGCGGCGGGGGCTATCCTGGATGCAGAAAGACTTGACATTGTAACCAAGTTCGGCGAGGGATGCGGCGGCAGAAGCACCGGCAAGGCCAGTACCCACCACAATCACGGTGAACTTACGCTTGTTGGCGGGGTTCACGAGCTTGAGTTCGAACTTGTGCTTGGTCCACTTTTCTTCGATGGAACCACCGGGGATTTTAGAATCAAGAATCATTAGTGGGCTCCTTAAAATTAAGCGTTAAAAGAAACTTCGACGGTGCCGACAGAAGGAATCACGAAAGAAGTCTTGGCGGCTTCCTTGTCCTTCTTCATCTGTTCGTACTGCGGCTGGAGGCTGCGGGACTTTTCGATGAGGGCCTGGGTACCCGGCTGGTTAGCGAGGTAGAAGGCTGCAACGGCGGTGATACCGAAACCGAGGGCAACGATAATGCTGTAAGCGATACCAGCGATGTCGATAATCGGGGTCCACTTCTGGTGAGCAATGCCCATGGTCTGGAAGGCCGAAGAAATAGCGTGGAACAGGTGCATACCGATCACGAACATGCTGACCACGTAGAATGCAGCCCAAGCCGGGTTAGCAAACATTTCGATGGTGGTGAGCCACATGTCGCGGACGATTTCGCCCTTGTCGTTCAGGTACAGGTAGTGTTCACCGAACTTGAGCATCATGAGGTGCTGCACGAGGAAGCCGAGAATGAAGAGACCGGACCAGATCATGGTGAAGGTTGCGAAAGTCTTCTTGCCCTTGCGAGCGTTGACTTCGTAGTCGATGCCACCGCGAGCCTTCTTGTTCTCGATCTTCAGCTTGATAGCAAGGAAGATGTGAAGAGCGAAAGCAGCCACCAGCACCAGTTCGACGAGATAAATCATCTTGATCGGGAAGTGGAGCGGGTTGAATCCGGTCAGGAATTCGGTGTAGGCATTGTAAGATGCCTGAGCCGCGGCCTGATCGAAATTCAGAAGCTGGAAGTTACCACACATGTGGCCGAAGATGAACAGGGCGAGGAACGCGCCAGTGCATCCCATGATCTGCTTCTTACCGATAGAGGAGGTAAGATACTTGACGATCCATTGCATTGAGTTGTGTCTCCTTGAGGGGGGTTAAAAAAATTTGGTCGCCGCAAAACCAGTTTGCGGCTGGCCGCGCCTACCAGTAGGCGCGGTTTAAAATCGCTTAGAGGACGCAGCAAGCCTTGAGGCTCGGCATTTCGTAAGCGTAGCGTTCGTCTTCCTTGAACCAGAAGTCCAGTTCGCGCTTGGCGGATTCAGGACTGTCGGAGCTGTGCACGACGTTTTCGGTCATGGAAGGGGCAAAATCGTAGCGGAGGGTACCGGGTTCCGCCTTAGCCGGATTGGTGGCACCGTTGATGGCGCGAACCTTGGCAATGGCATTTTCGCCGCCGAGGGCGAGCATCACGGACGGGCCCTTGGTCATGTAGGCTTCAAGTTCGCCGAAGAACGGCTTTTCCACGTGTTCGGCGTAGAAACCGCGAGCATCGGCAGAGGTCATCTGGTGCATCTTCACGGCGCAGACGGAGAGGCCTGCAGCGATGTAACGGTCGATAATGCGTCCGATGAGGCCAGACTTGACCGCATTGGGCTTGATCATTGCAAATGTCATTTCCATAGTAGGTACCTTTTGTTTTAAGATGTGGGAAATATAGATATAATTCGGATTTCGGAATTCAGATTTCAGAATTATAAACGTCATTGCGGACGCAGCCGAAGTAATTCACTCCGAATTCCGAATTCTGAATTCAGAATTTACTCTTCCGCCTCGATTTTCTTCATCAAATCATCGGCAAGTTTGCCGTTGCTCTTGATGTTGTCGACGAGCCACTGGGCAGATTCCTTGAGTTCGCTATTCGGATACTTCTGGAGGAACTCTTCGAGCACGACCTGCGCACGCGTATTCATTCCAAGATTTTCATTCAGAATGAACCCGCGGCTGAACATAGCCTTTTCGGCATTCGGGCTTTCGGGCCAAATGCTATAGAAAGCATAATACCCCGCTTCCGCCTGCTTGAAATCCTCGTTTTCGCTCTGGGCAAGCGCCATTTCGTAAGTAGCCTTTTCCAGGAGCGAATCAACATCGGCGAAAGCCATCTGCAACTTGCGGTAAGTTTCGATAGCCGCAGAACGGTTGTTCGCCTTGAAAAGCGAATCCGCTTTCTTTAGCAACACATCCGCCACCATTTCAGGCTTATACTCGGGAGTGTCCATGTTGTAGATGTGAACCGTCGCCGCCTCGTAAGCTTCAGCAGACTTACGACCGATCCAGTTCTTTTTGTATTCCGAACGGATTCGAGAGTACGTTTCAGGAATGCTCTGTTCCAGGGATTTTCCGAAAGTCATCAGGCGGTAACCCGTGTAGTATTCGTACTTGTAGAGGTTCTCGGGGATATCGGATTCCGAGAGCGCATTCCCTGCCTTCTGCGAATAATTCTTTATAATGTAATCCCAGCGGGTATCACGGGCAATAGCGCGGGATTCCCAGCTATGATTCAGACGATCCTTCTCGGCCAAATCCTCGTAAGCGAAGAATTCTGTCCACATGCGGACCATCCGATCGTGAGAGAACTTGTTCAAGCGAGTTCTTGCATACTCTTCATTAAAGCGCAGTAAATCCTTTTCGGTAAGCAGCGGCTTTCCGTTTTTGGAAATGAGCACGAATGCGGAATCTACTTCGAAAAGTTCACCCGACTTGATTCCGGCTTCAATTCCGGCCTGGACGCGCTCAAAGGGTTTCAGCGTAGACGGAACTCGAGATGCTAGATAGAACACGTGGAACAAGCCCTTGTTGTCCTGCAAAGCCGGAGTTACATAGCCCGCTTCATGGTCCTTGAGTTCCTCGGACAGATTCGGGACCATACCGATATCGTAAGGCATGGCATAATCCTGCTTCACGCCCCCCACATATCCACTGTCCTTAGAGGTCAAAGCATTCTGACTGACAGCGGCAGCCTTCTGCTTAAATGCGTCCAAGGAAGGAGTCGTTTCAAACAAACTAGCAAGAGAATCCTTGTTCGTTCCCTGAATATGATACAGTTCATAGCCAGGAACCGTCATGAAAGAATCCTTGTGACTGTCGTAATAAGCTCTCGGCTCCGGCTTGGGAATTTCATGAACGACAATATTCTTGTTTTCCTTCACAAGAGTCGAAATGGAATCACGAAGGTGTTCCCTGTATTCTCCTACAAAGCGCTTCTGCAAGACGAGCGTATCCTTGGAACCCTTGGACAAATTTTCGGCCAAATAAGCCAGCCATTTTTCCTGATTCTTCGACACGTAATACGATTCAGCAACACTTCCACGAACACTATAGAAACCGGCGGTTGAATCA
Source organism: Fibrobacter sp. UWH4 (assembly GCF_900142475.1). NCBI lineage: Bacteria > Pseudomonadati > Fibrobacterota > Fibrobacteria > Fibrobacterales > Fibrobacteraceae > Fibrobacter > Fibrobacter sp. UWH4. The sequence goes on from NZ_FRAY01000004.1 coordinate 203,670, forward strand.
CTATCGAAAAGCGCACGGTTCATGTCATAATGCTGCCGCAAGGTTTCGTCATCGTACTTCAGGCATTCCATCACGTAGAAGCGCTGGTACACCATCGTCAAAATACGAGGCTTAAGATCCTTGTAGGCACTCTCCCACTCCTGTTCCAATTCCGGATATTCCGAAACGGCCCTAGACACCAGTGCCGCTCTGGAATACAGATTATCGTACAAGAATTTACCCTTGTCTTCCTTGGGAAAGCCTTCATTCTTTAGAAGCAACTGATAGTCTTCCTGATAGACTTTTTCTTTATCGATACGAGCAAGGATTGTATCCTTGTCGCCGATACAGTTACAGCCGTTCAGAAAAAACAGCGATGCCAATGAAGCGAGAGCCAGAAGTTTTGCCTTCATAAATCCTCTTAATTCAAATAAACTCACGAATTGTCATTGCGAGGCCCCGCAGGGGGCGCGGCAAACTCTCAACGACAAAAACAACTTACAAAAAATTAGCCTACAAAGATACGGCCATTGCGGAACAGCTGCATCCACGGGCCGTCTTCACCCCATTCTGCCGGGTGCCAGGAGTACTGGCAGGTACGGAACACGCGTTCGGGGTGCGGCATCATCACAAGGGCGCGACCGTCTTCGGAGCAGAGGCCGTTGATGCCAAACGGAGAACCGTTGGGGTTCAGCGGGTAGCGTTCGGTGTATTCGTGCTTGCCGTCCACGTAACGCAGCGCCACGAGACCAGTTTTTAAGCATTCCTCGGCGGCGACCCGGCTAGCGAACTCCGCGCGGCCTTCGCCGTGTGCAACCGCAATCGGGAGCACGGAGCCTGCCATACCCTTGAGGAGCACGGCCGGAGTGTCTTCGACCTTGAGCGTGCAGAAGCGAGCCTCGAAGCGTTCGGAGAGGTTTTGCACAAAGCGTGGCCAGTGCTTGGCGCCCGGAATCAAATCCTTGAGGTTAGAAACCATCTGGCAGCCGTTGCAAACACCGAGCGTGAAGGTATCCTTGCGGTTGAAGTAAGCTTCGAATTCGGCGCGGGCCTTCGGGTTGAAGAGAATGCTCTTGGCCCAGCCTTCACCGGCACCGAGAACGTCACCGTAGCTGAAGCCACCGCAAGCAGCGAGACCGTTGAAATCCTTGAGGCTTACGCGACCTTCGAGAATGTCGGTCATGTGAACGTCGATGGATTCGAAACCAGCCTTCTGGAAAGCGGCAGCCATTTCGAGTTCGCCGTTGACGCCCTGTTCGCGCAGGATCGCCATCTTCGGACGGCTTGCGAAATCCTTCACAATCTTGGCGGACGCCGCCACGTCGAAGGTGACCTTCGGCGTGATACCCGGATTGTCCTGTTCCAGCTTGAGTTTGTATTCGCTTTCGGCACAATCCGGGTTATCGCGGAGGGCCGCGATGCGGCGGGTCGTGTCGCTCCAGATGGCGCGGAGGTCCGAGAGGCCTTCAGCGTAGTCGCCGATGACCAGGTTGTAAGTATCGTTGAGCGTTGCAATTTCAGAAACAGTGTCGCCGAGGCCAGCGGCGGCAAATGCGTCGCGCACAGCCGCGAGGTCGGCATTCTTCACCTGGAGCACGGCACCGAGTTCTTCGTTGAAGAGGGCGTCGATGAGATTACCCTTGAGGGCATCGGCCTTCACCGTCACACCCACGTGGCCGGCGAACGCCATTTCGGCGAGCGTCGTGTAGAGGCCGCCATCGCTCTTGTCGTGGTAGGCCATAATCTTGCCAGCCGCATTGAGCTTCTGGATGTTTTCGAAGAAGGCGCGGAGTTCCTTAGCGCTGTCCACATCCGGAGCCTTGTCGCCGAGGTTGTTGTAAACCTGAGCGGCAATGGAGGCGCCCATGCGGTTCTTACCGCGAGCGAGATCCACGAGCACAAGGGTCGTATCCTTCTTCTGCAAGAGTTGCGGCGTGAGCGTCTTGCGCACGTCAGCACACGGAGCAAACGCACTAATCACGAGCGAAATCGGAGCGGTCACGCGGTGGCTACCCTTGTCATCCTGCCACACGGTGCTCATGCTCATGGAGTCCTTACCCACCGGAATCGTGATGCCAAGTTCCGGGCAGAGTTCCATACCGATAGACTTCACGGCTTCGTACAAGTCGGCACCATCGCCTTCGTAGTTCGGCGTGGCCATCCAGTTTGCGGACAAGTTCACGCGGCCCATATCAGGCACGCAAGCGGCAGCCATATTCGTGAGGGATTCAGCCACCGTCATGCGGGCAGCGGCCGCCGGAGAAATCAAGGCAACCGGGGCGCGTTCGCCCATGCTCATCACTTCACCTTCGTAAGTATCAAGAGTTGCAGATGTCACGGCGCAGTCAGCGACCGGCACCTGCCACGGACCAACCATCTGGTCGCGGCAAATCATACCCGTCACGGAACGGTCACCGATAGAAATGAGGAACGTCTTGTCGGCGACGGTCGGGTTTGCAAGCACGCGGTGAGCCACGTCCTTGATAGTTGCATCGGCCGGAACCACCGTGGAATTGAGCGGGCGCTTCTGGCTCTTTTCGTTGCGGATCATGCGGGGCGGCTTACCGAGGAGCACACCCAGCGGCATGTCAATCGGAGTCGTACCGAAGTACTTATCGGTCAGAGTCAAGTGCTTTTCAGGGATTGCCTCGCCCACCACAGCATACGGGCAGCGTTCACGCTTACAGATAGCGTCGAACACATCCAACTTATCGCCAGCAATAGCGATCACATAACGTTCCTGGGATTCGTTACTCCAGATTTCGAACGGGCTCATACCCGGTTCGTCGTTGGGGACGTTACGCAATTCAAACTTACCGCCGAGACCGCCATCGTTCACCAGTTCCGGGAAGGCGTTAGAAAGTCCACCTGCACCCACGTCGTGAATAAAGGTAATCGGGTTTTCTTCGTCCATCGCCCAGCAGCGGTCGATGACTTCCTGGCAGCGGCGTTCCATTTCGGGGTTTTCACGCTGCACAGAAGCAAAGTCGAGAGATTCGTTACCGGCTCCGTTAGCCACAGAGCTAGCAGCACCACCACCAAGACCAATGAGCATGGCCGGACCACCGAGCACGATCAGGTGGTCACCCGGATCGATGTGGCCCTTTTCGATATGTTCATGCTTGATGTTACCGAGACCACCAGCCAGCATAATCGGCTTGTGGTAACCGCGGACTTCCTTGCCGTTCTGGGCATCGACTTCCTGTTCGAAAGTACGGAAGTAACCGAGGATGTTCGGACGGCCGTATTCGTTGTTGAACGCAGCGCCACCCAGCGGGCCTTCGATCATGATGTCGAGGGCAGACGCAATGCGGGACGGGCTTCCAAAGTCCTTTTCCCAAGGTTGGACTGCACCCGGCAGTTTCAAGTTCGAAACACTGAAGCCCGTGAGGCCGGCCTTCGGCTTACTGCCCTTACCCGTGGCACCTTCGTCACGGATTTCGCCACCACTACCGGTAGCGGCACCCGGGAACGGAGAAATGGCAGTCGGGTGGTTGTGGGTTTCGACCTTCATGAGGATGTCGACTTCTTCGTTGTGGAAGTCATACTTGTTGTTGCGCGGGTCGGCATAGTAGCGGCCAGCGACAGCGCCCTTCATCACGGCGGCGTTGTCCTTGTAGGCGCTAAAGATATTGGAGTTGTGGAGCTGGTAGGTGTTCTTGATCATCTGGAACAGGGACTTGTCCTGCTTGACACCATCAATCGTCCATTCGGCACCGAACACCTTGTGGCGGCAGTGCTCCGAGTTGGCCTGCGCGAACATGTAGAGTTCCACGTCGGTGGGGTTGCGCTTGAGTTCGGTGAAGTTCTTCACCAAGTAGTCGATTTCATCCGGAGAGAGCGCGAGGCCCATTTCCTTGTCAGCCTTCACGAGGGCGTCGCGACCCTGGTCGAGCACCGGAATCACGTTCAGCGGACGCGGTTCTTCCTTGCTAAAGAGGACTTCCAAGGAGGCGGTGTCGGCAAACACGGCCTGGGTCATGCGGTCGTGAATCTTGGCGGAGATTTTTTCACGGGCACCAGCCGGTGCAGCACCTTCAAACTTTACATAGTATGCAATAGCGCGTTCGATGCGCTTGATGGCCGGGAGGCCGCAGATGTGAGCGATATCGGTAGCCTTCGAGCTCCACGGGCTAATAGTACCCGGACGCGGGCACACCACAAAGAGTTCGCCTTCGAGAGCCTTGGGTTCGCGGGCCGGACCGTAGTGCAGCACCTTCTTCAAGGTTTCGGTTTCCGCATCGGTCAAGTTGGCGGACAGATCCACCACGTGCAGGAATTCGGCATAGACGGAAGCGACAGAGAGCCCCGCAGCCTTGAAATCGGAAGAAAGTTTCTGGAGACGGAAATCCGACAAAGCCGGCGTACCACGAAGAATGAGCATTATAAACCTCGGTTTAAATTTTACGCCGTAAATTTAGAAATTAGGTATGAGGTATGAGGTCGCTTCGCTTTGAGCTATGAGCTTTTATAATCGCGCCTTCGGCGCCATGCTTTAACTCAATACTCAGACCTCAAAGCCTTCCTAAGCAAGGCGCGCTCATAACTAAGAAACGGCCCGCAGAGCAGGTCGTTTCTTACGATTTTCTAACTCGTTGAGAGTCAAGCGATTAGCGCTTTTTGCCCTTTTTGCCTTTCTTACCCTTGGCGGCCTTGGCGGGCTTCTTCGGTGCCGGAGCTTCTTCAACAGCCTCTTCACCTTCTTCGCCTTCCGCTTCCTCGATTTCTTCGCCCGGATTGCCGACGAGAGCGTTCACGTTCACAGAGACGAGGCCAGCCAGAGACTTGACTTCGGTCTTCTTGTCGACTTCGACCTTGGCAAACTTGGAAACGATGTAGTAGGCACCCGTAGCTTCAAAGCGGCGAGTCATGTTCACAATGCTCATGGAGCCCTTGGTAGACGGGAAATACTTGGCTTCGAGGCGAGCTTGGTCTTGCGAAGTCTTGACAGACTGTACCGCTTCGCATGCAAGCGCCCAAACGCCCTTGTTCGTCTCGATGGAATTGTTCACATATTCCACAATCTGGGACGCTCCCTTGTACGACTTGGTCGTGGTCTTTTCATAATGTTCCGTAGCCTGAGAAACATAACCACTCTTCTGCATCAAGATCGTCGCAAGGAGGGCCACCACCAGAACCGTGAGTGCAATCGAAATAGTCTTTACGTTCATTGGTACAACTCCTTATTCAAAGTGGAATGCCGCAGGGGCTTCGAGCTTAAAGTTTTCAGCCATGTTGTAGCCAGCAAGAGCCTTGTAGTCGCTGGACTTCAGCTTGCCCTTCGCGAAAGTGAAGGTAATCACGCAGTTCTTTCCGCAAGCGACTTCCTTGACGCCACCTTCGTTCTTCAGCAGGAACTTGTCAGCAAGGCCAGCCTTTTCGTAAATGGAATTCTGAGCCTGGGCAGGAATACCGGCTGCTTCGTACATGTAAGAAAGCTGCTTGAAACGGGCATCCTTGTCTTCTTCGATAGCCTTAACAGCGGCATCGAAGGCGGCTTCGGTCTTTACAGTGGTCAAAGTCGCATAAACGAGGCGCCATGCCATGCCATACTGGTCCACCGACTTCCACTGATCCTGGACGACTCCGTTGGACTGTTCAAGATAGGCACCCACCTGTTCATTCACCGACTTCTGAGCCTGGTCGTTATACTGGCCCTTGAGAACCATCATCAAGGCAAAAATGCCGATAATGAGCACAATATCGACAATCATCAAAATTTTGAATTTCTTTTTGTCCATAAGTTTCCTTTTTGCATGTTTTTGCAAGTAGAATTTACTTCCTAATTTACAAAAAACAAACAAAGTTTTGAAAATTTTTTCTTTTTTTACAGAGATATGCCCCTTTTTTAGTATATTGCAGCCCATGAGCGAACAAGATTGCAAAGATATGCTCCCCTCCCAGGTCATTTTCGAGAACCTCAAGGAACTGATAAGGGCAAAAAACACGGCCCACGAATCCATGTTCAAATTCCATTGGAAAAAGATGTGGCCGTTCAGCCTGTTCTGGCCGCAAGTGGATTACGAGCGCATTGTTCGCCTGATGAGTGAAATCCGCAAGAACGCCATCAACCAGAACAACCTCGTCCTGCAAGCAAAGTCCAAGGCAAAGCCATTCGAAAAGACTTTCCTTGATGCGGTTCCCGCCTACCTAGAAGCCCTCGACGTCTCTTGCCAGAAGCTTTCCGCAGCGGCGCAATGGAAACAGGACATGCTCCTCCGTCGCATCAACAAGGACGTCAAACTCCGCCGCGACGTAGCGGAATGGAGCCAAATCCTTAAAGAGTACGAAGATGCCCAAGGGAACCTTGTCCGCGCAGGAGCGATTGTCCAGATGGGCTGGGGCGAAGTCGCCCAAGCCGTCGCACAAGCCACTAAATAATCGCTTTCAGCAAGTCCACTCGCCACTTAATTTTTTGAAGAACTCCTGCAGGTGATTTTTCGATATGCGTTGCATTGGAAGAATGTTGGCGATATTCCACCAACGGTTCATTGACATAGCTGACCTTGAAATATTTCTCGGCAACAAGCCCTAACCATTGGTCATGCATCGGAAGATTCTTAGGGAACGGAAGAGCCTTGTCCAAGACGTTACGACGGAACGCCATGCAGCATCCCGTAAATGAATTCTTCCACCAGTTGGCAACTACCCCACTCCTGTAGGTGCGAATATCACTCAATTTTCCAGTGCGAGTCCAAGTGAAATCTGACGCACCGGAAGGGCTGAGCATCCATGCATCGTGAGTCACGAGGTCGGCATCATTCAGCGCCGCAAGAACTTTCTCCACTTTTCCCGGAAGCCAAACATCATCTTGGTCTGCAAGGAAAATAATTTCTCCCTTGGATGCCTGCAGGGTGCGTTCATAATTGTAGATAACACCAAAGTGTTTTTCAGCAGGCAACACACGAATGCGAGAGTCCCCGAGCGATGCCACAACAGAAAGCGTATCGTCTGTCGAGCCATCATCGGCGACGACGATTTCGGCATCAGACGACAACTGCGAAAGAATGCTTTCCAGCTGTTCGCGGATAAACTTGCCGCCGTTGTATGTCGCCATGCAGACTGAAATCATTTTTGCCCTACCGTTTTAACAGAGACCTCGGAATGAACAATTTCGGCAAACGCTTCAGGAATGCAGAACTGAACGACGCTAGTTGCGGCAATCGTTTGAGCGCCTCGCCCTTTTGCGAATAGGCCAGCGACGAGAACCAGTTCGCCTTCCAGTTCCGAACCGCCTGCGAGTAAAGCTTATGATCCTTGTACAGTTCTACAATCCGCAAAATCTCGGAATACATACGATTGTGATTGGCGTGCATATTGTCCCCGTGCTCACGGTAATGGCAACACACCACATCAGGGAGCACCGGCTGAGGGCCGCACTCATAAAGCACCTTCAGGTACAGCGGATAATCTTCAAAAAAGAAGCGCGAATCGTAACCGCCCAAGCGACGCACCACATCGGTCACGAACATTTCAGCGCAGCCGTGCAAAGGTTTCAGCCCCAAGAAGAATTCATCAAAGCTGATTTCAGGAACAGACTTCAAAAACGCAGGGTCCAAATTTTCCGAAGCAATTCCGTCTTCGCTCATAGGCTTAACCTGCCCAAAACAGGCAACCGCATTCGGATGCGAAAGCAGATAATCAGACTGTTTCTTTAAGCGGTCCGGCGGCATGATATCGTCGGAAGAAAAGGTGCAGAAGTACTTTCCGCGAGCCAACTCAAGCATTTCGTTCAAGGTCGCGATGACGCCCTTGTTTTCGCGATGAATGTAGCGGAACTTGAATTCTTCAGCGAGTTTTTCAAGTATTTCGGGAGACTTATCTTTACTACCGTCGTCAAGGACAATCAGTTCAAAGGCAACACCCTTCTGCGACAAGACCGAACGCACCGCCGCTTCCACGTACTTTTCATGATTGTAGCTAGCCAGGAGCACCGATACGACCGGCGGAAGTTCCCGTTGCTCCATCTCTTCACCTTGGGCAAAAGCTTTCACATAGACATTTTCGGTCATTTTCTGTGCAAACATGTTCGTTACGGAGTATTCCATTTAAGCCTCCTCACCAATATGTACAACACCACGAAATAGACGAAGTTCTCGAAGGCATAAGAGGCCATCGGACCGTTAAATTCAACAAACCTTATGCCGACAAAAGTCCCTACCGCAAGCAACAATTCAGAACAAACTTCGACAGCGAGAAAAGTCTTCGTTTCGGTGCGGGCAATCAACACTAGCGCAAGCGCAAAACCGCCGGCTCTAAAGAAATCCCCCACGAGTTGCAAAGGCAAGTAATCGACAGCACCCATGTACGCCTGCGAAAACAGCACCTGTACCAAGATGCTGCGGCCAAAATACAGAGCCGCAACCATCGCGAGCGAGATTCCCATAATTCGGAACAGCAACGGATGGAACATTCTGAAAAAGTCCCCGCGGCTCATCTTGGACGAAACCCGCGGCAAGATAATGACCGTCAAAACGGCTGACATCGCCATGAACAAAAAATCAGAAACTTTCCAGACACTCTGCCAAATCCCCGCTGCGTCGTTTCCGAAATTAGAAGCAACGGTCATTCGCATCACCGTAAGTACCAGCGGCGAAAGAACCATCGGTACAAGGCCCATGAGCGCATAAGAAAGCCACGGGCCTCGCGTATCAAGAGCCGTTTTCCAAATCTGCTTGACGCTAAAACCGGCTCGGCTAGAAATCTGGATTGCAAAAATAGCGGCTACGATAGACTGGGTCGCGATAATCGAAAGCACCGAGAGTCGCCCCGTATAAAGGAAGAAAGCCACCCAAAGCACTTGCCACACCGAAGTCACGATATTAATCAACGCCCACTTGCGATTTTCGCCAAGGCCGTTCATGACCGCCGCAGAAATCGTGATGATGTTTGTTGCGAAAACACCTGGCAAGGCAAAGAGAATGGCGGCCTGCGCAAGACGCGTCGGGACTCCGGGCAAAAGCGAATCGAGAGGCGCCATAAAACAGAACAAAAGTGCAACGACAAAGGTCAACAGGCTCGCAAAAGTCGTCAAGCGAAGTCCGCCGCGCCAAATGCCAAGAAGCTTTTCGCGATTACCCTTATTCTGGGCAGTCAGTGCAGTCCAACCGTTCTGTAACGCCAGCGAAGACGTCGCCGAACCGATGCTCATCAAATTCAAGAACTGCCCCACGCAAGCAAATGCCGCCGGCGGCAGGAATATAGCGAGCAACTTGTTAATCGCAAACGCACGAAGCGCATTGAACAACGTGACGACACCGGAGCCGGCAAAGAGTTTCGCAAATTTCAAATCTGAGGGCATCATTAAACTTCTTCTATAGATTGCTTCTCCACAAAGAGGATAACTCTACTAAGGCAACAAGTTGCCAAGTATCGTATAGCTACGCTCGCAATGACATTAGGCAAAAATGTTAATGGATTCGACAACATACGCGACCTGTTCATCGGTCATACCAGGGCCCATGGGAATGCTGAGTTCCGTCTTCGCCAGCTTTTCGGCTATCGGGAGTGGCCCGTAGCGGAGTTCCCCACGAGAAAGAGCCCCGTCAAAGGCTTCTTGCAAGTGCGGCGGAATCGGATAATGAATCAGCGTTTCTACACCGCGCTCTTTCAAGAACCTTTGCAATTCGTCGCGAGTTTCACAAAATACCGGGAACACATGCCACACATGGGACTTGGGATTTTCAGGAACAGGCGTTACACGTACCAGCGGGTTCTTGATTTCGGCACAATAATGGGCCGCAATTTCTTGACGACGGGCATTCCAAGAATCCAAATGCGGAAGTTTCGCAAGCAGCACCGCCGCCTGGACTTCATCCAATCGGGAATTTACGCCCACATACTTGTTCACATACTTTTCGACAGAGCCGTAATTGCCGAGAGACTTTACCACTTGGGCAAGCTCCAGATCGTCAGTCACCACCGCTCCCCCGTCGCCCATGGCGCCGAGGTTTTTTGTCGGATAAAAGCTGTAGGCTGCTGCATTAGATTGCTTCGCAGAGTTTACCCTGAGCTCGTCGAATGGGCTCGCAATGACGTTTCTATCGTCTAAAGCAGCCCCGTGAGATTGAGCAGCATCTTCGAACACCAGCAGGTTATGCGCCTTTGCAAATTCACAAATCGCGGGCATATCCGCCAGGCGACCGTACAGATGTACCACCAAAATGGCACGGGTCTTTTCAGAGCAGGCTTCCGCCAATCGAGAAGTATCCAGCACGCAAGTGTCGCGATTCGGTTCCACAAGTACCGGCACAAGTCCCGCAGCACGTACCGCGAGAACGGTCGCCACGAATGTATTCGCCGGAACAATCACCTCATCGCCCAGTTGCAAGCGCCCCAGTTGAATAGACGCCTTCAGCATCAGGGTCAGCGCATCGAGCCCATTACCGACTCCGACGCAAGCCTTTTTACCACAATAGGCTGCAAAAGCCTCTTCGAACGCAGCACAACGCGAACCGCGAATAAACCACTTAGAATCAAGGACATCAGAAAAAGATTCGCGCAGGGCATCGCCCAAAGCGCGATTCACATAATCCAGCGAATAAAACGGGACATTCATCATTATTCATGAAAATAGCAAATTAGTAGGAAGTAGGAAGTAGAAAGTAGACAGTGATTAGTGGTTAGGAATTTACTATTTTAGGAAATATGTACGAAATTTTGCCCTACAGCCCCGAACTAGACAAGCGACTGGATCACTTTGTGGAATGCGAATCTGTCAACGGGACGTTCTTGCAAACCAGACGGTTCTTGAACTACCACCCGACAGGCCGCTTTACCGACGCCAGTTTTGCGCTAGAAAAAAGCGGTACCATTGTCGCCTATTTCCCGGGCGTGGCAAAGGAGCAAACCTTCATCTCCCATGCGGGTACTACCTTTGGCGGACCCATTATCGCAAAATCGTTCTACAGCGGTTCCAGGCTCCTTGAAATCTTGAAAGAAGCAGACCAGCACCTTACAAGCCGATTCAAAAACATTCGTTTCAAGATTACTCCAGCCATTTTCGCCGAAGAAAGTCCAGACCTTCTGGAATATATGCTGGAACACATGGGATACACACGCCATACGGAACTCAGTTCCTATTGCACGCTGCAATCCGGCGTAGACCCGCTCGAGAACTGCGACAAGGAATGCCGCCGCATTTTCAAGAAATCCGAAATCGAAAGCATCCGGTTCGGAAACCTGGAAAAGACCGAAGACTTCGAAACCTTCTACCATTTTCTGGAAATTTCAAAATCCAAGCACAACGTCCATCCGGTCCATACCTTGCAGGAACTCTACGACCTGAAGGACAACCGCATCCCAGACCACATCCGATTCCGCGGAATCTGGGACAAAGACACGCTAGTTGCCGCCATGATGCTGTTCAGATTCGAAAAGACCAAGACCATTCACGCCCAATACATCGCCCCCAATCCCGACTACGAGAAGTTCCAACCCACCATAGCCCTATATGTGCGCGTCATGCGAGAAGCCGCCCTCGAAGGGTTCCAGAAAATCTCCTGGGGTATTTCTACCGAAAACGGGGGTGAATTTTTGAACGAAAACCTGCACCGATTCAAGGAATCCCTCGGCGCCAAAGCCAGCGTCAACGCATTTTATACAAAGTAAAAATTAGCGAGTAGAAGCTTCTTTCACAAAAGCATCGTATTCGTAGATATAGTCGGATTCATCGTAATGCTCCGACGCAAGCACCATACACACCGCACCCGACGAGAAGTTCTCGATTTCACGCCAATGCATGGTGGGAATATAGAGTCCGTGGTAGGAACGGTTCAGCGAATATTTGGTACGGGTTTTGCCGTCATCCAGAATCACATCGAAACTACCGCTGGCGGCAATAATCAGCTGGCGTAGGTTCCTGTGAGCATGACCTCCACGGGTCGTTCCACCGGGAACATCGTACAGATAATACACTCGCTTGATATCGAAGGGCACCAGTTCGCCCCCTTCCACCACACTCAGGTTACCCCGCTGGTCGTGAGCAATAGGGATATCAATTAATTGCGGCTCGTTGAGATTCGATTCGTTCCAAATCATGGCACTAATATAATAATAGTTGGTAGAGCTTAGTTGGTAGAACTTAGTTAGTAGAGCTTAGCCAAGAGAGATCATTCTAAGTTCCCACCTAAAGGTGGCCATGTCCACCTAAGTGCTAAAGCACTAAGTGGCCAAAGGTAAGCTCTAAGCTCTAAGTTCTAAGCTCTAAAAATCTGTCCTCTAGGGGTGGTTCGGGGCATTTTTGGGGGTGGCTCGGTTGAAAACCGGCCAATTTATTTCTATATATGTCACACCAATGAGTGCATGTCGCGCCAAGCTCTGCCAACATGCATGTTAACCAAAGAGCTTCCTTTAACGAGGTAAAAATGTCCTCTTTCCGTGGACCAAAAGGTAAGGTAGCCCGTTCTCTCGGACTCGCCGTCTCTCAGAAGACTCAGAAGGCTCTCGATCGCCGTAACTTTGCACCCGGCCAGCATGGCCAGACCCGCAAGAAGTCTTCTTCTGTGTACAAGCAGCAGCTCGTTGAAAAGCAGCGTCTGCGTTTCACCTACAACATTTCCGAAGCTCAGTTGGCCAAGGCTTATGACGAAGCCAACCGTCGCGCCGGTTCTGCTGGTGACAACCTGATGATCTTGCTCGAAACCCGTCTGGACGCCCTCGTCTACCGCATGGGCTTTGCTCGCACGATTTTCGCTGCTCGTCAGTATGTCGCTCACGGCCACTTCACCGTGAACGGTGTTCGCAGCTACTCTCCCGCTCGCCAGATCAAGGCCGGCGACGTGATTGCAGTTCGCGAAGGTTCTAAGGAACACGTGCAGATCAAGGAAGCCATTGCTAACGCTCCGGCTGCCCCTGAATACGTGACTGTTGACGCAGGCAAGATGGAAGGCTCTCTCGTGAAGCTCCCGCTCCGCGATCAGATTCCGGTCAAGCTCGAAGAACAGCTCGTCGTGGAATACTACTCCAGGTAGTTTCTACACAAACGAAACGTTTGGGAAGCTCGGCTCTGCCGGGCTTCTTTTTTTTGTATCTTGTGGTTATGAAAGATTTGATTTTCAAGATGACCGCCAACCTGAAGGGATATCTAAAATCCCTGAACTGGATTTTTTTGCTCGGGCTTGCCGCATTCAGCATAGCGCTTGCCATCATCAACAACATCCGCGTCGAAGACTCGCATTCCGTTGAGTGGATCGGCAGCCAGGAAATTCTAGAGAAACCGGACGAGGTGCTGTAATGAAAAAGACAATCTTTTCTGCTGCACTCCTTGCCGTAGCCTCGATTCTTGTCGCAATCGGAGTTGCCGAGATTTCGTTCCCGGAATCGTTCTTGACTTTTACCGACCAAGACTGGTTGATGGAAATTTGGCCCAAGGCATACCGCTATAACATCCATGTGGGACTTGCCGCCATTATTATTGCCACGGGCATCTGCGTTCCCGCCTACCGCCTACAAAAGGACTTTGCCATCCGCGCGCTAGAAACACTGTTCCGCGTGGGAATCGGAGGCATGTTCATCTTTGCAAGCGTCTACAAGATTCAGGATCCGCACCAGTTTGCCGTTCTCGTGGCCCAGTACCAGTTCTTCCCTGCTCTGCACCTGGAAAACCTGAACAACTTCTTTGCGCTCGTCTATCCGCAGTTTGAATTCTGGTTTGGCCTCGCCATGATTGTAACGCCGTTCGTGCGCGAATCTGCGTTCGCTATTTTCTGGATGTTCATCAGTTTCATCATCGCTCTCAGCTGGGCGCTCGGCAACGATCTAGGCATCACCTGCGGATGTTTCGAACTTGAAGACGGCGCCGCTCACGACAAGGCCGAAGCCTGGACTAGCCTCATCCGCGACCTCATTCTTATTTGGCCGACACTCTGGCTCGCCACCCGCAAGCACCGCAGCCTAATCAAAGTCTGGCGAGAAAAATAAACCGAGACCATTTGAGCGAAACGATAATCCAAACGAGTATTTAGTTTCAAAATAAATAGAGATCCACCCGCACCAGCGGGTGGTTTTCTTGATATAATTAAACCGCGAGCAAATGCCTGCGGCTTTTTATATGCAAATAAAGAAAACACCCCGGCTTATTGCCGAGGCGTTTTCATAGGAGGATTCCGGCTGTTAAGCCGGAATGATAATCCTTATTCCACCGTGATGAGGGTGACGGTGCGCTTGCCGACCTTGATCGGCTTGCTGACGTCAACACCCTTCTTGGCCTTCTTGGACGGATCGTTTGCCCAGCCTTCCTTCAGCTTTTCGGTGCTGCGGTCGAGCGTCTGGACAGTGGCCTTGCCCTTGAAGCCCGGAATGTTCAACTTGAGTTCGTAGTCGCTGTACGGGCTCTTGTTGATCACGAGCAGGCTCTTCTTCTTGCCGTTTTCGGTGTAGTAGGTCGTGATGAGCGATTCCTTGTCACCGGTGATTTCGGTCTTGAGGAGCTTGCCGCGGAGAGCGTCAGAAGCCATCTGGAATGCCCAGTAGCTCGGACGTGGGCAGTTCATGCATTCTTCTGCAGAACGAGTCAGGTAACCGTAGTCACCGCCTTCCGGAGTGATATCGTTGTGGATATCCCAGTACTGTGCGTTGTCCACGTTTTCAGTGGCGAGCATAGCGAGGTAGTCAGCAACGAACAGACCGTTTTCGAGAGAAATGGTCTGCGGACCCGGGTTGAAGTCCACGGAGTTCCATTCGGTGAGCCAGAGTTCAATCTTCTTGTCCTTCTTGAAGTGGCTGGTCCACTTGTCCACCACCTTGTGGAGACGGCTGTAGATAGGAACGAGGTCCTGCGGAGCAGAGAGCATGGCGAAGTCATTTTCTTCACCGAAGTGCTGCGGATAGTGGTGAACAATGAGACCGTCGGCAATGTCGCCGGTTTCCTTGAGCACGTTGTCGTTCCACTGGCCATCGAGCACGCCGAGAACAGCGACCTTGATAGTCGGGTCAACCTTCTTCATGGCTTCGATGAACTTACGGGCGCGCTTACCATAAATGGTACCGCCGTCCTTACCATACTTTTCATAGTACGGGTGCCAGTTACCATAGACTTCGTTACCGATTTCCCAGTAAACGATTCCGGCCTTCTTGTCGATGTTGGTGTGCTTCACCCAAGCGGCTGCTTCCTGTTCGGTGCCAGAACCGAAGTTCACGGTGAACATAGCGTTAGAACCGGTCTTCTTCAACCAGGCGAGGAATTCGTCGGTATCGACCATCCAGTCATGGTTGTCGAGGATTTCCTTCCAGTGGTCGTCATCGGCACGGAGACCACCCGGATAACGGATGATGCCGTGGTTGATGCGCTTGGCGTATTCGGCAGTCTGAACCTTGAACTTCGGATTGTCAAGCATATCGCCATCCCAAAGGGCAGCGTTGATACCGAAGAGGCCACCCGAGATGTTCGGGTTGAGCACGTCGCCGGTACCCTTGACTTCAACCTTCACGAGAGCCGGACGTTCAGCAGCCTTGACTTCCTTCTGGTTGGTGAGCTTGATGTTATCGATTTCGAAGCTACCGTTAGAGCCTTCTCCACCCGGTTTGAAGTCGAGGGATACAACACCCTTGAGGTCAAACTGGCCATTTTCCTTGGCTTCAGGCGGCTGGTAGTACGGGAACTTGGAGAATGCACGGAACGGCACGATTACCGTGGTGCGACCGCGAGGTACACCCGTGTTGGCAACGAAGAGTTCCTTGCCAGCATCACCGACCTGCACCGTAATGGACTGCCATGCGCGTTCGGAGTAGACGTCGAACATGATGCCCCAGTGGTTGGTCCAGTCACGCTGCTTGTTATCGTGGTTGGCTGTATTCTTGGAGAAGTCGAGCACAACGTCAACCCAGTCGGACATTTCGAAGTGCTTCACGTTGAGGGAGTTGCCATCAAGCTTGGAGCTCTTGAACGGCATTTCCACTTCGACCTTGGACTTCGGACCCTTGGACGGTTCCCAGTTGTCCTTGGCGAACTTGCCTTCGAAGTCGGAAATCACGACATCCGGAGCCTTGGACTTCCAGTTGTCCCACTTGATATCCGGGTCAACCCAGTCGATGGTTTCGGTGAAGGTAATCTGGTCCACAAAGATGGTCACAGGAGCCGGCTTGCCCGGTTCACCAGCGTTTTCACCCTTGCCCACGGAGAAACGGATTTCCTGAATCTTGTTCCACTGCACGTCCTTGGCAACTTCGGCCTGCTTGTTAGCGTCCCAAGCCTTACCCTTGTCGTTGAACTTCTTCAGAGGAATCTTCACGAGCTTCCAGTCGGTGCCGACCTTGGAGCCTTCGATCCAGTCGTTCAGGCTGATCTTGGTCTGGCTCTTGATGTCGTTGCCCTGGTTGTCGAGGATACCCACGTAGACCTTTTCGCCGCCGAGCTTACCCTTGATCCAGAAGTAGAGACCGCCCTTGTTGCGAACCTTGGAGAGGTCAATGTACTTGCCTTCGCCAAGAGAGTACGTCACACCGGACCAGTCGTTGTTATCGATGTAGAGAGCAAGCACGTTCTTGTTGCCAGCCGTCTTGGAGTCAGCTTCGCGCTGAGCAGAAAGACCACCGTAGCTGTAGCTGAAGCCCTTCAAACCATCGGAGTAGAACACGCCATTAGCAACCGGCTTGACCTTGCCGTCGAGCTTTTCGGGGTTCTTGGGTCCGTTGATTACGTCGTTGTTTTCGTCCCAGTAGACGATCTTGGCCTTGGGCTTGGCCTTCTTGTTGCCCTTCACGATTTCGATATTGTCGACCCAGACTTCGAAATCCTTCGCACCGCTCTTGTCAATGGAGAAACGGACTTCAGCAATCTTGTCCCAGTCGATACGGGCCGGGAATTCGGACTTGCGGGTGTTGTCCCAGTAGAGACCGCGATCCGGGAAATCGATAAGAGGAATAGAAACCTTCTTCCATTCCGTCGTCACGGCGCCGCCTTCGATATACTTGTTCATCGGGAGAACGACCTGGGTCTTCTTGCCATCGGAAATTTCTTCATCCAAGAGGCCGACCTTGACAGACTCGCCACCCTTCTTGCCCTTGATCATGAATTCGAGCTTGGAATCCAAGAGGAACTTGTTCAAGTCGAAAGTTTCGTTGTAAAGGCAAACGGAAGCACCCGAATATTCACTCGGGTCGAGCTTGATGTTGAGGGCAGCCTTGGACTTGTAGCCGCCGTCCTTAGTGATAGTGATACCCTTGCTCTTGCCGCCGTAAGCGTAGTCGAAGCCACCCTGACGATATTGATCGTCAAAGAACTTGTAAGGAACTACGCGCGGAGCTTTCGGCTGAGCCATTGTAGCCGTCACGCCGAAGCCGAGGAGGGCGACGGTAGCGGCAGTCAATGTACGCTTCATCATATATCGTATCCTTTTGGTTGTGTTTAGTTTGGTTTGAAATTAAAAAAATTGAGTAAAAAAAGGAAGCACGCGACTTTAAGTCGCGTTTACAGATTGAACCGCCAATGCGATTACTTGGCTTCCTTCAGGAGTTTTTCGACGAGGTCCGGGCTGAAACGGTCCTGACGCTTGCCGTTGATGTAGAAGTTCGGGGTACCCTGCACGCCGACTTCGGCACCGAGCTGGAAATCCTTGTCGATGCGGGCGTTCATAGCGGAGTCAAGCACCATGTCCTTCTTGAACTGTTCAATGTTCAGGCCAACTTCCTTGGCGACGGCGAGATAAACGGAATCGCCGAGTTCGCGGCTATGCGGAGCGAGCGCGTAGCGGTATTCCCAGAACTTGCCCTGCTTGTGTGCTGCGATAGAAGAGGCTGCTGCAGAGCGGGCGTTCGCATGGAAGCTGAGCGGGAAGTGCTTGTACACGAACTTGATCTGGTCGGGATACTTCTTGTTGAGTTCCTGCATCACAGGAGCGATACGGGAGCAGTACGGGCACTGGAACTCGGTAAATTCAACAATCGTGAGCTTCGGGTTCTTGGTGTTGCCAAAGACCGGGCTGTCTTCGTCGGGAATGTCCCAGACCTTGTTGTCCGCTTCCATTTCGGCACGGGCCTGTTCCAGGGAAATGCCGCGCTTGTCGAGAGCGTACTTGATGATCTCGAATTCTTCCTTGACCTGCTTGAATTCCTTTTCCAGGTTGTCGAGCCTGGCCTGCTGGTTGAACGAACCGCCGGCGGAAGCCTGATTACAGGCGACGAGACCAGCGAAGCATACTGCGATAGCAACAATGGGGAGACGTTTCATGTTTTTCCTTTTGATGTTAAAAAATCTGGGCAAGCACAATACTCGCCTGTGTAAGGGAAATATATAAAAAGTTATTAGTTACTAGTTGGCAGTTAGCAGAACTTAGAGCTTAGAACTTAGATAAGTTACTAGAAACTTTAAGTTAAATCGTCAACGGGAAATGTAAAGAAAAATCAACCCTAAGATCTGAGAACTTAGAGCTTAAAACTTAGAATTTAGAGCTTAGTGTTATTCTACTAAGCTCTAAGAGCGAAGCGGTCTAAGTTCTACCAACTGTCGCGAAGCGACCCTACCCCTGCGAGGTAGCCGCGAAGGTCAGCTTTTCGTAGTTCTTGATAGCAAGGTTCAGACGGTATTCGTTGGGGAACAGGCAAACGAGGTTGCGTTCCTTGTCCATCATGCAGTCCATGGCGTATTCTTCGGCGAACTTGGCCACATCGGCTTCGGGGCCGGACACCCAGCGGATTCCGTGAGCGGGCACGCGGTCCAGCGACACATCGGCGCCGTATTCGCTCTGCAGGCGGAACTTGAGCACGTCAAACTGCAACTCGCCCACCACGCCAATCACAGGAATAGCGGACTTGAGCGGTTCGTACAGCTGAGTCGCACCTTCTTCGCTAAGTTCGGCAAGGCCCTTCGCCATCTGCTTACTCTTAAGCGGGTTCAGCAAAGTCACTCGGGCAAAATGTTCCGGAGCAAAATCCGGAATGCCGGTAAAGTTGATTTTTTCGCCGTCAGTCAACGTATCGCCGATGCGGAACAGTCCCGGGTCGTTAATACCCACGATATCGCCCGCCCAGGCGTGGTCGATAACTTCCTTGTCTTTCGCGAGGAACGCCGTCGGGGCGGCGAGGCGGATTTCGCGACCCGTGCGCACGTGGTAAACCTTTTCGCCACGGGTAAAGCTGCCCGAGCAAATGCGCAGGAATGCAGTGCGGTCACGGTGCTTGGGGTCCATGTTCGCTTGAATCTTGAACACAAACGCACTAAAGTCGTTTTCGTCGGGGCTCACCGGACGCTTATCGGTTTCGCGCACCATCGGCGGCGGCGCAAGCTTTGCAAAAGCGTTCAAGAGCTGACGCACGCCGAAGTTGTTCACCGCAGAACCGAAGAACACGGGGCACATTTCGCCCTTCAGGAACTTTTCGTGATCGAACGGATCCATGGCACCGGTCACCATTTCGTATTCTTCCTTGAACTGAGCAACCCAGTTTTCGCCGCACATTTCTACAAGGCGCGGATCGTCGGGGCCTTCCATCTGGATGATTTCCTGATGGCCTTCTTCTTTATTGAAGGTGTGGAAGGTGTTTTCGGCAATGGAATACACGCCCTTGAAGAGCTTACCCACGCCAATCGGGAGTGTAAAGGGGGCGACCTTGATTTTCAAGATGCTTTCGATTTCGTCGAGCAGGTCGAGTACGTGGCGACCATCCAAGTCCATCTTGTTGATGAACGTGATGATGGGCGTATGACGCATGCGGCACACGTCCATGAGCTTGATGGTCTGCTTTTCAACACCGTTCACGCTATCGATAAGCACGAGGGCAGCATCCACGGCGGTGAGTGCGCGGTAGGTATCTTCGCAGAAGTCCTGGTGCCCCGGGGTATCGACCAGATTGAACATGCAACCTTCGAAGGGGAAATTCAGCACGGAACTCGAAACCGAAATACCACGCTGCTGTTCAATCTTCATCCAGTCACTCACGGTGTAGCTGCGGTTTGCCTTGGCGCGCACGTGGCCCGCTTCGCGGATGACATTTCCGTACCAGAGGAACTTTTCGGTGATAGTGGTTTTACCCGCGTCAGGGTGGCTGACAATAGCAAAAGTGCGGCGTTTTTCGATTTCTGCGTTCATAGAACCGTAAATAGTGGTTAGTGATTAGTGATTAGGACACAATCATTTTCGAGTGCAAATATAGCAATTCGTGTTCTTTTCTATATTTAGCCCCGAAAGAAAAAGAGGTATACATTGGATTCTCTGCTTAAACCTTTTATGAATTCCCGCAAGGTGTATGTGCCGGGAAAAATGTACCCGGACATCCGTGTGGGAATGCGCGAAATTTTGACCGAGGACCCCGAAACGCCGGTGGTTCCCGTGTACGACACGAGCGGCCCTTACAGCGATGTAGACGCCAAGCTTGACGTGACGAAGGGCATCGAGCGTTTCCGTGAATCGTGGATTATGGAACGTGGCGACGCCGAACAGCTTGACGACATGACATCGGCATACGGACGCGCCCGCCGTGCAAACCACGAACTCGACCATTTGCGCTTCAACGCGGAACACCATCCGCTCCGTGCCAAGGCAGGCCATCACCTGACGCAGCTCGATTACGCCCGCAAGGGAATCGTCACCAAGGAAATGGAATACGTGGCCATCCGCGAAAACCAGCGCCTTGACGAATTGCAGGCCCAGGGCAAAATCAAGATTGAAGGCTCCCCCATTACGCCGGAATTCGTGCGCGACGAAATCGCCGCGGGCCGCGCGATTCTGCCGGGGAACATTAACCACCCGGAATGCGAACCGATGATTATCGGTAACCGCTTCCTCACGAAAATCAACAGCAACATCGGCAATTCCGCCATCACTTCTTCTATCGAAGAAGAAGTCGAGAAAATGGCGTGGTCGGTGCGCTGGGGCGCCGACACCGTGATGGATCTTTCCACCGGAAAACACATCCACGAAACGCGCGAATGGATTATCCGTAACAGCCCCGTACCTATCGGAACAGTGCCTATCTATCAGGCACTCGAGAAGGTGAACGGCAAGGCCGAAGAACTCACGTGGGAACTGTACCGCGACACACTCATTGAGCAGGCGGAACAGGGCGTGGACTACTTCACTATCCACGCGGGCCTCTTGCTGGAACACATTCCGCTGACCGCGAAGCGCACCACGGGCATCGTGAGCCGCGGCGGTTCCATCCTTGCTCTCTGGCAGATGCGCCACCACCAGCAGAACTTCTTGTACACGCACTTCCGCGAAATCTGCGAGATTCTCGCCGCTTACGACGTTGCCGTTTCTTTGGGCGATGGTCTGCGTCCGGGAAGCCTAGCCGATGCCAACGACGCGGCCCAGTTCGGAGAACTGGACACGCTCGGCGAGCTCACGAGGATTGCCTGGGAATACGGTGTGCAGGTGATTATCGAAGGCCCGGGTCACGTGCCCATGCACAAGATTCAGGACAATATGGCCCGCCAGCTCGAAAAGTGCCACGGCGCCCCGTTCTATACGCTCGGCCCCCTCACCACCGACATCGCCCCCGGTTACGACCACATTACGTCGGCCATCGGCGCGGCACAAATCGGCTGGTACGGCACTGCGATGCTCTGCTACGTGACGCCCAAGGAACACCTCGGGCTCCCCGACCGCGACGACGTGCGCGCGGGGGTCGTCACCTACAAGCTCGCCGCTCACGCGGCCGACCTTGCAAAGGGCCATTTCGCAGCGCAGTTCCGCGACGACGCCCTTTCCCGCGCCCGTTTCGACTTCCGCTGGAACGACCAGTTCGCGCTATCGCTCGACCCCGAGAAGGCGATGGAATTCCACGACAAGACGCTCCCCGGCAGCCAGGCCAAGGCAAGCCACTTCTGCAGCATGTGTGGGCCGAACTTCTGCAGCATGCGCATCACACGCGCCGTGCGGAATTTCGTCAAGACCGGCGAAGTAGGTGACGTTTAAAGCTTTCGAAAAGCGGAAACAGGGATTCTCAATCCCTGTTTTTCTATAATTACCCCTGTAAAACATTCCAAGACAGGTTACCCTTATGGAAATCAACAAGGACATTGCCGACATCCGAGCAGCCGAAGCCATTCTTCACAAAAAGAAGAAGTACCTGCTGTGCTATCATAATTTTAACGTGAAAAACTGCAAGAAATCCGCCGAAGAAATTCGAAAGATTGCCGCTGCCGCCGGTTCACCCATCTCGATTGCCGTCGTTCCCTCTATCGGGGGCGTTCCCGAATCCGAAGCCGACGCCTTCCGTGAAGAAATCGGCAAGTTCGTGCAGGAAGGCTACGAAATCTTGCTCCACGGAGTGCGCCACAACGCAGACCTGTTCATCAAGCGTAATCCCATCGGCAAGCTCGCGCTCGCCATTTCGCACAACGGGGCCGAATTTGCAGGCCTGAACAAGAAACTTTCGCAAATGCTCCTGAACCGAAGCATCGCCCTCTGGAAGGCACACGGCTTTGGCCGCCCATCCGGATTCATTGCCCCGGTCTGGCTCGACAACAAGCACCTCAAGAAACAGGTGCTCGAAGAATTCAACTTTTACGAAGACATGCTCTACATTTACCGTAAAGTCGGTAAGAAAGTAAAGCAGTCTTTCTCGCAGATTTTGACCTTCTCAATTTTCCCTCAGGCCCTCCTCGGAGCCATGCAGGTCTTCTCGCGCCTCGCCCTCCTCATTTACAGGGGTACACCTCGCCTGGTGATCCACGCCGGTGATATGAAGGCCATGGGCGAACAAAACCTTCTCTCGCTCGTCAAATTCGCCTCGAACCACCGTGAAAAGATCATGTACCAGGATCTATAAGAGACCGGAGAGACACAAATGATACTCAATAGATTCCTAACACGAACCGAGTACTCCTCTTACGAGGATCTCTACGAAAACTTTAAGCTCAATATTCCCGATGACTTTAACTTCGCCTACGACGTGGTCGACGAATACGCGAAGACCGAACCCAAGCGTGAAGCTTTAGTCTGGTGCGATGACAACGACGAAAGCCATATTTTTACCTTCAAGGACCTTTCGATCGCCTCGCAGCGTACCGCGAACTTTTTGATAGAAAAGGGAATCAAGAAAGGCGACCGCGTGATGCTGATTTTGCGCCGTCGCTACGAATTCTGGTTCTTCCTCTTGGCGCTCCACCGCATTGGTGCCATTGCCATTCCGGCAACGAACATGCTCGCCGCCGAAGACCTGGAATACCGCTTTAAGGCCGCCGACATCAAGATGGTCGTCTCTTATGACGATCCGGCACTCCAAAAGGAAATCGACACCGCCTGCGAACACACGCACATTGTCGAAACGCTCGTGACCATCGGACAGTCCCGTCAGAACTGGATTAGCTTCTACGACGACTACGAAATCTGCCCGCCGAGTTTCCCGCGCCCCACAGGCGATGCCGCCACGCACAACGACGACATCATGATCGTCTACTTTACCAGCGGCACCAGCAGCAACCCGAAAATGGTCGCCCACACCTTCAGCTACCCACTCGGCCACATTGTGACCGCCAAGTACTGGCAGAACGTGATTGACGGAGGCCGCCACCTGACCGTTGCCGAAACCGGCTGGGCCAAGGCGCTCTGGGGCAAAATTTACGGCCAGTGGATTGCAGGCTCTGCCGTATTCACCTACGACATGAACGTGTTCATTCCTGGCAAGCTGCTCGAAAAGATGCAGGAATACAAGGTGACCACCTTCTGTGCGCCGCCGACCGTTTACCGCTACATACTGCAGCACGGCGTCGAAAAGTACGACCTTTCTAGCCTCAAGTACTGCACCACCGCAGGCGAGGCTTTGAACCTCGACATTTACAAGAAGTTCTTCGAAAAGACGGGGCTCCGCCTGCACGAAGGCTACGGCCAGACCGAACTGACGCTTACGGCGGGCAACTTCGAATGGATGGAACCGCGCCCGGGTTCTATGGGCAAGCCCTCCCCCGGCTACCGTATGGATGTCGTAGATGCCGACGGCAAGAGCTGCGGTCCCGACGAAGTCGGCGAAATCATCATCAAGATTGACGAAGGCAAGCCCTTCGGCATGTTCGGCGGCTACTACCGCGACGAAGAACGCACCCAGAAAGTATTCGAGGGCGGCGTTTACCATACCGGTGACACCGCTACCCGCGACAAGGACGGTTTCTTCTGGTTCGTGGGCCGTACCGACGACTTGATCAAGAGTTCCGGCTACCGCATCAGCCCCTTCGAAGTCGAAGAAGTGCTCCACAAGCACCCGGCCGTCTTGGAAGTAGCTGTGACTGGCGTCGAAGACAAGTCCCGCGGACAGGCCGTGAAGGCAACCGTCGTGCTCCAGAAGGGCTACGAAGCCTCCAAGGAACTCGCGAAGGAAATCCAGCTGTTCGCAAAGAACGTGGCCGCCTCTTACAAGAGCCCGCGTATCATCGACTTTGTGTCGGAGCTGCCGAAGACCATCAGCGGAAAAATCCGCCGCGCCTCAATCCGCGACAAGGATAAGGAAGACGCTAACGCTGCTAACGCCGCCAAGGACACCGCCAACACGGAACAGTCCAAGACCGACGAAAGCGCGTCCTCCTGAATGACTCGCAAAACAGTCCGAAACTAGCCGAAAGGTCTATAATGAAAAGTCCCCAGCATAAAAGCTGGGGGCTTTCAATTTCATACAGCTACTGTTCTGCCGGATTCTCGACCGGAGTATCCTCTGAAGCTTCTTTCGGTACTTCAGCCGAAACCTCATTTGGGACCCTTGTCAAGTCTAGCGATGTCGCATACAGAGAGCCATCCTCATTCAAGCGAAGAGCGGCCCATTTCATCGCATCATCCTTGATTTCGATATCCCAACATTCAGAATCGCCACCCGTGGAATCGGCCCAGCGAGAGCAAAGCAGTTTTCCATAGACAAAATACTCCGAAACCGCATTCGACGTAAGCTCCCAATTTTCGCCGGTTTTCAGGTAATGGGCAAAAGTACCATCGGTATTGTACTGCCAACGATGCAGTTCTTCGATATTAACCGGTTGCACATCTTCAACAATCTTGTCCTTTTTGCCCTTTCTGGCTTTTTTGTTCTCGGCAGCTTTTTCCATTTCGGCCGGTTCATCTTGTTCTACAATCAACTTACCTTCCCATGTTCCGATAATTTCTTTGGCAAAATCATCCGTCACACGAGTGAACCGCGTTCTGATGGGTCCAACATTTTTGATTGTATCGCCATTGTCGATAACGATGGCATGAGATGTCGCGTCCAATTCGTTGTCATTGACAAAATTGATTGCATGTCTGTGGAAACTCTGCACATTTTCGTTGGGTTGTACGCTCCAGAAGAGAACATTTTCTTCTATTTCGAGTTTAAATTCAGCCTTGTTCAGCCATATCTTATTGCCAAAGGCTGCGCTCTGAAAACCCTTCTGGGCCGAATAAATGGTGAACGCCTCCTTACCATTTGTCGGCAAAGCCTTCCCATCTATATCAGTCATCACCCAACGACCGATTACCTTTTTGTCAATTTTATCTGTCGGAAAATCGAAATCCGATTTCTTTTTTTCGGAACACGACATCAGCATCCCGACACCGACAATCACCGCTCCAACGAGCAATTTTTGCATCGTTTTCATAATTCCCTCCTTTCTTAGGTTAATTTTACTTAACATTTATAAAATAACCTTTTTTTTTCAAATAAGCTAAAAAAAATGATTTTTCCGATGTTTTTTTCGACTTTATCTAAAAAATCATCCCCAAAAAGGCCTAATCCCCTTAAATTTGTTACTTAAATGCAATTTGTCGATTTCGTCTCTCGGCACAAACCTGGAAATTGTCAGGACGGGGCAAGACAACAAAAAACATAATTAAAATCGCAGCAAAACTATACAAGTAAGTATAAATAAAACAAGAAACCATCTTTTGTGCGGCAGTGATTTTTTTCTATATTCCCAGCCATGACTAAAAGACGCGTAGTAATCACAGGTATGGGAGCCGTGACTCCCATTGGCAAGAACATTAACGATTTTTGGGCTGCCATTCGCGAAGGCAAGTGCGGAGTCGGCCCCATCACCCTTTTTGACGCAAGCAGCTGTCCGGTAAAGATTGCGGCCGAGGTCAAGGACTTTAAGCCCGAAGAACACGATATCGACCCCAAGGAAGCCCGCCGCATGGCCCGCTTCACGCAATTCCTGCTCGCCGCCTCCAAAGAAGCGGTCAAAGACGCAAGCCTTACGCCCGAAGACTTAGCCCAGGATACCACGGGTATTGTCGCTGGTACGGGCCTCGGCGGTATGGACATTATCGATTCCACCTACACGCAGTATATGAATGGCGGCAAGCGCAAGGTTTCGCCCCTCGCCATGCCGCAGCTGATTCCGAACGAAGCAGGCGCAAATGTGTCTATCGCCCTCGGCATCACGGGTCAGGCCCACACGGTCTGCACCGCCTGTGCCTCGGGCACCGACGCCATCGGTGTCGCCCTCGACGCCATCCGCTCGGGTCGCCTGGACATCTGCCTTGCCGGTGGTTCCGAAAGCGGCATTACCGACTACAGCATCAAGAGCTTTGCCGGCATGCACGCCCTTACAGACAAATTCAACGATTGTCCCGAAAAGGCCAGCCGCCCGTTCGACTTGAACCGCTCCGGTTTTGTGATGGGTGAAGGCGGTGCAGTGATGATTCTCGAAGAATTGGAACATGCCAAAGCCCGCGGCGCTAAGATTTACGCCGAGCTCGCCGGCTACGGTGCTTCTGCCGACGCTTACCACATCACAAGCCCGCGCCCGGGTGGAGAAACCTGCGCGAAGGCTCTCACCCGCGCCATCAAGGATGCAGGCATTGCCCCGACCGACATCGACTACTACAATGCCCATGGAACCTCGACGCACTTGAACGACGCCACCGAAACCGCTATGCTCAAGGTCGCCCTCGGTGATCACGCCTACAAGATCAAGGTGTCCAGCACCAAAAGCATGACAGGCCACTGCGTCGGTGCCGCCGGTGTGTGCGAGGCCATCGTCTCGACTCTTGCGATTCGCGACTCGTTCTACCCCGCCACCATCAACTACGAGACTCCGGATCCGGAATGCGACCTCGATTACGTTCCGAACAAAGGCGTCGAAGGCAACATCGACGTCGCCGCGTCCGCCTCACTTGGGTTCGGCGGCCATAACGGCGTCGTGATTATCAAGAAATACAAATAGAACTTAGTTGGAAGAACTTAGAGCTTAGAGAAATCTCTAAGCTTGTTCATCAAGCCATCGTTGTAAAATAATCGCAGCGGCCAACTGGTCAATGACCGCCTTATTCTTTTGCTTTTTCTTCTTGCTAAAGTAAGAGGTTTTTTCTTGCGCCTGCACGCTGGAATACGATTCGTCCTGCGTGTACACAGGCATGCCCGGAAAACGCGTTTTCAAGTCTTCGATGAACTTCTCCACCACCACGTTCTTGCCGTCTTTACGGCCATCGGGGTGATACGGCATTCCCACCACAAAAGCGTCAACCTTATTGATTTTCACCAACTCATCCAGGCGAACAAACAGGTTTGTCGTCTTCTGGTCAATCGTTTCTCGCGAAAAAGCCATACGGAACTCGGAATCGGCAAAAGCGACCCCGACGCGGTGTTCACCATAATCAAGCGCAAGGTAGTTCATAATTAGATATAATTATAAAAAAATAACGGGGCATAGCCCCGCTATTTTCATTGTTTAGGAGATCCTTCGACTGAGTTTACCCCGGACTTGTTCCGGGGCTCAGGATGACACTTTGTCCTACGACACGAGCATCATGGAGAACACCATGACGAACAGTGCGACGGTTTCGCCGACGCCGAGCACCATGAGGTAGTTCACCAGGCCCTTGCCGGTTTCGCCGAGGGCGTTGCAGGCGTCCGCAGCGGACTTGCCCACGTACCAGGCAGAGGCCATCATGCCGATGCCACCGAAGATACCGACACCCAGGTATGCCGCCCAGTTGGCCGGAGCCGCCTGGGACTTGTTCAGGATGTACATCATCAGGAGCATTCCGTAGATTGTCTGCGCAATCGGCGCGCCCACGAAGATGAGCAGCGTAAACAGCGCGTTCTTACCCTTGAGATACGCCTTCTTCCAGGCCCCGATGGCCGCCATGCCGGCAGTCCCGCAGCCCAGCGCAGAACCCACCGCGGCAAGGCCCAGGGCCGCCACCGCGCCGAGTTTCGCGAGCGTTAAAAGTTGAGCTTGATCCATACGTGTTACCTCGCTGGATTAAAGCACCATCATGGAGAACACGAGAACGAACAGGGCCACGGTTTCCACGATACCGAGCACCATCAGGTAGTTCACCATGCCCTTGCCGGTTTCACCGAGGGCGTCGCAGGCCACGGCCGCGGACTTGCCCTGGTACCAGGCAGAAGCCATCATGCCGAGACCGCCGAAGATACCGGCGCCGAGGCAGCCGCCCCAGTTGGTAAAGCCGGATTCAGCAGCCTTGCTCAGGATGAAGTTCATCAAGAGCATGCCGTAAATCGTCTGGGAAATCGGGGCACCCACGAACACCAAGAGTGTGAAGAGAGCAGACTTGCCCTGGGCATAAGCCTTCTTCCACATGGTGATGGCGGACATACCAGCCGTTCCGCAACCAAGGGCGGAGCCCATTGCCGAAATGCCGAGAGCGGCAGCAGCACCCATTTTAGCGAGAGTAACCATTGTATTCGGTTCCATTGTTTTTTCCTCATTAAGTAGCGGGAATCATCCCTTGGTTTAATTTTTCTGCTTGGCGAAGGGCGCGAACGCGAATCCGCTCCATTCCTGGCCAAGTCCATTTGAAAATTCGAGTGTGTTAAGACGTACGGCGTGGACGGCGACGCCCATGACCGCAAGTGCGATGTTCAGGCCATGCACAAACAGCAGCAGGAAGGCAGCCCCGGCGATACCGACAGCGGAGCCGAACAGCGGCGAAAGCATGTCGTTGAACGCCTCGGCGATGGCCGCACCGGACATGCCCACGGCAAACAGACGGATGTAACTGATCACGTCGGTAAAGCTGTTCACCACGTCGAGCACGAGCATCGGGATGCTGATGAAGTCCTGCTTGAGCCTCTTGGGCGGCACCGTAAAGAGCACCAGGAGTACCGCTTCCACGATGAACATCGGGATGACGAACTTCGGCATGTCGATACCGAGCACCATCTGGCAGGCCAGGAAGAACATCACCCAGCAGCCGATGAGCCAGCCCACCTGCGCCATGAACGTGGAGTCCTTGCGCTTGATGCGCACGCACACGTTCCAGATATGGGCAATACTCAGGTGGACCACGGCGATGCAGAAGCAGAACAGCTGGATATGCTGCATCTGGGAGGCACCCGCTGCCTTCGGCACGAAGCTTTCGGGCAGAATCGTAATCGACTGGGCGAAAGCCTTGTAGGCTTCGAACTTCGCCGGGTCAGTCGGGGCGCTGGTGCGGATCCAGAGCATCGCGTTCTTCAGCGGTTCAGGCAACCAGCCGTAGTTGGTGATGTCCAGGTAATACGTCCACCCCGCAAGCGCTGGGCTAAGCCCCAAGAAGCTTGCGTTGATGACACCCCACACGATGGTGGCGATGCTCATGAGGTAGATAAAGTGGAAACCAGCAGGGTTCGCTTTCGGCATCTTGGAGCGGGCAAAGAGTGCCAGACCGAGGAACAACAGGCCGTAAGCCGAGTCGCCCACGATCATCGCAAAGAAGATGCTGAAGAAGCAAAGGAACACGGCCGACACGTCCACTTCCTTGTACCCCGGCGAAATGCCGATGATATCGTACAGAAACTGCATGGGACGGCTGAGCTTGCTGTAGGTAAGCAGCGTCGGAATATCGTCGCCGTCGGCTGGGTCGTCCACCAGGAGGCCCCAGCCGTGCTCGCGGGCGGCCTTCTCGAGTTCGCCCACGCGAGGCGCAGGGCAGAAGCCCTGCACGGCGGCGACGTTCTTGTCGCCCACCATCGAGGCTTCGGCTTCGACCATGCGGTAGTCGTCACCCACTTCGAGAAGCTTGTCCTCGATAGATTCGCGGGCACCCGAAAGTTCACCCAGGCGTTTCTCGACGCGGGCAAGCGTTTCCTTGGCTTTCGCTTCCATTTCGCGGTATTCGGCAAGGGATTTGGGCGGCATCGAGAGTTCCGTGAAGTTTCCCTTCACGGCCACAGGGGCATCTCCCCTGCTCACCACAGCTACATACTTGCCGTTTTCATCCTGGCCGAATTCCTCGATAGAACCTTCGCCATCGAGTTCGAACGGGATTTTACCGTCATGGAGCTGGTACAGTTTGACATAGATACCCTTCGCCGCGAGTGCTGCTGCCGTTGCGGGGTCCAGGTTCTTGAACATGGAAAGTTTGGTGAGTTCCTCTTCGGCCTGTTCCTTGTCGATTTCCGCCTGCTTGCTTTCGGCAACCAGTTGCTGGATTTCATCGATAAGGCTTGCAGCCGGAGCGGCTTCCTTCACAGGAGTCACACCCTTCGGGGCCTTCTCGGGCACCACTTCCAAGGCCTTCTGCACGCGGTTTACTTCACCGCGGGCATGGTTCAGCTTGGCGCCTGCAGCCGCCTTGAGGGGCGTGAGGTGCAAAATTTCAAGCGTACGGAGCGCCTGGAGCGTCTCTTCAACCGCACCTGCAACCGTCAGCACCGTCACTTTCTTCATAGGAGTAATCATGCGGCGGCCTCCTTCGCGAGTGCATCCTGGGCAGCGGTACGGGCGGTAGCCTTACCCTTGGCAAGCTTGCTGCGGGCAACGCCGCTGGTCTGCTGGTCGCCCAGGAAGATGTTGATGACGCGGATATTTTCCTTCGCCTCGGGAATCTTCACCTTTTCGAACAGGTTCACGCGCTGGCTCGTGGTACGCAGTTCCTTCGAGAGGAGTTCGTATTGACGCTCGAGCACGCGGCGTTCGAGACGCAGCGAAATCAGGCCCTGGAGGCTTCTGATACCGTCGTCCAGCCACACGGGCGTGGTAAAGAAATCCGGAATCGAGATATTAAAATCTACCCCGTCGTATGTCGGAATCTTCACGCCGGCGATGTTTCCTTCACCCTGGCGCACTTCCTTCACCGACAGGTACTTTGACCATTCGATGGGTTCGGCAAACAGCGAAATCCAGGAAGCCATGCTCTTGCGGAGCTTGTCCTCCTCTTCTCGCTTAGCCATCACCCTCTCCTGGATCGTGCGCATTTCCATCTGCAGCTGCTGCTTTTTCAACAGCAACGTGGGCAGATAGCGCTGGAAGCGCTTCAACGCGTCACGTTCCGCCTTGAGGGCGTTCTTTGTTAACTTGACCTTCGCCATATTACCCCTTCTTGGGCCAATATTCGTTGATCATCTTGGTCGGAATACCGGTTTCTTCAGGAGCGAAGCAGTCGGCAAGGATTTCCCAGCCAAGGTCCAATGCCTTTTCAAGAGGAATGTTCACGGAGAGGTCCATCATTTCCTTCTCGAAACGGGCACCGTATTTCAGCAGTTTCTGGTCCCAGTTACTCATGTTGAAGCCCATGGACTGCTTTTCCAAAGTTTCCTTGTAGCTTGCGTACAGCTGGATCATGGTGTTCATGATGGTACGGTGGTCGCTACGGGTCTTGCCGTTCACCTGCTGCTTCAAACGGCTCAAAGAACCGAACGGTTCAATACGGCCCTTACGCAGGTAGAACTGACCTTCGGTAATGTAACCGGTGTTATCCGGAACCGGGTGGGTCACGTCGTCGCCAGGCATGGTGGTCACGGCGAGAATGGTAATGGAACCGGCATCGCTGAAGTCCACGGCCTTTTCGTAACGGCTGGCCAGCTGAGAGTAAAGGTCGCCAGGGTAACCGCGGTTCGACGGAATCTGTTCCATCGTAATGGCGATTTCCTTCATGGCGTCGGCAAAGTTCGTCATGTCGGTAAGGAGCACGAGCACGTTCTTGCCTTCGGTAGCAAACTTTTCAGCCACGGCAAGGGATGCATCCGGCACGAGCAAGCATTCCACAATCGGGTCAGAGGCGGTGTGCATGAACATCACCGTACGGCTCAAAGCACCGTTCTTTTCGAGGAAGTCCTTCAGGTACAGGTAGTCATCGTGCTTCAGGCCCATACCGCCGAGGATAATCACGTCCACTTCGGCCTGCAAGGCGATGCGGGCCAAGAGTTCGTTATACGGTTCACCGGCGATAGAGAAAATCGGGAGCTTCTGGGAAACGACGAGCGTGTTGAACACGTCGATCATCGGGATACCCGTACGCACCATCGTCTTCGGGATGATACGCTTGGCGGGGTTCACGGAAGGACCGCCGATAGTAATGCGTTCGCCATCCACTTCGGGACCGTTGTCGCGGGGCTTGCCGGCACCGTTAAACACGCGGCCAAGCAAGGCTTCGCTGTACGGAACCTTCATCGGTTCGCCCAAGAAGCGAACTTCGGAGTCGGTGGAAATACCGCGGGCACCTGCGAACACCTGCAAGTCCACCATGTCGCCGTCAATACGGATCACGCGGGCAAGGGATGTTCCGAACGAGCTTGTCACCTGGGCAAGTTCCTGGTTTGCTACACCTTCGGCACGGAGCGTAATCACGGAACCGGCGATGCGTTCAATACGATGGTATGCCACATTATGCATTAGCGGAAACCTCCTTCACGGAAGCGAAAATACTTTGTTCAAGGTCCTTGAATTCCTGGGAATCGAACTTGACGCGGTTCCAGTCCTTCGTCGACTGAGTGAGCTTGAGGAAGAACGTACGGGCGACGTCCTTTTCGCTGAACTTCATCGGGGTCTTGAGGATGGTGTAAACCTTGTCGAACACGTACTTCTGACGTTCAGCGGAGCAGGCGGCGTCGATTTCGTTGTAGGCGTCCTGCTGCAGGTAAACGGCATCGAGGTATTCGGACTTCAGGTAAATCACGAAGTCGTCGATCGAGGTACCTTCTTCGCCCACCACCTTCATCATGTTGTTCACGTCCACGCCGTTTGCGAGGATGTGACGGGCTTCGGCAACCTTCTTGCTGTCGATGATGCCTTCGTACTTGGACCAGGAATCCAGCGGGTGGATTGCCGGGAAGCGGCGCTGGTCGGAACGTTCACGGCTAAGGCCGAGGAATGCGCCCACCACCTTCAGGGTTGCCTGGGTCACCGGTTCTTCGAAGTTACCACCTGCAGGCGACACGGAACCGCAAATCGTCACGGAACCGGTAGAGCCGTCCTTGAGGCGAACCACGCCACCGCGTTCATAGAAGGCGGCAATCACGGATTCGAGGTAGGCCGGGAAGGCTTCTTCGCCCGGAATTTCTTCCAAGCGGCCGCTCATTTCACGCAAGGCCTGTGCCCAACGGGAAGTCGAGTCAGCCAAGAGGAGCACGTTCAGGCCCATTTGGCGGTAGTATTCGGCGAGAGTCACGCCCGTATAAACGGAAGCTTCACGGGCAGCCACCGGCATCGAAGACGTGTTACAAATAATCAGCGTACGTTCCATCAGGGACTTGCCGGTACGCGGGTCAATCAGTTCAGGGAATTCGCGGAGGGTTTCCACCACTTCACCTGCACGTTCACCGCAAGCGGCCAAGATCACGATATCCACGTCGGCGTAGCGGCTCATGAGCTGCTGAAGCACGGTCTTACCGGCACCGAAGGGGCCCGGCGTACAGAACGTACCGCCCTGCATCACGGGGAAGAACGTATCGATAATGCGCTGCTGCATGGTCAGAGGCTTGCTCGGGCGCAGGCGTTCTTCGTAGGCCTTGATCGGCATCTTCACCGGCCAGGTCTGCACCATGGTCACGTCCTGGGTTTCGCCCTTGTCGTTCTTGAGCTTGGCGACCACATCTTCAACCACATGTTCGCCAGCGGCAGAGACCGATTCCACGGTCCACTTGCCGAGCAGGCGGAACGGCACCATGATGCGGTGCGTGAACACGCCTTCGGGCACGGTGCCGAGCGTATCGCCCGCGACCACCACATCGCCCGCCTTCGCGACCGGGGTAAACGCCCACTTCTTGTCGCGGGGGAGCGCCTTCAAGTACTTACCGCGCTGCAGGAAGAAGCCGCATTCTTCGGCAAGCTTCGGGAGCGGGTTCTGCAGACCGTCAAACACCTGGGTCAAAAGGCCGGGGCCAAGTTCTACGGACAAAAGTTCGCCGGTGAATTCCACCTCGTCACCCGTCTTTAAACCCGTGGTGTCTTCGAACACCTGGAGTTCGGCGTAGTCACCGCGGATACGGATGACTTCGCTCTTGAGGGGGATAACTTCGGACTTGCCGTCCTTGTTTTTCTGAGTAAGCTTGGCATACGCCACTTCGTTCTGGGACACGGCGCTTTCGAACTTGACGCGAATCAGGTTACCGTTGACGCCGATGATTTTTCCGATACTAGCCATTGAAAATGGACCTCCGGTCATTCCTGTGCCGCCGCAGGGGCGTACGCAGGATCGTTTGCATTAATAACATTCAACACGGCAGCGTCGCCCGCTTGTTCGGAGAGGCGCGCCCAACGTTCACAAATCTTCAGTTTGATCGCATAAGCGTAAACATGCTTGACGGTACCCTCGCCCACACCTGCAAGCGAGTCCACAAGCCAGAAACGGGCCTTGTCGATATCCTGCTCTTTTTCCATAGGATTCGACTTGGCAAACGCATCTTGAATCATCTTGGCAAAGGCGACATCGTAACCCGGGAAGGACTTTTCCGTAAAACGGATATCGGGCCCCCATGCGCTTGCACGGAGCCTGCCCGAAACGTTCTTCATCTGGATTTCGTGGGCCTTGTAGGCGCGCACGAACTCGTCGTCGCACTCTTCGCATTCACCGTCATCCAGAAGCGCGTCCAGAGCCGCAAGTTCCGGCTCGGACAGCACGCCGATGCAGCGGTGGCGAAAATCTTCCATACTGAGCGGGGCTGGATCGCCGAACTCAATCATCGGAAGAGATGCCATCAAGTAAGAAGGACTGCTCATCAAGTACCCGCGTTACTTCGCCTGTGCGGCAGCGTTTACCACTCTGGCAAGTTGCGGACGGAGCAGGGCCGAAAGAGCGTCGGCCATTGCAGCTTCTGTAAATTCGTGGGTGACCTTGCCGCCATCGAGCTTGATGCGGAAGCCGAACTTGACACCCTTGTCGCTTTCGACCTTCACGCCGGCGGAAAGCTGCTTGGCAAACTCGCCCATCACAAAGGATGTAAGCTTCTTGGCATCGGCTTCGGAGAAATCCACCTCGATGTCGGAGGTATAGGACTTAGCTACCGTGAGGAGCATGCTCTTGACAGTGGATTCGTCCAGGGACTTTTCCACCTGGAGGTTCAAAAGGTCCATAATCATCTTTTCGAGATTCTTGCCTACCGAAAGCAAAAGGTCGCGGGCGGACTGTTCCAGGGTGCGTTCGCTACGTTCCGTGAACGCTTCGGCGTCCTTGTCGGCCTTTTCCAGACGGGCGGACGCTTCGGCCTCGGCAGCCTTCACGATATCGGCCGCCTTTTCCTTGGCCTTGGCAATGATCGCCGCCGCCTCGTTTTCTGCTTTATCGACAGCATCTTTCTGGATGCGTTCCATAAGGTATTGCAAGTCTTCTGCCATATATATCTCCAATAACAGATTTAGGGGTCAAAAGACCCCTTTCGGATTTTTTGATACTAATATACAAGTAATTTTGGCAAAAAGTTCAAAAAAAACGCAAATTTTTCAAAAAAAACGACGAATTTTCATTTTTTGCCGATGAATGCGTAAGATTAATGTAAAAAAGTGAAAACCTTTGAACAAAGAAAGCGAAAAGTGTAAAAGCATCGTCAAACACGCCATCTCTGCATTTCGTAGTCGCGGAGAAACTCTAGCGCTTTACGGATTATTTTTCGACGGTTCGGGGTAGATTTCGAGGAATCCTGTGGAGCGTCAAGTTTCGCAATTTCAGCATCGAGTTGCCGCAGAAAACAGCCAACGGTTTCGCCTGTTTCACGACGGAACCCCACCTTGGCAAGTTCCTTTTCGCACCGGTCAAGGCGCTTGACCCAGAGGACGGCCCGCGGCGAAACAAAGCTCCGTTTTTTTTCGCTTTGTCTATATAATATATAGAGTTTCCTGCCAACAAAGGCAGCGACTAGTACAACAAGCACCGCATACAGAATCGGGCTTTCCAAGAGAGCGGTCGACTGATTCTGCCAACTATCGACGACTCGACGCCACTCGCCTTCTTTAAGGGCATGCATCACGCGGGCTAGGCGCCCGCGCACGCCCTCCCATTTGACGCTCCACCAGCTGGGTGCATCCGCAAACTGCGGCAAAATGGGAGGCGTCGGGTCGAAGATCACCCAGCGGTTATCCACAAAAGCTTCGACCCATGCATGCGAATGCTTGCGCCGGAAAATACTATAAGGCAGCCCCTCGACCACTTCAGGATTTGCAAAGCCCGTCACATACCGCGAGGGAATTCCCAGGCGGCGAAGCACCAGCGTCGAAAGCGTCGCATAGTATTCGCAGAAGCCCTGCTTTTCACGCCAGAAAACAGCTAACGGCTCATTCTTCGCCCCATTCCAGCGCGTAATTCCCGGCACCGAGAGCGAGTAGGTGAAATTTGCGAGGTAATAAGCCAACATTTTCTGCAACACCAGCGCGTCCGGCATCGATTTTGCAAGTGCTGCAGAATCCACCGCCGCAGAGTCGCGCAATCCCATCGCCGCAATCACGGTATCAATCAGCGGCAAGTACCGCTCGCCCACCAGCAAATCACCTTCACTCGGTGCCATCAGAGAATCCGGCAACGAGCATGCCTCCGGCACAATTTCGGCCGAGACAGGCTTGCACTTGAAATAATGCCAGTCAGAACGTTTTCCGTTTCCGTCCAAGCCCTGCACCATGCCGCCCGCGTAATAGGTCAGCGAATCCACATCTTTCGCCGCAAAGCCCACGGCACCGTACGGCGCAAACACAAAGCCAAAGTTATTGAGCGTCGATTGCACCCAGATTTGTTCTACATCGCGCAATGAATCGGCCTTCGTCAGCGAATCCGCGGTTTCAAATACCGCATAGTCCACCTGGTAATAAGCCGGATAAAGGCGTTTCGCAAATTTTGTCGGCAACTTCCAAATGCCCGCCACATACTTTTCGTAGCTGGCCGCCTTAAAGTAACGCGACGGTTGCTTATCCCACACGCGCAATACCACCTGGCTATTGTAGCGGGAATTGTAATTGCTCCCGAAGCTTCCCAACGCCGCGACCGGATCAAAGCCCATCATTCGTTCGCGCTGGTAATAGTTTTCGGCCATCTGCGCGCCATAACGGTAACGCTGCGTTTTCCAGTATTGCCAACCACCGTAGGAGATGGCGCCAAGGGCCGCTATCACGAGCAAAAAGAGCCCGTACTTGTAGGGCGCTGTACCGCGGCGGCTATAGGCGCAAAGAGCCAGCAAGAATCCGACAAACCCCACAAAGCCCCAGCCGTGCGGCACCATGTACATTCCAAAGAGTAACGCGCCCACGCCATCGAAGGCGACAAAAACCTCAAAGCCGCCGTTTCCGCGGCTCCGTTCCTGCAAAGCCGCCAAATACAGCAAGTAAATTCCCGGCAAGAATATCAGATATGGCGACACGCCGTTTTCAACGGACGGAGTCATCACCCAGAAAAGCGCTAGCGGTACAATCGCGCCGTAAGCGAGAATCTTATTGTAACGCGGGCGCTTCGCAAATTCGCGGCGGCGCGTCGCATTCAACACGCCAACGACCGCAAAGTAAATTGCAAATAAAAGTCCAAGCCACAAAAAGTCAAACGTATGCCCCAGATTCACCGAGGCAAGGCAAAGGAATAACACCTTGAAGGCGTAGCGGATGTCAACTTTTTCGCTAGCCATCATAAAGTCACCACCCCGCGTTCAAGGCCATCCAATTCTTCAGGCGATACCACCAGCAATTTATCTTCCGTCGAAGCCGGATATTTTCCGACCACGATATGCTTATTCACAAGCGGTTCTTCGTTTTCGTAAAGTCCGATGCGAAGTACCGGATCCATCGGGCGCGCCGCAGGTGCCCAAGGTACCGGCAGTTTTGCATGCGCAAGCGATGCCGGCGGAATTCTCGCCAAGGCATCCAGCAAATTCTTGCGGCTTTCGCTACCGCCATCCAGCGCAATTTCTTCGCTGTCAATAAAAAATCTTCCGAGAATTTCGCGATCCAAAAGCCACTCGCCCACCGCCGCCGTCATGCGAATCGCCTGCTCCAAGTATTGCCGCGACTTGAAATTCGGTGTCGCCGTATCCAACAGCAGAATCACACCCGCACCGCGTTCGACCTCGAATTCCTTGGTGAAAGGCTTTCCGTAGCGGGCAAAAGCCTTATGGTGCAAGTCGCGCAGGGAATCGCCTTCGCGGTAAGGCCGCACGCCTATAAAATTCATGCCGCGGGTAAGACTCGGCATCAAAAACGGCGCAAACGCCATGCCCGAAGCGCCTTGAGTGAGGAACGGGAAATCTTGCACCTTGAGTGCACGCGGGTACACCAGCAATTCCACCGAGCCGTTAAAGCCATAAGGCCAGCGCAAAAGTCCCATGATTTCGGGCACATTCGCCGAGACCTTATTCAGCATAAAGGAGCCGCGGCGCGTTGTACGCACTTGGCATTCCATCTTGCGCGGCGGCTCGCCCTTCTTAATCTTTGCGCGGTCCGATTCAAAGCCTGTAAGCGAGGGCGGCAAACGGTTCGCTCCCAAAGTCACGCAGTCAATCGTCGAGCGCACCGCCACAAAAGCCGTTACCGTAGCTGTTTCGCCTTCGCGCACACGATTCACCGAAACGCTTTCAATCCAGATCTTGCTCCGCTTCGCCGTCACGAACAGGCTAAAGACAAGCCCCAGGAACAGCAGAAAAACAATTCCTGCAAAAATCCACGCCGCCCAGAATCCAGGCACTGCGCCTGCAAACATCGCCAGCAAAAAAAGCGAGGCAAAGGCGCGACCTGCCGGAGTAAAATAGTCAAGCCACCAGAAGTATACCGCCATCAGGAGTCCCGATTTTTTCGGGGCCCGCGGAATAGAACGAATAAACCAGTGGAAGAAGGACATTGTTGGAAGTAGGGATGTGAGGTACGAGGTATGAGGTTTGAGGTCGGCGCAATGCGCCTTTGAGATGTAAGGTGTGGGATGTGAAATGATTAGTCATTACACACCACACATTACACATTGTTTTTATTTGGGTACGTTCACCTGCTTTAATATTCCCTGCAAAATCTTTTTGCTGGCGTCGGGGTCGCCGCTGTCCTTGGCGAACACGCGGTGCTCCATCACCGGGAAAAACACACGCTGAATGTCATCGGAATTCACAAAGTCGCGGTCATTCACATACGCACACGCCTGCGCCATACGCACCAGATTCAATCCAGCACGCGGGCTAGCCGCCAGACGTACGCTGCCGTCGTTACGCGTCGCCTGCACCAGTGAAATCACATAGCGCTCCAACGATTCATCAATATGAATGCCGCGCACCGTGGCACGGGCCTTCAAAATTTCTTCGGGATTCGTTACCGCCTTCAAAGTATCAATCGGGCGACTTGTACGATGCGCTCGCAAAATTTCAAGTTCCGTCTCCGCACTCGGATAACCCACGGAAATACGCACCATAAAGCGGTCCATCTGCGCTTCGGGCAGCGGGAACACGCCGTGGAATTCCACCGGGTTCTCTGTCGCAAGCACCATAAAAAGTTCCGGCAACTTGTACCGTTCGCCTTCCAGCGACACCTGGCGCTCTTCCATCGCTTCCAAGAGCGCACTCTGCGTACGCGGCGAGGCTCGGTTGATTTCGTCGGCCAAAAGCACCTGCGTAAACACAGGGCCCTTCTTGATTTCAAATTCGCCCGTATTCGCCTTGAATACCGCACCGCCCGTCACATCGGCAGGCAATAAATCCGGCGTAAACTGGATTCGCGCAAAGTCCGCGCCAATCGCCGCGGCAAGCGCCTTCGAAAGCGTCGTCTTACCTGTGCCGGGAACATCTTCTACCAGCACGTGGCCGTCCGCCAACAGCGCCATCACCAAAAGCTCCACCGTCTCGGACTTTCCGAGCAGCACCCCATTCAAAGCATGAATTAAATCTTTAACCATGCTTTAAATATATATTAAAAATAGGGAAAAAATCAAGCAACAATACGGCGGACAACCTGTCGTAAAACGCGTAAGCCGTAAGTAACCACGTTCAGATTAGACTTTTCACCGGCATAACGAGTTGGAATCGGGAGTTCCGCAAGTTTAAAGCCTCGTGCATCGGCAATCGAAATCATTTCGAGATCAATATCAAAACTCGGGCTCAGTTTTGCAAGATTGAGGGTCTTCAAGAATTCCGAGGAATAAACGATAAATCCACTGTGACGATCCGTCAACTTCTGTTTGAAGGCAAGATTTTCAACTGCGGTCAGGATTTTTCCGCCCATTCGCTTGTACAGGGGCATTTTACCCGCCTTGGCTCCGCCTCGAATCAGATGGCGCGATCCCTGCACCAACGCAAGTTTTTTCGTTGACTCTGTTGCCATTTTCTCTTGCGATTCCATATACTTAAAGAACTCATCCAACTGTTCGGCCGGATACTGGCCATCGCCATGCAAGCAGGCAACACATTTTGCACCGGAACGGAGCCCTTCGGAAATTCCTTTCTTGACCACAGCACCGTAGCCGTTATTTTGTTCAAACCGCATATAGCGAAGGTGCTTTTTTTTCTGGACGCCAGCGGATTCGCCGTTGAGAGCCTCCACAAAATTTTCAAAGGAACCGCGCGTATCGTCGGCGGAACCGTCGTCAATGACCAAAACAATCGAACGGTTCCAAACTTCGTCTGAAATCTTTTGCAGGACAAGCGCAAGGGTCGTCGCAACGTTATAGGCGGGAATGAAAATAAAATAATCAAAGGGCATAATGACCAATGAACCACCGGAGCGACTCTTCAAGAGCTTCTTTCAGCGGAATTTTTGCCTTAAAGCCAACAAGGCGTTCTGCTTTTTCGACAGAAGGCAGGCGACGCAAGGAATCATCGTAACCCTTGCCGTAATAATCTTCGCCCGAGACCGTTTCGACTCCAGGCACAGCACTTTCGGGAATTCCCTTAAGATTGGCATACACCGAACGCATCAGCTGCGCAAGTTCTTCAACGGTTACTTCGTTCGTCGCATTACCGACATTGAAAGCCTGCGAAAGAACTCTTTCGCAACGTTCTGAATCGCAACCCGCCGCAAACACGCAGAACATAAAGTCCACCGCATCGTGCACCGAGGTAAAGCAACGTTTCGCGACCCCGCCATTTACAAGCTTAAGTGTTTCGCCGCGTACAAGCTCCGTCGAGAAATTCGCGAGCACCCGCGGAATTCCCTCGCCATCGACCCCCGGCATAAAATCCATGAAAGGCCCCACGAAATTGAACGGGCGAACTACCGTCCAACTCAAGTCGGCAAGCCCCGCCAAGTAGCGTTCGGTCAAGAGTTTTGCAGTCGCATAACTCCATCGGCTAGCGGTAACAGGTCCAAGCACAATTTCGGATTCATCTTCTACGAGCGCACCGGAATTCGCAGCCGTCTTACCGTAAATTTCAGAAGTGGAAAAATGAATCAGCCAGCTTCCGCTCTTGGCACAAGCATCAGCCAAGGCACGCGGATGGTCATAATTGCTACGAATCACCTCAGCCGCTTCGGCCATATATCGCCCTGGTGTACAGATAGCCGCCAAATTCACCACTACCGGATACTGCGCAATACGCTTCACCACCTCGGGATCCGCAAGGTCTGCACATAAAAATTCAAACCTTGGATTAGCCAAATGCTCCTGAATGCGGTACGAATCCAGGTCTACGCCGAAAACACGCCAGCGGGTTCGTTCAAAGATTGCCCGCAACAGGTGGCTACCAATAAAACCACCGCAACCCACAAGGGCTACGGTGATTGAAGAATCTTCAAATTCAAGAGTCGCGTTCAATTACTCGGTCAACTTGAAGGAACCGGAGTTTGCACCCTTGGCAGTCTTGTTATAAGGAGAGACGCGAATCAAAGCCTTCAAGAGAGGCAATTCGACGCTATCTGGCAGAAAATCCATTTTCACAACGACTTTCTGTTCGTTGCAAGTTTTTCCATCCAGATGGGCAGGATCAAGAGACTCATCCAGCATATCCATACCGGCATCATCTTCATCCGTCTTAAGAAGGATACGGTATCCCGAATCTTCAACGTCAGCACCATAAACAACAGTAACAGTGTCACCAATCTTAAAAGTTTCGCCACCCTTCGGATAAGCGACCTTTACGCCATCCTTGACAGAGCAATCATAAGAGCCCTTGCCTTCATCGGATGCCGAAGAAGAATCATCACAAGCGGTAAAAGAAACAGCGGCGGCCAGAGCGCACACAGATGCAGTCAACTTAAAAAGCTTCATAAAGCCTCCATTTTTCACTTAATATACAAAAAAGAAGACATTACGACTCGACCATCCAGTTGCACCCGCACAAAATAGCGTCCATTCGGCATCCTTGCGTCTTTTTGCAGCAGGGAAACCGTTCCCGGAGCAACCTGACGCATCTCCTGGGCAACCATCTTTCCCAAGGCATCCGTTATTTGAACCTTGAGCAAGCCTCCAGAAGTCGTCACGGTCTTGTGAGTCGCATCAAAAAGGAATCCTGCAACAGTGCGATTGTCGAAAGCGATCGTTTCGCCACTTTCCGAAGAAGATGATTCCACACCGCCTTTTACCTTTGCAGGACTGCAACCGGTACGGTAAACGCCCTTGATATCGAAGGCAATCATGTCGATATTCGGGCCGCCGTCTGCCGAAGCAGAAGCCAGTTTCACCTTAAAGTCAAGAGCATCCACCCACACGTCCTCGACGTAAGCGGTATCCCACTTGTCCCAGCTTCCGGTAGACTTGAATGTCACATCGTACTCACCATTATCGACAGTCAGCTTCATATCGCGATCCGTATTTCCCTGGAACGAATAACGGATCATCACGCGGGCGTTCGATGCAGACTGGTCCGAAGTCACATTGTAAGTAGCCGTGCTGTAGGCGGAGTTGTCAAAGTTAAAGAAGCCCTGGCCCGTAAAGCCTTCATGATTCGCCTCGGTCCAACCATCCCCCGCTTCGGGGCTAGCCATGTCTATCGGAGAAGGCCAGGCTTCGTCGGCAACACCCGCAAAACAGAGCGCCGTGTCAATAGAGGCCGAAGATTCCGGTCCCTCGGAACTAGAAGAAGTCGGATTGTCACCGGAGCCTTCTTCACCGTGCGAAGTCGGCTGACAGGCGGGACCACCGTCAAAGACAGCCGTATAGGTTGCCGCGCGGTAGAGGGTCTTTTTGCCGTAATAGTTCGAATCGGCCGAAAGCTTATTGCAGTCGTCATCGTACCAGCCAACGAACTTTTTGCCAAAGCTGCCGGGGCTTACATGCAAAGTAAGCGGAGCGCCGCCGGGGAGTTGCTGGTTATGCGTAATGAGCCCCTTGCTGTTCGAAACATTCGCCTTAACCGTAAAGGCATAACGCGGCTTGAGGGCAGACACAAGCTGTGTCAAATTCGCCTTGTTATCGGCAGAAATGTACGATTCATTTTTCAGGGCGCTTTCAAGTTCCTCGGCAATCCACTGGCAATGCGCAATGGAACCCGATTCCTGGAAGTGCGTCGTCCCATCGTTGGTGACACCATCCTTGTAATTCGGGTATTCTCCAGCCAGGAACATCTTGAACTGGTAACGGGAAACATACGCCGGGTCCCAGCTTTTGCTGTAGGCATTGTAGGATTTTGCGTTCAGATTCACGTAGACGGCGCCGTTTTTCTTGGCAAGTTCCTCCATTTTGCCGACAACATTGTATTCCGTAAACACATTGCGGCCATTCACCCCCATGTTCATGTTCATCGGGGTCACGTACACCAAAGTAACGCCCGCACCTTTAGCCACATCAGCATATTGCTGCAGCCAGTAGCCAAGCGAATCAAAGGGAACCTCGCGAGCCTTGCTCCCAAAATAGCGATCATTATGTCCAAACTGGACCATCATGACATCGCCCTTCTGGAGATTCTTCTTCACTTCGTCTAGGCGACCTTCCTGCACGAACGTCTTGGAGCTGCGACCACCGATAGCGTAGTTCACCACCTGGACGCGGGAACCGTCAAAGAAACTCCCCAGAATCTGTCCCCAACCTGTTTGCGGGTAAGCATTGTCCTTGTAGTTACAGACCGTAGAGTCGCCAATCACGTGAACCTTGAAACTCGTGGAATCGCTCACGGCGACGCCCGCGAACACGGCAGCAGCGATGAGAAGTTTGAACAACGATTTCATTTTTCCAGCCACTCCTTGCGTCATCTTGAGCGAAGCTTTAGCGAAGTCGAAAGATCTCATAAAAAGAGTTCCTTAGATCCTTCGACTACGAACCTTCGGTTCTGCGCTCAGGATGACACTTTGTATCCTATTTAACCTTGACCCAGTTTGCGTTAAACTTTTCACTACCCTGGCGCACCACAACGCGGTAGAGTCCGGCAGACTTCACCATAGTCGTAAGCGAAACTTCAGAAGCGTTTTCGACGATTCGCTTTGCCACCAAACGGCCACGCAAGTCGAACACATTCACATGGGCGCGTTCCGTACCGGACAGGCGCAAGGTTTCTCCCTGCAAGCCGAAACGACCCAAACAGATTTCGTTCTTAATAGCCGTTTTCGAAGTATCGGTCGAGTCATTAACTTCGGGGCACTCTTCTCCAACACGGCAAACGCCATTGATGCTAAAGCCAAAGGCATCAATATTAGGACCTCCATCATTCGACATCGAAATAAACTGAAGCGTATTTTCACCACTCAGCAAATCAATATCAACATAGGCTGTATCCCATTCATCCCAGCTACCCGTCGGTTCAAAGAACACATAGTAATCATGATCCAAATAAACATTCACCATCCTATCCGCATTTCCTGCAAAAGAATAGCGAATCGCCATCGTCACTCGTGAGGCCTTCGGGAAAACCATTTTATAATTGGCATAGGAATTCATCTCGTT
Source organism: Fibrobacter sp. UWH4 (assembly GCF_900142475.1). Taxonomy (NCBI): domain Bacteria; kingdom Pseudomonadati; phylum Fibrobacterota; class Fibrobacteria; order Fibrobacterales; family Fibrobacteraceae; genus Fibrobacter; species Fibrobacter sp. UWH4. The sequence goes on from NZ_FRAY01000004.1 coordinate 248,465, forward strand.
TGCAAAGTTGAAAAAACCTTCACCCGTATAATTTTCATGGTTATTTTCTGAAAAGCCTACACCTTCATCAGGTGCATGAGCATCAAAATATCTCTTAATGTCGAGACTTACGTGAGACGACGAACTTTCGTCATCGAAAGAACTTGACGAAGTCGGTGTTATCGAAGAACTGGATACATTCCCCGAGCAACCTCCAATACACTTTGGAACATCCGTCGGGAAAGTCTTCCGCGCAGAACCATCGCCCGTGTATTTAATAGCGGATCCGCCTTCATACACAGCCGTATATTGCGTAGATTTATTTCCCATCGCAAAGGAATACATGTAATTGGAGCGGATCTGGGTTACCGCATTGCCGCTCACCTTGTTTCCATTGCCATCAAACCACCCCACGAACTTTTTCCCTGCCTTGGGAATCGTCTTGAGAGTAACCTTCATGCCCTGCGGATAATAAGCACTCAACGTAGTCGCAGAATCGCTTCCCGCCGGGCTAACCTTGACATCAACCTGATACATGGGCGCCAAATAGTTCGCCAAAGCTTTGACATCCGCATCAGTATGAATACGCATCTGCTCTGTCACCATACGCGCCATGTCATTTGCGCCCATCTGCTGCAAATGCTGGTTATCTGTCTGCGCGCCACTCGTTGAATACTCGCCATCATTGATGAACATATTGACAAAACGATGGGCATAAAGTTCACCCGTAGAGATTAGATAATTCCTAGAAAGGGTATCCAAATCAATCAAGGGGACCTTCAAGGAATCCGCTACCTGCCGCATATAGATTGGGTATGCATGGTAGGATTCATATATAGAATCCTTGTTGGTAAAGCTAGAACGGCGAATCGGAGCGAGTAGAATCGGGATTGCGCCCTTGGCCCTCGATTCCGTAACCATTCCACCTATGCTCTTCTTGAAATTTGCCTCCCCCGTTTTGTATCCATTGTCATTTGCACCAAACATGATGAACACATAGTCCCCTTTCCGGACTAGGCCAGACACAGCAGGATATGTCACACCATTCTTCTTGAAATCAACTTTCCAATGGCCATCGTAATAAGTTTGCGAGGTTGTGCCTCCGCGGCCAGCGTTGTAGACCGAAATTGCATTGGCATCAAAGAAATAGCCAAAATCCTGGCCCATTCCCTGCTTGGGATAGTAGCCCTCGTTCCAATCCTGCATGGTGGAGTCGCCACACATATAAATGGTCACCGCCGACCATGTGAGCGGAGCCACGACCATCGAGGCGATTACGGCAGACTGCCAAATTTTATTAAACATCTTCATAACCAAGACCCTAAATTGCCTAGCCCCAGTTCAACACTCGAAAGACCAGGGCTAGGCAGTGAGGTGTTTTATTGCTTCGCAAATTTCTTTGCGAAAACAGCCTTTCCGTTAAGTTTAACCTTCACCAAGTACATTCCCTTCGGGAGCTGTTCTTGGTCGAGTGCCATCGCTGTCGATCCCGCAGAAACATTCTTCGAGATACCCAGGCGCATCGCACCGGACATGTCGTAGAAGTAAATTTCAGCAAGGCCTGCTTTCGGGGTGTACAACACACCCGTCGAGGGATTGAACACCATTCCTCGCACAGAAGCTGCAACAGGCTTTATCGTGGTCTGCTCGTCAACCTGGCCCGCATAGGCGCTCACGCCTTCGATATCGAAGTAGAACATATCCACATTCGCGCCACCATCGGCAGTCGTCGACTTGAGCGTAATCGTATTGAGTCCCTTCGCCAAATCAATCTTCGCATCGGTCGTAAGCCAAGTCGTCCAGCCGCCGGTCGCATCCATAGAGACTGTCCCTACCTTGACTCCGTTCACCACAAGTTCCATATCGCGTGCGGCACTGCCACCATTTGCAAAGCGGATGCTGATGGTGGTAGAAGCAGTATGTTCGGAATACAGGTTCCACGTTCCGTAGCTTGCGGTGGAGTTGTCAAAGTTGAAGTATCCCTTCTCGACAAAGCCCGTATTGGTCGTCTCGGACCAGCCGATTCCCGCATCCGGCGTAGAAGCATCGACCTTGGAGGCCTCCTTCTTCGTCGCAACCTCTTCAGCATTTCCCGGAGCGGCAACAGAGAGCACACCCTTCGCAGACGCGGCATCACCCTCACCACCTTCGGTTACAACGGTGTAGGCAAATACGCCCGCTTCCGTCGGAGTTCCCGAAATGGTCACGGTCGAACCCTCTACCTTCGCGGTCACGCCCTTCGGGAGTCCAGTCACCTTCACGCCATCGCAGCCGATAAACTTGTAGCCGAAGCTCTCGATTGCATTACCTAGCAGGATTCCCTGGTTTTCAAGCCCATCGCCCACCTTCGAAATAGAAGGAGCGAGGCCCGCGACACCTTCGGTACCAAGCATGTAAATGTCGGGTTTCTTCAGGTTTTTCACCATGTCGGGCAGGTAGTAGCTCACGTGGGGCGGCTGGTTATAGGCAACATTCTGCCAAGCGACACTCACGCGGTATTGCGGGTCGTGCATCAGCGTGTAGAGCCTGTGCGGAGTCGTCACGGGAGTCTGGAAAATCGTAATCGTCGAAGGATCCGTGCTGGAACGCGCAATGAATTCTTCGCGCCAGTCGCCGAACAGGTCGGCCACAATACAGGGATTCGCCTTAGTGGAGTTGTTCAGAGTCGAACTATTCACTTCATAGAAGCTGAAGTAGCGATCGACCGTCTTCTTGCCAGAATTCCACTTTTCAATCTTTCCTCCGCTGCCGCCACTGCCTGTAGCATCCAGCAGTTCATCCTGTAAGTCACCATCAAAGTAAATGCGGAAATTGACCGAAGGAGTCGTAGCCGAAAGCGTCGTTCCAGTTACCGTTCGGATTCCTCCGCTGGTTCCCGACCACATTTCAAAGCCACGATTCGTGGAATCGATATCAGCAGCAAGACCTCGGCCATTGTCGCAGCCAACATGTTCGTTTCCGTTTTTATCCTTACATTTCAACGTACTTTGCAATGTTCCCCACACCACATTGCCATCCTTGTCCCGGAATTCTTCGCTGTACTTGTTGGAAGTTTCTTCGTGAACGTCGTACACTTCCAATCCCGGCTTGTCGGGATCCATGTCGGACAGGTGCATGGCATCGCCATGGCCAAACCCGGTACGGTAAAGGAGGGTTCCGTCGTGCTTGAGTGCCGCAGAGCCCATGACGATTTCGTCAAAACCGTCGCCATCCAGGTCACCCACGGAAAGGTTGTGGTTGCCTTCGCCGTAAAGTCCTTGGCCAGCTTTGTCGGAACTGTGCTGCCAGCGAGTCTTGAGTTCCTTGCCGTCAAAGTCATAGGCGGCCACAAAGAATTCGGTATAGTAACCGCGGCTCATAATCACACTCGGGTGAACCCCGTCGAGGTAGGCAATCGCCGCCAGCATGCGGTTGTCACGGTTGCCGTAGGTATCCCCCGAAATCTTTCCACGGGCGGGCCAGTAGTTAATCGTATGGACAGCCTCGCCGGTATTTCCCTTGAACACCGTCAGGTACTCGTTACCCGACATAATGGTTCCCGAAGAGGTCCGGTAATCCTTGGAACCGTCGCCAATGACCTTGCCCTTGCCATCGACCGTTCCATCCGAAGTTTTCATCACGATTTCGGCAATTCCGTCACCATCCAGGTCATAGACCATGAACTGCGTGTAATGGGCGCCAGCACGGATATTCTTGCCGAGGTCGATACGCCACAGGAGGGTCCCGTCCATCTTCAAGCCGTCAATAAACACGGTACCCGTGTAACCCGACTGGGAATTGTCCTTGGAATTGTTCGGATCCCATTTGAGAACCAAATCCAGTTCGCCATCGCCATCCAGGTCACCCACGCTCATGTCGTTGGGGCTGTAGCTGCATGTAGAACCGTCCGGCATCGTCTGGTTCTTAGGTACATTGAGACCCTTGATGGTCTTGTACGGGAACCCCTTGCTGTTCTGGTCCAACACGATAAGTGCGCCTTCCGCCTTGCCCTCCTTGCCGTTCACCACGGCAGCGACCGTGTACTTGGAAGTCGTCTTGCCGTCAGCATCCAGGTAGTTCGTGCCAGCAGTCTTACTGATGGACGCAATTTTCGTTCCGTCGCGATAAAGGTTGAATTCCGTGTCCGGATTCTCGGTACCCAAGAGGCGCCAACTCACAAGCATTCCCTTGCCCGTATTCGCTACAGCAAGGCCACGCGAAAGTTTTTCCATTTGGCGGGTCGCCGCGAAAGAGGGCGACGCAAGACCAAAAGCCAGGACTGCTCCAGCAAAAATTGTCGATGTTTTTAAACCAATACCCATATAAACTCCATTTTTTTGGCAACCTCTAAGCAAATCTATCCTCAAAAAACAAAAAAAGGTTCACGGCACATTCCTTTTTTGTAGTCCAAAGACAACTGTCTACAATAGCTGCACTCTTCAAATATAATCAAATTTTTTATAAAAAGTCTACATAACTTCGTAATTTTTACATATTTCACTTTATTTTGCAGCAGCGTAACAAAAATAAAAAGTCCACATTTTAGGATAAAAACGAGCAAACTGTAGACATCAATCAATAAAAGTCCCATTTTTTTCTAGATTTGCGACCAATGATGCCAGAATGGTTCACGAATTTTTCCTGGGAAAAGATGTTCGACGCGATAGCCGCGCGTTCCGTCACTCCCGTAAAAATCGCGATTATTGCAGGAAAATCCTTCCTGTACTTCCACGGCCTGACCCGTGCAGCAGCACTCACCTACACAACATTCCTGGCGGTGGTCCCTCTGCTCATTCTCCTGACTTCGATTACCATTGCGGTCGGATTCGGCAATTTTGTCTCGGACTACCTCCCCCACCTCCTGAACATTCTGAATCTAGACTGGCCTATCGACCCTATCATCGCCATCGTGAAGAATGCAGAACATGTCCCCATCGGCAAGCTCGGATTCATCGGCGCCATGGGCCTTTTCGTAACCTTCATTCTCGCCTTCGGTAGCTTAGAATCAAATTTTAACGTGGTGTGGGAAAACAAGGTTTCTCGCCCGTTGCACAAGCAGATTCGCATCTACACCCCGTTGTTGCTTATTTTTGCCGGTATCATCGGCCTATACGCCGGCTTCGTAAATCACGTGCAAAATGTCCTTTCGGTCATCGTCGTAGACGGCCTGCATTTTGACCCGTCCGTACTTCATACGTTGATAGACGCCTTCTGGTACGTAACGTTTCACGGGGCGATTATCTTAATCATCTTCCTCACGCTTTACGCACTTCCGGCGCGACCAGACCCCAAGAACTACACCAAGAAAAAGCTGCTCCTTTCCTCCATCGGAATTTCCTTCCTGGCATGGTTCAGCATCATGATTTACGTGAGAATCCTAATGCTCATCCAGGCAACACTTGTCACCAGGATGTCCATTTTCTACGGTTCTCTCGCGTTTATCCCCCTTATCCTGTTCCTCGTTTTCGGTATCTGGACCATCGTTCTTTGCGGGAATTCCATTGTCTGGACCATTTGTACCTGGCCAGAATCCAGGGACCGCATCTGGAACTGGGAAGGATCCCCCACCGAAGGACTGAACATGACCAAAGACCGTCTCTAGTTCGAAGTTCAGAATTCGGAATTAAAAAGCGACGCAAGGCGGCAATCTGACCAAGAGCCATTTGCGGATTATTTTTATACATTGTACAAAAAGGACTTTGCTTATGAAAAAAATTCTGTTGTTCCTCACGGCACTGGTGGCTTTTGCAAACGCTGAACTGCAGAGCGTAAAATACACCCCCGAAGAAAAGTCGAACGACGGCCTGAAGGCTTTCATCGGCGTGAGTGGCGGTAACGTGCTCGTGGCTGACGACGGCGCCATTTTCGCCAATATCCGAATCGGCCTCGACATCTTGCCGCAGATTTCTACCGGCGTTTGGGTTTCAAGACTCCTGAGCGATGTCCGCAACTACAATGTCGCCGAAAAACAGATGATCAAGTACATGTCGTTCGGCGGGTTCGTGGAACTCTTCCCGCTCAGACTCGGCGACTTCGCAATTTCCGTGCCGATTGAAGTCGGCGGCGGAGCCCTCTACGTGATGGAACCGGATGACGAAGCCTTCGAATCTGAAGACTACTTCTTTACCGCCGACATGTCCGTACATTTCAACTATCGCATAACCAGGATGCTCGAAGTGTCTATCGGTGGTGGCTACCGCATGTTCAACGGCATTGAGACCAACGGCCTCGAGAACCTCGACTTCTGCACTCCGTTTGGCGAACTGAGATTTACGATTAGGGAGTAATGCCCAACTTCATCAGCATACGCGGATGCAGGCTGCATAACCTGAAGAATATCGACGCGCAGTTTCCGCTGGGCAAGATTTCTGTGGTATGCGGACCTTCGGGCTGCGGAAAGTCGACGCTTGTACTTGATACCCTGCACGGAGAATCCAAGCGTCGCTATCTGGAAACACTCTCGCCTTTTGCCGCTGAACTCTTGGGCGGCCGCCGCATTATTCCGCTGGATAGCGCCGAAGGTTTGCCCGCAAGCCTAGCCGTAGGCCCGAGTCACGGAGAAACGCCTGCGAAGGCTTATGCGCTCAGCATCTCGGAATGCGATTCTACATTACGCGCGTTGTTTGCGGCTTATGCGAAGCCCGCCTGCCCTATTTGCGGAAAGCCTATGGAAAGCATGAGCCGCGAAGACATAATTCGCGAGATTGCGAGCCTTCCGCAAGGGAGTAAGTTGCAATTTTTTGCACGGATTGAAGCTGATAAGCACGCGACTCTCGATAAGCTGTCGGCGGTGTTCCTGGCGCAGGGCTTTACGCGAGCTTTAGCCGATGGTGTCAGCTATTCGCTCGCTGACTTGACTGCGGCCGAGCGCAAAATCGTACCGCAAGAATTCTTTATCGTCGTAGACCGCGTGATTGTTCGCGAGAACACGCGTACCCGTATTGCCGAGGCGGTCGACGGAGTCTTGAAGCTCACCCACGGCGAATTGATTCTAGACATCAACGGGAGTCGCAAGCTTTTCAGCACGGTGCCGCGTTGCCCTGAGCACGGAGCGCAACTTTCCAGGCCGCTTGCGTCTGAAGATTTGTCGCCGTATTCCCGTACGAGCGTTTGCGAAAAATGTGGCGGAACCGGAATCATCGAAGACGGCGACAGCAGCGAAGAATGCCCCGAATGCAAGGGCCTTCGACTCAAGCAGAATTTTTTGAATGCGGCGATTGAAAGCATTTCAAGTGAAGATGACCGCGAAAACAAAAGCAGCGAAGATCGCAAAGATAAGCCGCGCAAAATCCGTACCACTTGGCAAGACATTTTAAGCACGCCTTTCGCGGAACTCGAAAGCCGGCTGCACGCCCTGTTCGACAATCGACTGACGGCAAAGCAGCAGCCCGCCTTCCGCACGTTAATCGACCGCATCCAGGCGATTGTCGATTTGGATATCGGTTACCTTACGGCAGGGCGTGCAGGCGCCACCCTATCGGGTGGCGAAGTCCAGAGACTTCGGCTTTCGAGCCTCAGCACCGGACACCTGAACAACCTCTTGATTGTTCTCGACGAACCCGCCAGCGGTTTGCACCAAAGCGATGTGGAAGCCCTCTGGAAAGTCCTCAAGAAGGTACAGTCCCGCGGGAACACACTCGTCCTTATTGACCATAACCCGGCCCTCATCAAGAAAGCCGACTGGATTATTGAAATGGGACCAGGCGCCGGCGAAAAGGGCGGTGAGATTTTATTCCAGGGGACAGCCAAGGAAGTCTTGGATAATCCGCAGTCGCCGACAGGGAATTGGATTAGAGAATTAGGAATTCGGAGTTCAGAATTCGGAATTAATAATTTGAAAACTAAGCCGAAGGTTCCAAAGAAAAACGCCGCGGCCATCGATATCAAGAACTTCGCGATGTTCGATATGAAGCCGGTCACCGCGCATTTTCCGATTCAAAAGTTCAGCGTCATCACTGGCCAAAGCGGTAGCGGCAAGTCCACGATTTTCTTCAGGAACTTAGCCCCGCGTGCCTCCAAGGGCGAATTCGAAAGCCTCGGCATCCAGACACTATCGATCCTTTCAACAGGCGATTTCCACGGAAACCGCCGCAGCACCGTCGCCTCGGCCATCAACCTGAACACGATTCTCCGCGACCTGTTCGCGAAACTCCCCGAAAGCAAGGTCCGCGGCTACACCGCCAGCAAGTTCGCGACGCACGACCCCGGGGGCCGCTGCGAAAACTGCAAAGGCGAAGGCGTAATCCTCGACCCCGCGGGCTACGAAGAATCCGAATGTCCCGTATGCCTCGGCAGGCGTTTCAAAGATGAAATTCTTGAAGTCCGCTTCAAGTCGCATTCCATCGCCGACATCTATGACCTAGAAGTCGGTGAAGCCTACAAATTGTTCATTAACATGAAGCCTTTCGCCGACAAGCTCAAGCCGCTTGTAGATACGGGACTCGACTACCTGAAACTCGGACAAACCACGTCGCACCTTTCCGGCGGCGAACGCGCCCGTTTGCGCCTTTCCATCGCCCTCGCTCGCGCGAAGGCTCCGAACACACTCTTCCTTTTCGACGAGCCCGCCCGCGGGCTCCATCAAAAGGACATCCAGCATCTACTCGAACTGATTCGCGGCCTCACCGAGGCGGGCCACACCGTCATCGCCATTGAACATGCGCAAGACTTCGTGAACGCCGCCGACTACGTGGTGGAACTGAGCCGATAATTTCACAAGCAAGCGCTTGACCGTTAGCGCAATGCGGCCTTCGCGCTTTCCAGCGTCGCAATCACCTTGTCGCACCAGGCATCAAATTCGGGATCTTCTTTCTGGAATTCCGGATGCGCAAGCACATAATCAATGGTGCGGCGGATACCCTCATCAAAGCGAACTTCGGAACGGAATGTGGGCACAGCCCGCTTGAGTTTAGAATTGTCAAAAACCACGGAGTTCGCCTTGTCGCCGATGAGGCTCCCGAGCAAATCGTAGTCGCTCACATCCGCAAGGAACTGCGAAGACACGTAGTAGGGTTTGAGTTCAACACCCAGCGCATCGGCAACCGCCTTGTAAATCTGATTCCAGGTAAGCGTCTCGTCGCTTGTAATCTGGAACGTTTCACCGATGGCGTGCACATTCCCCATCAAGCCCACAAAACCGCGGGCAAAATCGGTATTGAAGGTCATCGTCCAAAGGCTCGTACCGTCGCCGTGAATAATGACGGGCTTGCCCTCGAGCATGCGCTTTGCCACCTGCCAGCTGCCGTTCTTGCCGTGGACACCCAGCGGGATGCTGCGCTCGTCGTAAGTGTGGCTCGGGCGCACAATCGTTATGGGGAAACCTTCTTCGCGGTACATCTTCATCAAGAATTCCTCCCCCGCAATCTTGTTGCGGGAGTATTCCCAGTACGGATTCGCAAGAGGCGTTCCTTCGGTAATGCGATAGTCCGAAAGCGGCTTTTGGTAGGCGCTCGCGGAACTGATGTACATGAACTGCTTGGCCTTGCCCTTAAACAGACGGTAATCGCGTTCAAGCGCACTCGGGTGGAATACGATAAAATCGCAGACCACATCGAACTGCATCCCCTTGATTTTTTCGGCAACGTCCGACTCATTGTAAATGTCGGCGTTAATGATTTCAACCCCTGCGGGGATATCTTCTGCGGGGCGGTTCCTGCGATTGAGCAGGTATAGTTTCCAGCCCTGGGATGCTGCAAGGCGCGTGATGGCCATGCTGATAGTTCCTGTACCGCCGATGAATAGTGCAATCATATTGAGTATGTGAGGTATGAGGTATGAGCACGGCCGCCTTCGGTGTCCTTTGAGGTTATAATCACGCCTACAAGCGCCTCAAACCTCAAAGTGCGAAGCACGACCTCACTGCTCATAGCTAGTTACACCGTTGCGTGGGCCGCAATTTTGTAAATCTCAGTCACGTCCTTCGCCTTGAGCGGGACAAAGCCCCAGCCGTCGCCCGGATTCAGCTTTTCGACCATCTTCGGGATGTCTTCTTCCTTCGCGCCGAGTTCTGCAAAGTTGATGGGCATACCGATAGAATGCAGGAACTTGCGGAAGGCCTTGATACCTTCGAGGGCGGTGGACTTCGGGTTCTCAAAATTCATCTGGCAGCCAAATACACGCGTTGCCATCTGCGCAAAACGCATTACGTTGTGATCGACGACGTATTCCATCCAGGCAGGCATGATGACTGCTAGGCCCGCGCCATGGGCGCAGTCGTAAAGAGCCGATAGTTCATGTTCGATGGCGTGGCTGTTCCAGTCCTGACTGCGCCCGCAGCCCACAACGCCGTTGTGGGCTACCGTCCCCGCCCACATGATGTTTGCACGCACCTGGTAGTTGGCGGGGTCGGCAATGGCGCGGGGGCCTTCCTTCACCATCGTGAGGAGCACCGCTTCGCACAGGCGGTCGGTAATTTCCACTTCCAGCGTATTCGTGAAGTAGCGTTCAAAAACGTGAGCCATGATATCGGTAATGCCGCAGGCCGTCTGGTAGGCAGGCAACGTGCAAAGGAGCGCCGGATTCTGCACCGCGAACTTCGGGCGAATGTGTTCGCTACTTGCACCGCGCTTGAGCATGCCGTCTTCCTTGGTAATCACGGAGTCGCCGCTACCTTCGGAACCGGCAGCCGCAATCGTCTGCACCACGCCAATCGGGAGCGCACATGCAGCAGAAGCCTTTCCTTCGTAAAAGTCCCAGAAATCGCCCTTGTAAGGAACGCCCATCGCGATGGCCTTGGAGCTGTCTATCGTAGAGCCGCCGCCTACCGCCAAAATAAAATCAATCCCATTTTCACGGACAACTTCAATACCCTTGTACACGAGCGAATCATGCGGATTCGGCTTCACGCCACCGAGTTCCACATGCGGGATTCCAGCAGCATCGAGGCTTGCCTTCACGCGGTCAATCAATCCCGAACGCACCGCAGAGCCACCACCGTAATGAATCAGCACCTTGGTGCCGCCATACTTTTTGATGAGTTCACCGCATTCATTTTCGCGGTTCATACCGAATACGAATTCTGTGGGGCTGTAGAAGTTGAAATTATCCATGTTCCGTCCTTTTTTTAGTTTTACCTAAAAATACAAGAAAATCCCGCCCGAAAGCGGGATTCCAAGATTATTTTTGTTCACGGATGAAAACGGCCGCAAAGAAAGCCAATTTATATGACTTTCGGACGTCCAGTCTGCATTTTCAGCAGCATATCGACAATTTCATTCCAATGGTCCAGCGCCACCTTGCCAATAGCCGGATCATACATGATTCCCAGATTTTTCTCGATTTCCTTGCGGCAATAATCGAGCGACATCGCATCACGGTAAACACGCTTACTCGTCATGGCGTCAATCGAATCCGCAACGGCAATGATACGGGCTCCGATCGGGATTTCTTCACCCTTAAGGCCTTCGGGATATCCACGACCATCGAAACGTTCATGGTGATGCAACACAATCTGCACCAGTTCGTGCGTATAGTTCGACTGCATCAAAATTTTTGCACCAATTACCGGGTGTTGCCTGATAATCGCGAATTCTTCATCAGTCAGCTTTCCCGGTTTACCAAGCACATTGTCGCTGATACCCATCTTGCCGATATCATGCAGGTGAGCTGCATGCGTAATCAATGACACCGAAGCCTCGGAAAGCCCCAACAAACGCGCGAGCAATTCCGTATACGCCTTGACGCGTTCGGAATGGTGCGCCGTATAAGAGTCTTTCGCTTCTTCCACCGAAATAAGGCAGGTTATCAAATCTTTCAAGTTCTGATTTTCGCTATTTTCGGTCGGCTTATGGTAACGCACCTTGTCGCGATACATGTTCAGGTCCGCTTCCATCTTCCAGTCACTAATGGACTTGCGGATGCCCGAATCGCTGCGAAGCCTACTTTCGCCAACAGCGATCGACAAATGATAAAGAGCATCCTTGTTGTATTCCTCAATACTCTTTTGCAAATTGGTATACAGCAAGAACAGGGAATCCAAAGGCGCCTTCGTCACTACGGCAAATTCATCGCCACCGATTCTAAAACAGTTCCCATAAAGCCCATAAGCCTTCTTGATAGACTTTCCTGCAGCGACAATCAAGACGTCGCCAGCCTGATGTCCAAAGGTATCATTGGCGTACTTGAGGCCGTTCACATCCATCAGGACCATCGTCCAGTTTCCGGCATCGGAGTCTTCCTGGGCAATGTTTTTTAGCAATTCGTCAAATGCAAGCCTATTTTCGAGTCCCGTCAGAGAATCCGTCGTCGCGACATCTTGCAGGTGCTCGTTCATCACGCGGAGCTTACTGTTAATTTGTTCAAGCTCAAATGAAGTTTCACGAATGAAAGTCGCCATACGGGCCGCGAGCGGAAGCCTAGTCGTCATTTCGGATCGGATATCGTCAGACCTTTCACGGTTTTTCCCTACCGCAGGACCTTCTCGCATCGAGGCAATTACAAGCGTAATGTTGTGTTGGTTCAAATGCCCCTTTTCGCGTAGGAATTCCCCATGCGAGAAAAATCCCGTACTCGAAGCCAAACCCTTGAACGGCGTAATTTCGTAAGTCGGCTCACGCTGCGACCAGAACGCCTTTCGCGCCGCACACGAGAAAATGTGCTGCACCTGGGGTCCGAATTCACCGCATTTTTCACTTTCTTCCCTGATGCGGTCTACAATCAATCCCGGTTCACCATACGAAAGCCTGATAATGGAGCCTTCATCGATATCGGAAGACATCGTGAGCGAACCATCAGGATTACTGGAACCTGGAGCACGTACGATGGAGACCCCGTTATGCTCATACAGCATCGGGAACTCAAGTGCATTGTAGAAGAAATTCTGATCGTTCTTGATATTCAGATACTTGTTATAGACCTCGTAAGCAGGAATTCCTCCCAATTCATAAAGGATGTTGCCTTCAGAACGGGTCACATGGAAATTACGGCCAATCGGTTTCCACCCGCTAATTTTACGGGAATCGACATAAAAATCGGGGCCGCCAAAAAACAATACCAAAAGACCGGATTTCGTATAGCCCTCTTCCGACGAGAATACACAGGAATTCGGGCTTGTAATGTCGGGAGAACAGACGATGCCTCCAAACACCTGAATATCAGATGCCAGGCCATCGAGACCTTCGCAAAGAGCCGTCGTCGAGAACGGGGAAATGCAATGGTAAATTTCAACCGCCTTGACCCAGGGATTTTCCTTGGTTTCCCCGACTATATTCTAGGCAATTCCTCCCACAGATTCGCGACTATAATCATACTGGCGGACAAAGAACTTGCTCGTCGGCTTTTCGAAAATAACAGCCGACACCGAAATCTCTGCGGCAACCTCGCAGTCTACGATATTGCCACTCGTAGAATTGCCAACCCATGGCACGTCCGGGAAAAAGTTTTCCAAACAGTCCCAAACCGGTTTTAGCTTTTCCGGTTCCAGAATAGCCGAATGGATTTGGAAATACATCGTCGGCGATCCATGTTCTTTATACCATTTGCTGAACAGGGACAGTTCTCCTTCGAACTGCATCATGTCTTTAAAGGCAAATATTCTGTTTTTCATACATTTTTCCCAATACACAGGGTCGACTAGAACCTGTCATACAAAATATACTTTACAATTCATCCAAAAAGCACACAACACGTTAATATTATTACCAAAAAAACAGTTTTTCTTACTCCAATTTGGAATATTCTAAAAAAAAGGTCCCCGAGCATACCGGAGACCTTAACAAAGGGAAATCAGGACTGTCTATTAAAAAACAACTAAATCATTCTTGTGGATGAGTTCGTCGGCGACATCCTTGCCCAACAGCTCATGAACCTGGGCGGTCTTCTTGTGGAGCACAAGCTTCAAGGTTTCGCTGTCGAACTTCGCGACACCGCGTGCCACCGGCTCGCCGGTCTCGCTCAAGACTTCAATCAGGTCGCCCTTGTCGAAATGCTTCTTGACGGCGCACACGCCCACGGGAAGCAGGCTCGAGTGCTTTTCGCGCAGAGCCTTCACGCCACCTTCGTCCACCACCACGGCCCCGCGCGGAGTCGTAATGAAGCTTAGCCAGCGCTGACGGCTGTTGAGCTTTTTCTTGGAGCCCACAAAGAGCGTTCCTTCGGCGTTTTCAAAAATCACCTGATGCGGCAACACCTTCATGCCACTGGCGAGGAAGGCGTTGCAGCCGCTCTTGGTCACGTTGCGGATAGCTTCGAGCTTGCTGCGCATACCGCCGGTACTCACGGCAGAACCCGTTTCGCCGGGCTTACCCGCAAGGGCGAGCACAGCAGGCGTAATTTCGGGCACAAAGCGGAGCAGGCGGGCGTTCGGGTTCTTCTTCGGATTGTCATCGAAGAGACCATCTTCGTCCGTGAAAATCAAAAGCAGGTCGGCATCAAGGAAGAGCGCTACATCGCTTGAAAGCTTGTCGTTATCACCCACCTTGATTTCGGCAACAGCGAGCGAGTCGTTCTCGTTGATAATCGGGACAATCTTGCGGGCAAGCATCGCCTTGATGGTGTTCTGCAAATTCTTGTAGCGATTGCGGTCGCGGAAATCTTCGGCCGACAAAAGGATCTGTCCCACGGAAAGTTGCATCCAGCGGAACATTTCACGGTAGGCATACATCAAGTCAATCTGACCCACGGCAGCGCAAGCCTGCTTTTCGGCAAGCACGGTCGGCTTTTCCTTGTAACCGAGCTGGCTCATGCCAGTGCCCACGGCACCACTCGTCACCACAACGACTTCCTTGCCAGCTTCCATCAGGCGAGCGACCGAGTCTGCAAGTTTCTGGATGTAGCGGGTGCGAACGCCGCCCTTTTCGGAATCGACCAAAATACGCGAGCCGATCTTTACGACAATGCGGCGGGATTCATCGAGAATATTATTTCTTAATTCACTCATAATCTTATTCAAAAATGCTTTAGATCCTTCGACTTCGCAACTTCGTTGCTCCTCCCCAAAGAGGATAACTCAACTTTGGAACTAAAGTTCCTAGTTTCGTATAGCTCAGGATGACACCATTCCTTTTTCATTCAAAACTACCTGCAAACAAGCAATCTAATCGCGTCTAGGCGAATCTGCGGGTTCGAAATAATCTTTTTCCATTCCTGCGCATTCTTGCGGAGCTGTTGCAGCTGGGCGTTGTTGCCCGCCTTGCCACGCATCGAAAGCAAATGGTTCATACGCTGGTATTCCTGCTCAGCGCGGGCCTCTACCGCAGCGGCAGCCTCTTCGGCATATTCCTTCGCCTTTGCAGAAACAATGCGGCGGGCAATCGCGAGGCCGTCTTTGCCGAAATACTTGAGCGTCATGTTCACAGCGGCATTGCCCTGCGGAACAGGAACATCCTTGAAACAGGCGTTCTTTAAATCATCGAGTTTCGCAGACATGTCCTCGCCCATCGGGTTCACGAGCACGCTCAGGTAGCGAGGCCCTGCGATATCGGAAACGCCCCATTCTTCGGCAATGGAGAAATCAACCGCAAAGTTATACTGCATCATGAGTCCGCGCATTCCGGAATTCGGCCAGATATTGCAGGAAACAGCACCATTGTCAAGCGTCGTCTCGAAGTCGATGACGCCCTGCGACAGCGGATGTTCCAAGCTTACGAAATCTACTTCGTCGTGAATCATCGCGACGTTGCGGTCAAAAGTCACCGTCAGGCTAGACGTATCGCAGAAACGAGAATCCTCGTCGCCGTCACCCGAACTTTCTTCGAAGTTTCCGACCGACTGCGTGATGCGGCCGCCACCACCGGTTCCGGCCATTCCCACCGATTCAGGCATTCCCGGCACAGAACCCGCTTCGACCTGCGTTCCCATGCTGATTACATAGCAGCCCTTAATCTTACTCTTTTCGATTTCAAGACCGCGATCCATCAACGACGAGAACACGAGCGTCTGCAAATTCTGGTCCGCATCGATCTTCAAGATTTCGTCGGTGATTTCCTTCGCCTTCGCAGGGTTACGTGAATTGAATTCCAACAGACGGTCACGCCCCTTCTCGATATTCTTGCGCATGGTATCGCAATCCTTCTTGACCTTCGGGATTACAGTATCAACAAAGTTCTGAAGAAGGTCCTTAGGATCGGCAAGGGCGGCTATCAGTTCGTCCGTATACTTGAGGAAGAGTTCACCACCGCTCATCATCGGAGTGCCGAAGGCGTTCAAGCCGTTGTGGTACCAGCGGAACATGACTTCCTGGCCGGAGCCCTTTACATAAGGCACGTGGATGATAATGTTTTCGGTCTGGCCGATACGGTCAAGACGGCCAATACGCTGTTCCACCAACGAGGCATCCAAAGGCAAGTCAAACAGGACCAGGTGATGGGCAAACTGGAAGTTGCGGCCTTCGGAACCGATTTCGGAGGCAATCAGCAGGTTCGCGCCGTTTTCACGGCTGAAATTCGCAGCAGCCTTGTCGCGGGCCATAATCGTCATATTCTCGTGGAACATCGAGAAGGCGCCTTCGCCCATAAATTCCGTCAGGAGCGTTTCAAGAGCCTGCACCACCTGAATCGATTCGCAAATCAGGAGCACCTTGTCGTTCGCATGTTCCTTCAAGAATCCCTTGAGCCACACGTAGCGTTCATCGAGTGCCCAGGCATCGGAATAGCTCGTGCAGAGGAGGCCGTTTTCTTGAATGTCGGTGGACATGTCGAGATCGTTTTCGGCAGCCACGTTCACCATATCACGGTAGTTCTGGTTCGGTTCCAGCGGAATTTCGTCGAGCACGCGCTTCGGGAATCCGCCCACGCCCTTACGGGTATTGCGGAACACCACCGAGCCCGTACCCACGGCATCCACGATGCGACGGATCCATTCGTCAGCAGGCATGCTCTTCGCACTTTCCTGTTCAAGCCAAGGACGGATCATCGACTTCTTGGGCACGCATTCGTTCAGGTCGTCCCAACTCATCTGTTCGCCCGGATCGGTCGGCAGCTTGGAAAGCTCGTTGACCAGCTTGCGGTAAGCATCCTGGTCCTTGATAAAGCTGTTGTAATCGCTGAAGCGTACCGGATCAAGCATCTTGAGTCGGTTGAACTGCGATTCCGGCTGGAACTGCAGCGGCGTACCCGTCAACAGGAGTACGCCCTTGGAACGCTGAACCACCGCATTGGCAAGCAGATACTCGTGGCTGGTAAAGCCATCTTCGCAAACCAGGTGGTGCGCTTCGTCGATAATCACCATGTCCCAGTTCGTCTTGAGCAGGTCCTCGATAAGCGCCGGCTGCTTGATCAGAAAATCAATGGAACAAATAATATCGTTTGCAATCGTGAACGGATTCGGGCGGTCATCGTCGTCGTTCACGAACAAACCCTTAATATAGCCTTCGTCCACCAGCGTAAAGAGATGGTTGAAGCGACGCTTCATTTCGATGAGCCACTGGTGCTTCAAGGTTTCAGGCACAATAATCAAGGTGCGGGTCAAGCGACCGCGGGACTTGAGCGCATGCCAAATCATTCCAGCTTCGATAGTCTTACCGAGGCCCACTTCGTCCGAAAGCATCAAGCGCGGGAGGGTCGAGCTATCGCAAGCTCGGCTACACAGATAATACTGGTGCGGAATCATGGAAGTGCGCGGTCCGATCATGCCTCGTACCGGCGACGAAATCCACTTGCAAGAAAGTTCCATGGCGCTTTCGCGACGGGCAAACAGCGCACTATTCGAAATGCGGTTTTCACGGAGTGCACGGAACAAATCTTCGGGACGGGCAATCGAAATTTTGCCGCTCAATTCCGATTCTTTCATCTGCCTACCGCCACGGCCCGTATAGACAAGCAGGCCGTCGACATCCTTGACAGATTCTACCGTAAAAGACAGTCCCTTTTCGCTTTTTGCCGTATCGCCTACCGAAAGTTCAAAACGATCTACAGGAGCCCCCATAGAACGGTAGCAACGGACATCACGGACAGCAGGGAAAGAAATCTTAACAATACGGTCTTGCACCTCGGTGACAATACCAAGCCCGAGTGTAGGTTCCGATTGACTTACATAGCGTTGGCCAATCTTGAAATTCATCATACCTCCAAAATGTAGTTTTTTTTTAATTAGTTGATAGATCTTAGTTGGTAGAACTAGAGAAAATCCAAGTTCCATACCACAAATTTGATGTTCTAAGTTCTAGGTTCTAAGTTCTAAGTTCTATATTTACCTCGTATGATATGGTACTACATAGATGAATCCGTGACAGACGGTGAACGACGCAAGGGTCCTTATAATATCGACGAAATCAGGGACTTTGTCAAAAACGGCACCATCAAGGAAGAAACTTTGGTGTGGCATTCGGGTATGGAATCCTGGACCCACTGGAAAGACACCGAAGAATCCAAGGAAGTTCCGCTTTCCGAAGAAGAACAAATCAAGGCCGCATTGGAAGCTATCATTGCCGAGCACAATAAAGGCAAGCACTATGCGGGATTCCTTATCCGCGGAATCGCCTACCTGGTCGACAACATCATCTTGAGCGCCATCGGTCTCCTGATTCTGATGACCATGAGCAAAACGCAGCTGATAGACCTGAACGCCATCGGCGAAGCCATGAACGCCTATGTCAACAACCCGACCTCTGACGAAGCCCTGATGAACGTGCTGAACTTCCCCGGAATGCATGTATTCCTCATTATTTGGGGCGTGCTTCAGGCGGCCTACTACGTCATCTTCACCGCAATCAAGGCTGCAACTCCCGGCAAGATGCTGGTGCATGTCCATGTAGAATCTGCGGCAGGCGAAAAAATCAGCTGGATAGAATCTGCCATCCGGTTTATCGCCAGCCTGTTTACCCAATGCACACTTGCATTCTACGGTCTAGGCTACCTTATCGTAATGATTGACCCCAAGCGTCGCGCCCTACACGATTTTGTCGCACACACCCGCGTGGTCTACAACAAGAAGAACAAGTAAGCGGTGGCACCGTTACAGGGTCTTGAAGAACTCGACAACCCTCTGCCGGAAAGCATCCATGGAACAGCGGTCCAACAAAGCGACCGCTTTTTCGTTATCCAGGACATTTTCTCCCGCAAGGACGCGGTCCAATACGCATGCAAAAGCCTCGGCATCTGTAGGCGGGTCTACCAACGGGCAGACTCCCTCGAGATTTTCTTTGACAGCCGAAGTCGACGCCCCGACAGCAGGTGTTCCGCAAGCGATAGCCTCGATAGGAGGAAGACCGAACCCTTCCAATAAAGACGGATAAACCATCAAGTCGGCATGGCGATAAAAATCGCGCAATTCCTCCGCATGGAACTCGCTGAAATGGTACACATTGTAGAGTTTCTTTTCATTCACGATGGCACGCAGGCGTTCCGAGAACTTGCCTACACGAACAAAGGCGACATGCGGCCTGAGACGTGCCATTTCGAAGAAAGTCTCGATATTCTTGCGCGGTTCGTCGAGGCTCACATTTAGGCACATACCATCAAAATTCTTGATACCGTACTTGCGGAGAAATTTTTTCTTTTCTTCGAAAGTCGGCCTAGATTCAGGCTTATTGAACAGGGCGCTATCAATGGGACAGCCGATGACGGAGCCCGGTTTTTGCGACATCTGCGGTCCAAAATAGCTAGAGGCTTCTTCGCGGGTCCAGCCCGAGTTATAGACAAAATAATCAGCCCTGACCGTCGGCCGGATATAGAACAAATTAAGCAGTCTAAATTTAAGAGAATTCGGATAAAGCGTTTCGGCAAAGGTGTCGTGAACAAACATCACAGTCTTGGCACATCCCTTGACCACGGGAACCAAGAAGCCCAATTCTGGACGGATAAAGAAAACGATTTCCGGTTGGATTTTCTTGACCAGTTTTTTTAGCGGTGAACGGAATCCGATGAAACCCGTATAAAGCGACTTTGCCCACACCTCATGAGAAACATAAGGATTCTCAAGCTTTGAAGCGTCAAGTTTTTTTCCATTATCCTTGTCGCCAAAGAACTTCGGAGTCTTGAGCCATAGCACATGGGGTTCGAACTCCCCCGCCACAGCCTTGACGAGGTTCATTGTCAGGCGTCCAAAACTGGTACATTCGTTCTTGTCACAGACAAACAGGATTTTTCGCTTCTCGGGCATAACGCAAATATAGAATTTAAAGTTTAAGATTCCCGATCACGGCAGCCTTCACCGACTTCGATTTACTATATTCGTAGCATGGTAAAAATCGGCATCGTTCTTGCAACCTATAACGGCGAAAAGTATCTTAGACAGATGCTCGATTCCCTATTGGCACAAACAAGGCCCGCCGACTTCATTGTCGCCGTGGATGACGGTTCTAAAGACAGTACTCCAGAAATCCTGAAAAGCTACCAGGATCGCCTGCCACTCCAGATATGCATTTCGCCCCAGAACATGGGACATCGCAGCGCCTTTTCGAAGTCGCTGGAACTCGCCCGCCCGCAACTGGGCGACGACGACCTGATTGCCCTTGCCGACCAGGACGATGTATGGCTTCCGCAGAAACTCGAAATTCTAGAAAAGGCCATCGAAACGAGTGACGGACTTTCGAAGAAGCCCGACCTGGTTTTCGGAGATGCACAAGTCATCGATGCCGAAGGAAAAATCATCGGAAATTCTTGGCGAGAGATGGACGGCATTCCCGAGCACCTGTCCCTCAGGGCACTTCTGACCGGATTTACCAATGTAACCGGCTGCATGACCCTCTTTAGGGCAAACCTCCTCGAAAAGATTTTACCCATTCCCGAGCAGGTTCCCGTCCATGACCAATGGATTACATTCTGCGCCTGCGCCCGTAACGGATATGTTTCTATTTCCGACCCGGTCATCCAATACAGGATTCACGGGCAAAACGCAATCGGTCTTGGACACTCGCACACTTGGACGGGCAATCTGAAGCTGAACCTGCAATGGGCTCGCATGATCACGGGAACACCCCTTTTCGGCGAACTTTCTGAAGACGACCAGAAATTTTTGAAACGCTACATCGGTTACATTCAAGACCGACTCGACAAGCCAATTATTCCGCAGTACACCGCCTGGGTCGCCCGAAATGCCCGTAGCCTTTACCCTCATGTTTCGGGGCTTTTCGGTCTTATTCCGAGAATCCTTTACGGCATTATCGGCGCTCCTATCATCACCAAGTTTTTCGGAAAGAAATAATGAATTCCGTCTGCGTTGTCCTAGTCAATTACAAGAACAAAGAAAAGACCGTAGACTGCCTACGCGCCCTCGAAAAGAGTTCTGTACAGCCAAGCTGCGTCTATATTATCGACAACGCCAGCACCGAAGAATCAAGGCAATACTTCTGGACCTTCACCTTCAAGTTCAAGGTCCGCTGGATTTGGAACGACGAAAACCGCGGTTTCGCGGCGGCCTGTAACCAAGGAATCTGTGCCGCACAAGGTGACTTTGCAGGAAGTTTTATCTGGTTGCTCAACAACGACACGCTGCCCGAAGCAGACGCGCTTGAAAAAATACTCAGCAAGGCCCTTGCAACGGGAGCAGGAATCACGGGTTCCCTTATCAAGAAGGCTAACGGAGAATTCTCGGGAGGCGTTTGCGTCATCCACCCGAAGTTTGCAACCGTGCAACGCGTCTCTTCGCCCGAAGCCACAAAATTCGACTACGTTGAAGGTTCCTCTTTCTTGATTTCGCCCGAGTGCCTGAAAAAGACGGGACTCCTGAGCGAAGACTATTTTCTGTATTTCGAGGAAAGCGATTACTGTATGCATGCAAAGAAAAACGGATTTTCTCTTGCATGGGCTACTGACAGTATTATCTGGCACGATATCGGATCTTCGACTGGCAGCGAAATTGCCAAGGGCGGAGTTCCCTACTTTATTGACTGCCTGATGATCCGCAACCGAATCCATTTCGGTTTCAGGAACGGTTTCTCTGCGGTGAGCCTGTTTGCAGGACTGCTGATCAGTCTCGGTCTACGATTCAAAAGACTGCAATTTTCTAGAATCGCCACCATTCTCGTCATCTGTCTATCCGAAAGGGCTTTTAAAAAGTTTATTGAAAAGAACGGGGGATCTTATGAAATTAGGCATTAAGAAGGTCATCGGTTTTACCTTGTTCTTCGGGGCAGCTCAACTCGCCTGCGCCACGGGTATGGACTGGCCCTCCCACATTTCTTTTGCTGATTCCACTCGCCACCACGAAATTGTTATCGGCGCGCAGTTGGTCGACTCACTTGCGATTACGAACCTGACGAACGCCCCGACGCACTACGACAATTCCGCCTCGGTCCGCCTTTTCTTGAACGGGCATTTTACCGAGCGATTCTTGTTCAACGCCCGCGTCAAGGTGAGTACCGACCACACCAACAGGGATATCGCCGACAATTTCTACCATCCCGACGAAGGCATACCCTACAACAAGCAGAGCGAAAACAAGCGCACATGGGACATTTTTGCCGCTAACGCCAGCTACGACTTGGATGCCGTCAAGTTGCTTGCAGGATTCGACTATCTGAGTATGGGCCCCGCCCGTCGCAACCATGTGATTCTTCGCGGTGAACAGAGCAATTACCGCCCGTGGCAGGATTCCACAAGTCGCATATTTGAACCGGCGCCGACACCGTATTTCGGCTACCGTTTCGAACTCGGTCCCATCGCCTACTCGCAGTACGCCATGAAACTGTTCGAGAAGAAGAACTTCGGCAAGTACATGCACGTACACCGCCTCGACCTTTCCCTCCCCTTCAATATCACCTTCGGGCTTTCGGAAACGGCGCTCTACGGAAGCACCACCGAAACGGAACCGAACCCGAACGAAGATGCGGACAGCTCCGGCCGTGAATTTGAATGGGCCTACGTGATTCCTTTTATCCCTTACGTGTTCCAGGAACACCTGCAAGGCGACCAGGACAACATTTCCCTAGCATTCGATCTGAGTGTCAAGACAATTCCCCATTGGGAATTCTACGGGGAACTCCTTTGGGACGACATGAAGTCCCCGACCTCGATGTTTGACGACAGCTGGTGGGGCAACAAGTGGGCCACCTCCGTTGGAATCGCCCGCGACAGTATCCGCCTCGGCAGCACGCTTTGGAACTGGTACATGGAATACACCCGCGTCGAACCCTGGGTTTACACGCACCACAAGGGCGGCGGATACACCTACCGCAGTTACGCCCAAAGTCTCGGAACCGATCTCGGGCCGAACAGCCAGGAAATCTACAGCGAAATTTCTGCCCAGTATAAGGTGGAAAGCGGACTTCTAAAGGACGCAATCCTTCTGGGGTCCGTTCATGCCAGCGCTGTCGCCAGGGACACCGCTTTCGGCGGAAACATCACCGACATGCATACGCCCGAAAGCGCCACAGACAAGAAGTTTCTCGCCGACAAAACCACACTCCATTATGTTGAAATCGGCGGAAAACTTGAATTCAAGCCGTTCGACTGGATGAGCATTCGTGCCGGATACGACCGCTACTTCGGAGATTACGAAGGATTCCGCGCCATGGTGGGCGGAAGTTTCCAGTATTAATACCGGAAAAAGCAGAAATTCATTCTTCAAATAATTTCAACAGATCTTCGGAAGTATTTGCGGCCAGCGCCTTTTCACGCCAAGCCGGATTCAATAGTTTATATGCAATTTTAGCAATAAACTGCGTATATGCCGTCGCCGATTCTGCCGGCGAAAGCAACAGACACATAAACCGAGGAACCTGCCCCGCCTTGACTTGGATATCCGTAAAGCCTTGCGGACAAACCACAAAAGCGAACAGAGGTTCCTTTAGGCCCGCCACACGGGTATGCGGCAACAGGAGACCTTCGCCCATATAAATACCCTGGGATACCCTTTCCGACAAGGACTTCCACACCGTCATGGCATCGAAAGCGACGGGACCATGCACCAGGGCATCGTAAGCGAGTCCCAATGCTTTCGGGAACGCAACCGATTCCGGGTAATTCTTTACATAAAACGGGGTCATGCGTTACAGTAACTAGACCAAAGCCTTGTCCATAAAGTCGAACACCTGCGGAGACGTAGCCTTCGCCATCTTCTTGAATTCATCGAAGACAATTCGCAGTTGGCGCTTGCCCGGCTCGATGAACTGTTCGAACTTTTCAATTTTTTTGACCCTGCTCAAGAAGCAGTAGGCGCCCATCGCCTGCATGACGCGTTGCAAACTCGCATGGATAAAGGCTTCCCAGGCGTCATCCTTGGAATAGGTTTTCGCCTCACGATAAGATATTCGCCAATACTCGAAGAAATCCTTTATTTCGGTCAGCGACAGTTCCACATAGGGATCCCACAGGAGGGAGGCGAGGTCGTAGAACATCGCACCGCGGCGTGCACCCTGGAAATCAACAAAGGCAATTTCGGAATTGGGCTTCACCATAATGTTCTGGCTCTGGAAATCACGGTGCATCAGCACCTTGTGCTGCGCCTCGACAGAAATAGCCAACAGGGAATAGAACTGGCGGACACATTCCGGAATTTCGGCAATACCCTTGTGAGCCTTGAGATAATTTTCAGTAAAGTAGTCCGTTTCCCACTTCAGCGCGTCGAAATCGAAACGGCGCAACCACAAATCGGAACGGGAGCTGAACAACGAACGGGAAACATCCTGCCACTTAATCAGAGAATCGATGACCTCCGGATAGAGGATTCGAACATTGCCCGTCTTCTTTTCGTGTCCCGG
The DNA here is from genome assembly GCF_900142475.1 of Fibrobacter sp. UWH4. Classification (NCBI taxonomy): domain Bacteria; kingdom Pseudomonadati; phylum Fibrobacterota; class Fibrobacteria; order Fibrobacterales; family Fibrobacteraceae; genus Fibrobacter; species Fibrobacter sp. UWH4. The sequence continues at coordinate 272,997 of NZ_FRAY01000004.1, forward strand.
CGGCAAGATATTATCGAGCAAGTTATGTTCGCCCAAGTCTTCCTGCAGCACGGAACAGGAGGATTCATCGACGCAATAGATGCGCGGAACCGGTAGTCCAAAAGAACTGAAGGATTCGGAATAGTCAACAAAGCGTTTGAAGTCTTCGTCAACAGAGGCGGAGACCTGCAAGACGGAACTACGATTATCCGTTGCAACACGGTAATACTTGCGGCCCGAACCGGCACCGGCAATAGGGGTCACTTCATAATCGGCATAGCCGTGGGACGACAAAAACTGTTGAATAGCGGGCGAAACAACTTGATTCATATCATTCAATATAGCAAATTACGATTTTTCGTAAACAGTCAACACATCCGGTCCAATCATAAAGGATTCCCTCGCAACGACCCCATGGGGCAATTCAGGATAAGGAATTCCGGAAAGGCCCGAAGACTCCAGCGAACGATCGACAGCGGCATCGGAGGATTGCCACAGATCCAGACGATTCCACCCACCACATTCGAACAGGGCCGCCGCAAGGCGCGCCCCCGGTTCCACCATCAGGCGATGCATTCCCCGACAAGCAAGGTTCGCAAGCATCTCTTTCCAATTCTCGGCGAACGTTGCGTGAGGAAGCAGGATGACTTCAATTCCCTGAATATTCGGCTGTTCGACGCATGAAAACACGAGCCGGGAATCGGCGGACGCGTCGGTACAGTCAAAGAAACGGAGTCCGGCGATTTCGGGCGCAGAGAAAGTCCGATGCCCCGCCCAGAGGATTTTCACCGGATTGTTCCCGCGGGCAAAGCGCACGTCCAAGCCGGGATTATCCGCCAGAAGCGTTCCTGCACCTACGAGGACCGCATCGCTCATCGCGCGAAGTTCGTGATTCCAGCAGTTGGCCCCCTGAGCGGTAATTTTTAAAGGGGCGCGCGAGCCATCGGCAAGGAGAGTTCCTATGACTCCCTCCTGCGATACGGCAGACTTGATTTCGACGAAGGTCGCCTTGTTGCGAACAAAATAATCGTAGGCTTCGAAGAAACGTTCTATCTCGTGAAAAAGCATCCGACTCTCGGCACGGGATTCGGCTCGGGACGCAGCAGGATCCACCGGTCCCGAAAGGACCTTGCAGCCTTCGTCACCGCAAACATCGTCCCACGATTCCTCCGCTACAGCCTTCTCGCAAGCTTCAAGCCCCTCAAAGACCTTGATACCGGCCTCTTCGAGAATCTTGCGGCTCTTGCCACGAACGAGCGGATTCGGATCCGCATGAGCAAAGTAGACTTCCGCAATTCCGGCTTCGATAATCGCCTTGGTGCAGGGGGGCGTGCGGCCATAATGGCAGCAGGGTTCAAGCGTCACGAAAATGGCCGCGCCGCGGGCGTTCTCGCCCGCGTCACGCAGCGCCATCACTTCGGCATGCGCGTTTCCCGGGCGCTGCGTCCGCCCCTTCCCGACGACAATCCCGTCCTTCACAACCACCGCACCCACCGCAGGGTTCGGCCGACTAATCCCTACCGCCAGGAGGGATTCATCAAAAGCTAGTTGCAAAAAGTTCATTCGCTTTCCGAAAAAGGCCATTTCGGTTTATTTTTTCGGGAAAGCAAGATAACCGCCAAGCACGTTATACACGCGATCGTAACCCTGTTCCATCAGGATTCGAGTGGCGGCTTCGCTACGACGGCCAGAACGGCAGTAAATCAGCAAGTCCTTGTCCTTGGGAAGTTCTCCCACACGTTGCTTGAGTTCAGGAAGCGGAATGTTCACCGCATTCGGCGCATAGCCCTCGTTCAATTCAGGAGGATTGCGTACATCCACAAAGACCGCTCCGGCAGCATTCATTTCAAGCGCCTTGTTCCAATCAATGGACTTGATGGCATTCTGTTCAGCAACCTGCTGTGTGGCAGAAACGGTCTGGTTCACAACCGCCGGCGCAGCCGTTTTAACATCGGCAGCCTTTTCAGACTTGTTCTCTTCGCAACCTGCCATCATAAACAGTGCAGAAACAGCAATCAGCATCAACCTTTTCATAGTATCTCCGTATTATTTGTACTTGCTTTTTTAAAATCATTCTCATCCAACTGCATGTACACCCCAAGCACAGAATGGGTGTAACCGTCAGAACGCTTGATAGGAACCGCATTAAACCACAGCAAGCGCTTTTCCACCCCGAACGGGCCTTTCCACGCCTTGGAAAGCCCTCGTTCAAAAACATCAGAAAGGATGCCGTGGAACATCGAGAAATACTTGGGTCGCACCACTTCCAAAAGGCGCTTGCCTTCCACTTCTTTCGGGAACGACATACCAAACGCCAGCGAGAAAGCCTGGTTGCAGCCACACACCTTGTAATCGCGGTCAATCCAGAACACTCGCACGTCCGGGAACGAGAACACGGAAAACAGCATATTCTCGTTCACGACATCATCGGCCGTTATCGGATTTTCCAGCAACATGTCCAGACGGCGAGCCGCCCCCTTGAAAACGATTTTTGCATTTTCTTCGGAACAGAGCCTTCCCGAAAAGGCAAACCTAGTCAGCTTGCCATTTTCGCCGTACAGGCGCAAACGGACGCCCCGGTTTTCACTAATATCGTGACCAGCCGCTCTAAAATCAACAATACGCTTGTTCAGGTGCTTTTCAAAAAAAGCATAATCTTCTTCCGGCATCAACAACCGAAGGTCCTGCACGCCCATGGACCTAGGAATGACACGGCCTTCGTCATCGACCAACGGCGTAATAAAGGAAAAACGGCGGGAATCAATATCCAAGGACCACAGGAAATCCCCGGTACAGCGCAGGAACATATCGATGTTGTCCTTCAGCTGGTCTCGCTGACGGCTCGTTTCAATTTCAATGGTGACATTCTTGAGAAAAAGCACCATATTCACGTCGCTACCTCGCTTATGCATATAGGCGCGTAGCTCGTACCAGTTTTTTCTTGATTCTTCGCCAAACGAAAAAACAAAAGGAATATCCGGATGCGCATCCCACCCGCGGACATATTCCTGAAGTCTCAAATAATCACTTTCCGAAAGAATCGGCTTAAAATAGTGTTTCTGGAGAATCTGTTCATAAAGGGGATCCGACACATACTTGGGGGTCGCATCGAGCAACCGCCCATCCTTGGACATCGTTATCAGGAAATCGCCCAAATACCCCGAAAAAACGGTATAGGCCTTTTGCTTTTCCTGGTTTTCCTTGAGCAACATAGCCACAAGAAGCAATGCCACCAGCAACAGGAGGAGCAAAAAGAGAAATGCGACAACGATGCTAAAGGATACCTGCATAACAAATCCAATCCTCATCTACAATATAGTCTTTTTGCGAATTTGTTTCGAGAACGAAAACCCGAACCAGTCCCAATTTGACGATTTCACTCCATACGCCCCTTCCGCAAACATACCTCCCAACCCAAACGAGAGCGACAGGGCCATCCCAAATTCCGGGAAACGGTACGACGAGCGAACTTCAAGAAACTCGAACCGCACGGAACAACCCACATCAAATGAGGTTCCATCCCATTCCACAAAACCGGCAAACCGCCCATTGACATCAACCCCCGAACCCAAGTAATAATCCCGTTCGGACCAAGGAGCATCGGTCCAGCCCGAAAGCATCGCCGATAACGAAAGGACTTTCCAAAGCAAGGCGACCCCCGACTTATAGCGGTGTCGCCCCCAATGATCCAGCCCAGGGGCCCATTCGGCAGAAAAACCATAACCAGCCCCCACGGCAAACCACGTCCCTGATACAGAAAAATCCAATTCCGTATAGACTCGCCGATAAATCGAATCCAACTCGAGAAAGGAACTTGAAAAGGCGACGCGCCCGGCCATACTGCGAGAAGTTTCTAGATTCACCAACTTGCAACCAAGACAGATTTCCGCAGCGACCCCCGCCGCCTGCATTCCGACTTCCCCAAGACGCACATACGAGAGCCCAAAACCAGGCATTCCCTGTCGCGCAGGTGTCGAAGAATATCCCGGCAGTCCAAACAGGGCTAGATTTCCTCCCGGATTTTGAACAAACTCCGCAGGATAGTCCATCGAGTACACTCGGGATATCCAAAGGAATAAAAGCACCCCCACAAATTGACGAAAAGCAACAAAGTTCATCATAGGCACCCTACGGTCTCAGCAAGATGCCGATTCGTTTTTCGAACTTGCCCACAGAAAGTTCCACGTAAGCCACCCCCACCTTCGGAAGACTATCCAGCGGGATCACCCACCAAGCATTGGAACGAGCAGGAAGGAGGCGTCCCCATTCCGAACGCCCCGACGAATCCAGCAGACGGACCTGAACCGAAGCGTCACTTTCGACATAGACCCGCAAAGGCGCACCCCCGCGCCGAACCACGCGCGAAGACAGTTTCCATTCGAACGGGAAATCGGAGGAGGGCTCCTTTGAAGACTTCGCTACTCCCTGGAAGCCCGGCGTATTTTCACTCCGGAGAGTCTGCGGGTTAAAGCCCGAGGGACACTTGACCGTATTCTTGTCCCACGACACACTATCGACAACCGTTTCGTCCGCGCAAATCGCGATAGAACCCGCTGTGTTATTGAGATAGCCCAACGCCACCTGAACGAGGCGCACATCACGAAAACCGATGAACTCGCGCAGCATGAAAGTATCCCTACTCAAAAGGAACGATTCGTAAGGTGCCAAGGAATCGCGCAAGGAGCCCCACACCCCGCCACGGCCACAAAAGTGGAATTTTGACAAAGGCTGAGGTGCCACCCCCGCATTGTAGATTTCCACCCACTCCGGCTCCGGTTCCGCCGGACAGTGGTGGACTTCGGTGATGCGAAGAGGCGCAATCGGAGCTGACGAATCGCTTTCGGGATCCACTCCGTACTCATTATATTCATCCGGAACCCCCGGAGTCGGCTCGGATACGACCCATTCATCCGTTTCCTTGACCCGCTGCAACGACTTGCCGGGTTTCGGCTTGGGAACGACCACCGAATCCCGACAAGAACCCGCCTCAAGAAGCCAGGACGATTCGCGAGAATTAGGGAGCGAAACCGATCCCAACAGCCCGCAAGCAACCCCCGTCCCAGAACAAGAGGCGCTGTCGTGAACCAGCAACAGGCGGTTTCCTTGAGGAAATTCAAGACGAAACGGTTCCTTACCCTCAAACTTCACTAGCAGGCTCTCGGGCCGGTACACAATATCTTCCGAAGGAGCCGACAGGCGAATCTCGACGAATTCCCCCTGCTGATCCGGGACATCGACCGGATCGGAATAGAATTCCACGAACTGCGGACAGGCGTATGCCGGAGTCCCACACTCTGCCAGCACAATCCCGACAAAATAGAGGCAGTATCCAAGATACCGCTCCAAAACAATTTTTAGCAAAATCACCCCCTAGGGGTGGAACTATCCTTAGCCGGTCAAGCCGACGCCATTTTTTCGGATAGGGGCGTTACCCTAACACCATCAGTCGACGGTATAGCCGTTGGGCAACATGTAAGCAAGCGGGTTAACCGGGGCGTTATGCACCCAAACCTCGTAATGGAGGTGCGGGCCCACGGAGCGGCCGGTATTTCCCATATAACCAATCACCTGGTAGCGGTGAACAAACTGGCCCGGATGCACGATCGACAGTTGCATGTGACCGTAGCGAGTCTTGATGCTGTTTCCGTGGTCAATCGTCACGAAGTTACCGAAGGTCGAACTCATCTGGGCGACTTCCACCACACCATCGGCAGAGGCGTAAATCGGAGTCCAGCGTTCATTCGCGATATCCACACCCTGGTGCATCTTGCCGACTTCACCCGTGATCGGATGGACTCGGGGACCAAAAGCAGAAGCGTAGCGGCCATTTGTCGGAGAAATCGACGGCACGAATCGCCAGGCAGACATCTTCTGGTCCATATATTTGTTCAGGTTGCGGAAAGAAGCGTCGTTATTCGCAAGCTTGCCCTGAATGCGCTGGGCTGTCTCGCCGAGAATTGACATCCGTTCGAAAACCGGAGACGTCTTGCGGAGCAAGAGCGAATCGGCACTGATGGAACCGCCCGTTCCCAATTCCCTGGAAGCCTCGTCCTGCATCGGCAGACTGAATCGGGCATAGAGGCGGTTTTCGTCGTTAAAGAAGGAATTTGTCGTATTGGACAGGTAATCGAGGGTTCCCTGAATCTGGGTCATTTCGCGATCCAGCTTGGCGCGTTCGTTCAGCTGGTGATTCAGGACTCCGTCGTAGATAGTCGTGGAGACCATCTGCACAATAAACAGCAAGACACCAATCGCCACGAAGAAGCGGAGCACCGGCCATGCCTTGAAGAGGATCGCCGGCATGTGCAGCGTCACGGACTTCGAGGAATTCTGGAAGTGTATGGTTGTCTTGTAAAAATTCACGGCGGAAAAGATAGTAAAAGACCTCCAAAAAGCCAAACAAAAAACGTGATAATCATCAACCACGTCCCGAGACGATACAAAAAGCGCCGTTTTCGAGCAAAAAACGGCATTTTGTCAAAATCAATGCAAGAAAAAAGTAAGTTTTTATACAGGATTGTCGATATCGACAAACTTGGCCGGAATACCTAGTTCGGCCTGGATTTTATGAGCCAGATTGAGCACCCCGAAAATCTCGGTACGATGGTGCCCGCAACTGACAAGATTGAATCCCAGTTCTTCGCAAGTAATCGGAACCGCCTCCTTGATTTCCCCAGTCACAAAAGCATCGCACCCGAGAGAAATCGCTTCCTGGATTCCGCTCGCTCCCGAACCGCTACAGACGGCAACCTTGCGGATAATCCCGTTCCCGTAGAAAAGCGACTGCTGCACGCCGTGTTCGAATACCCCGTTCAGGCATGTCAGCAAAGCCTCGCGCGAAACCTTCGTCGGAAACTGCCCCACCACACCGATCGTGCGTTCCCCCTCCTGCATAAACCCTTCGATTTTTTCCAGCCCCATTGCGCGGGCAATCGACACGTTGTTTCCCACTTCCATGTGGCCGTCGAGCGGAAGGTGGTAGCCGTACAGAGAGATGCCGTTCTGCATCAGTCGGCGCATACGCTCGCCGAATTTCCCGACCAAGACACGATTTTCGCCATTCCAGAAACCGTTCGGATGGTGTACTATAATACAGTCGGCCTGTTCCTCGATAGCCGCATCGATCAGACGGTCACGGAAAGAAACTCCCGTCACGATTCGGGTCACCTTGTCGGACGCCTCTACGCAGAGGCCATTATTGCAATAATCCTTAAATGCCTGCGGGACTAGCAGGTCGTTCAGCCAAGTGGAAAAATCAGACAATTTCATAGGACGGAAAATAGTAAAAAAGCCCATTTTAAAAGACAGGCCGCAGAAAAAGGCTGTTCTCTTTTTTGGAGTTGCCAATCTTTATGCGTTTTTGTAGATTTATGCATAGAAAAATCTCAAACCCGTTTTTTCAGCGCTTGGGAATGCTCAAAAATGCGACATTCTTTTTGGTGCTGGAAACATCAAGGAGCCTACATGGCACATTATCTCTTTACTTCTGAATCCGTGTCCAAGGGACACCCGGACAAAGTCTGCGACCAGATTTCGGACGCAATCCTCGACGCATGCCTTGCGCAGGACCCGAACAGCCGCGTCGCTTGCGAAACGCTCGTGAACACGGGCCTCGTCGTGATTTCCGGCGAAATCACCACCAAGGCAGTCATCGACTACCAGCAGATTGCCCGCAAGACCATCAAGGGCATCGGTTACGTGAATCCGGAACTCGCCTTCGACTACAAGGGCTGCTCCGTGCTCGTCGCTATGGACAAGCAGTCTCCGGACATTGCCCAGGGCGTGGACGCCAAGGCCGCCGACGGTAAGGAAGACGACAAGCAGGGTGCCGGTGACCAGGGCATGATGTTCGGCTACGCCGTGAAGGAAACCAAGGAACTGATGCCGCTCCCAATCAGCCTCGCCCACAAGCTCATGGAAGAAATCCAGAACCTCCGCGAAAAGGGCAAGATCAAGTGGCTCCGCCCGGACGCCAAGTCCCAGGTGACGGTCGAATACGACGAAAACGACAAGCCGGTTCGCGTGGACACGGTCGTGATTTCTACCCAGCACGACGAATTCGTGAACGGCAAGGAACTCAAGCATTCGACCATCGAAAAGGAAATCATCGAAAAGCTCATCAAGAAGGTGATTCCGGCCAAGTTGCTCGACAAGAAGACCCGTTACCTCGTGAACCCCACCGGCAAGTTCGTGGTCGGCGGTCCGCACGGTGACTGCGGCCTCACCGGTCGTAAGATTATCGTCGACACCTACGGCGGCATGGGCCGCCACGGTGGTGGCGCCTTCAGCGGCAAGGACCCGAGTAAGGTGGACCGTAGCGCCGCCTACGCCGCTCGCTACGTGGCAAAGAACATCGTCGCCGCAGACCTCGCCTACCGTTGCGAAGTGCAGCTCGCCTACGCCATCGGTTATTCCAAGCCGGTTTCCGTACTCGTGAACACCTTCGGCACGGGCAAGATCAGCGACCGCGAAATCGAAGCAATCGTTTCCAAGACCTTCGACCTTTCTCCGGCCGGCATCGTGAAGATGCTCGACCTGAAGAAGCCGGGCTACCAGTCCACTGCCGCGCTTGGCCACTTCGGCCGCACCGGCGCACGCTTCACCTGGGAAAAGACCGACAAGGCTGCTACACTCAAGAAATTGGCCAAGGTCTAAAGACCGCTAAAGCGCGAAAAAAAATTCAATTATCCAAACACCTCTGGATATTGCAAGGCTCCCGAAATTTTTTCGGGAGCTTTTTTTAGATCCTTCGACTCCACCCTACGGGTTCCGCTCAGGATGACACCCTGCATTTCTAATTGAATTATCGCGACCTCTAGAACTGGAAATACAGGAACGGGTTGTAGCTCTGCGTAAAGAGCGCAAGCACGGCCACCACAAAAATCAGGAGCGCCACCGCCACTCGCTGCGGAGACACCTTGTCACACCAGTCGTAGCTGCGGAACTTCCAGAACGAAAGCATAAAGGCGAGCGCCATGAAGAACTGGCAACTCGGCGTGAAGATTTCGGCAGAAAGAATGGCATCGGCGGCACTCACCGCATTCAAGCCTAGCAAGCATTTCCACATACGCCAAGCTTCACCGATAGTATCGGCGCGGAAAAGTACCCAGCCGAATAGCACAATAATCTGTGTCGCCGCAAGCTGCACGATCTTGGGCAACTTGTAGTAAAGCGCCTGCTTGTTGTTCGCGCGTTCTACAATCATGAAAAACGCGTGGTACAGTCCCCAGCAAACAAAAGTCCAGTTAGCGCCGTGCCACACACCACTCACGAACATCACCAAGAACAAGTTGAAATACAGGCGGGCCGTTCCGACACGATTGCCTCCCATCGGAATGTACAGATAATCGCGGAACCAACTCGTGAGTGAAATATGCCAGCGCTTCCAGAATTCGGTAATACTCTTGGAACGGTACGGGCCGTCGAAGTTGCGCGGGAAATGGAACCCGAGCATAAGCCCAAGGCCAATCGCCATATTCGAATACGCCGAGAAATCAAAATAAATCTGGAACATGTACGCGAGGGAACCCCACCAACTATTGAGCACGCCGGGCGCATCTGCCGCAAACACGCGGTCAGCAATGATGCCCACTTGGTTTGCAAGGAATATCTTTTCGGCAAAGCCAAAACAGAAAAACGATATGCCGCGCACAAAGTTTTCGAGCGTATGCGTACGGGTCGCCAGTTCTTCGGCCACGGTATTGTAACGGACAATCGGACCTGCCACCAACTGCGGAAACAAGGCCACGTAGCAGGCAAAAGTCGCAAAGTCCTTTACCGGAGGCGCAGTCCCACGCCACACGTCAATCGCATAACTCATCGACTGGAACGAATAGAACGAAATACCTACCGGCAAAAGCACCGTCATTACCGAGAACGGCTCACAACCGAGCTTGGTCGCCACATCGTTAATGATCCCCATGCCAAACATGTAATACTTGAAATAAGCTAGCGCACCGAGGTTTACCGCGACCGCAACTCCAAGTGCCAGATTCCGTTGCAGCTTCGAGGCTCCCGGCGCCGAAATAAAGCGCCCCGCCACATACACCACCAAGGTGCAGCCAAACATCAGGAACACAAGCCACGGTTCAAGCCACCCATAAAAGATATAGCTGAAGACCGTGATGAAAAAGTTCAGCAGCGAATGCTTCGCGTGCAGCTTGTACAACACGAAATAGCCAACAAGGAACGTCGGCAAGAAATAGAACAGGAAAATCTGGGAAGAGAAAACCATAAGAAATTCAGAGTTCCGAGTTCAGATTTCGGAATTGTTTTTCAACGCAAAAACTCTGAATTCCGAATTCCGAATTCCGAATTATTATTCATTCACCTCGATAGCCAAATAACGCGGAGACTCATCGTCAAAGTATTCGTCCTCGACGGCACCGTCCCAGTTGCCTTCGAGCGGCACAAGTTTGAGCTTATGCTTGGCCTTCGCCTTGAACTCGCCCACGTTGCCCTTGGACTTGTCGGCCATCTTGTCTTTTACCTTGCCGCGGGCGATCAGCGGATTGTAGACACCCACCAGAACTTCCTTGGCATCGAGCGAACCCGATTCCACCTTGAGTACCTTGTACTTGAAAACATAAACGTAACTGTACAGGTCATTACTAGGCATCTTGCCCGGGATTTCGGTCAAACGGCCCTCGATAGAAATGGGATCGGCCACCGCAAAGGCGACCACGGCCAGCAAAATGAACATCAGCTTCTTGAGCATAGGGATTCCTCGTTGTTAAAAATTCAAGTGTAACACGGAGCCGTTCGCATGACGGTCGGCATAGAAAATATGCAAATGGTGCCAGGTGTCATCTTTCCAAGCGCCACCGTCTTCAATTTTTCCTTCGCAGTAAGCCTGCAACGGTTCATCCGCATGGCAGCCATGGCTATTTTTCGCAAGCAATTCCAAATCAACCATTCCCTGCTTCGCCAAATCTGAACCGCCCAGATCCAGGACCATTACGCCATCGACAAAAACCCACATATCGGCAAGCGAAGTAAACTCAAGAACCTTACCCGCTCCCTTCTTATACTTGAACGGAGCATACCCTACCATCGTAAAGCCGGAATTACGGAAATTGCGCAAACCAACATTCAAGTGCAAGGCAGTCATGGCAGCGTCGCCAACTCTCGGTCCTCCGGAAGTCAACCACTGCCTGCAAATCTGGGCAGAGCTCTCCCCTAGCCGGTCTGTCTGGGTCGCTGCATACATATAACGATAGGGAGGACAGTTAATTGTCAAGCTTTGCGGACCAAATTGGTTCTGGAACTGGGGATTCAACGACACCCAATTTCCCGTACTGGCGTCCACGGAATCCAGCGGATAGAAACCGCCGTTATTCCAGTCATACCAGAGCCCCATTGCCGACGAAGTTTCATTCGGCCCAAGCACCAGGGTGCCTTCGGAGCGCTTATTAAGTTCGTTGTCGGTAAACCACTGTTCAAAATACTTGTTGTCGCAAGCGGTGCGCGCCTTCGTGATAACCGGTTCACGCAAGTTCAGCTTTCCATCTTCGCCTTTCGCAAACGAAAGTCTCTGCTTGACCATGCCCGGCGTGATATAGACCTTCTGCGCCCAAATGTATGCATTGCAAATTTTATCGCAGCGACGGCCCTCGTCAGAATCAGTCCAACTGTCTGTCGCATCGGAACACAGTTCATGCGCAAAGCCTCGCATGGAGCTTCGCTGCTGACCATTGCACAAGCCAAATTCACCATACCAGACATAAGAAGACTGGTCCAGAACTTCGCTTATGTAATCGGGAGTCGAAAGCTTTGCGCCCGCCGCACTTGCAAGATCATGAGGATGCGCATTTGCCCCGACAGGAATGCCATATTGGGGCGTCGTGGAATTTCCGCAACCATAGGTGTCATAACCGGACGGAATCGCACGGCGTTCCAACCAGTCCGCATTATCCGCATAGCCAGGATAAATCCAGCTGTCAAGGCTATCATCCTCCATCTGGCTTTCATAGGCATACGACTGGAAATTTTCAAAGTCCGGGAATCCGGCTTCAAAATCGCGGATGACAACTTCCAGGGCCTTGATATCTTCACTCTGGGTTGAATCAGGATCGATCGATTCAATCTTGGACGAACTAGGTTCCGTCTCTACCGCCGAACTATCTTTAGATTCAGTCTCCGGATTATCCTTCGGTTCAGACTGATCATCAATTTGTGCTTTTTCTTCTTCGGGAGCAACCGGTTTCGAAGAATCCGAGGTATCGCAACCATAAAAAGCCACAGCCAGCATACCGGCTGCACAGAAACGGAAAATCTTGTTCATATATAACCCCATATCTCTTTTAAAAATAGCAACAATCAAACATGATGATGGAGTTGCGCAAGTGAAATTGCACTTATATGTTCAGGTATACGAAAAAGGTCCCGACTTTCATCGGAACCTTTTTCACTGCTTCACTTGGACTCGAACCAAGGACAACGCGATTAACAGTCGCGGGCTCTACCAACTGAGCTATGAAGCAATTTGCCTCTAACTTTCGTCAGATTTTTCGTCTTTGGGATTGCTCTCATCGACGGCACCAAATATAGATAATCAGGAAATTTCGTCAAGGGGTAAAGGCGAATTTTTTGCGTTTTTTTTGAAAAAAAACATTTTCGAAACGCTTTTTCGAAAAATCAGCCTTTTCATTTCGCCTTTTTGACAAGTTCCGCCATTTCTTCGGGGTAATCAAAACACTCAAAGGTGCGAGCATCCTTCCAATAAGGCAGCTGGATTTTTACCTTATAGGCATAGAGCATCTGCGAACGGCCGCCGAGGGCCGAAAGGTCTTCGGCGGAAAGGCCTTCTTCGGAATTGTCGACAGAGGGATCGCGGGACCAGGAGCGCGACATTTTCTCATAATAAATGCCGTCGAAACTGTAAAGGCGGTCGCCCAGAATCGGGAACCCGAGTTCCGCGAGATGAGCCCGAATCTGGTGTTTGCGGCCCGTCAAGAGTTCCGCTTCGACCACTGAATATTTAGACTCGCCAGCGACAGGTTGCGAAAGCTCCCCCACGCCCATTTTGCGGAACCGCGTATGGCAAGGCTTTCCGTCAGCAAAATGATGCATCCGGAGCCGCAAACGGTCTGCGGGGTCTTCGCGCAAAGGCATTGTACAGTCAACGACGCCAGAGCTGCGGTCATACGCAACTACGCCAGAACTGGCTTCAGGCAAGACGCCGGTGGAGTCAACACCGAAGTCCCCGCGGACAACCGCCATGTAGAATTTCTGCAGCAAGATACGATCCAGATTCTTCTGGAACCTGGCCGCCGATTCCGCGTACTTCGCAAACAACATCAGCCCACCCGTATCGCGGTCCAGGCGATGCATCGGAGTCGCTGTCTCGTAATCGGTTCCCCTACGCACGATTGCCGTAAACGTATTGTAGAAGATATGCCCCGTATGGTGTACCGGCACGCCCGCAGGCTTTGCCACCAGCATAAACTCATCGTCTTCGAAAACGACCTTAAAGTCCGTCGGCACTTCGGGCTCGGTGTAATTCGTTACGTGGTAAAGCACCTTGTCGCCACGGTGTATAACCGTCTCAAGGTTTGCCTCCGAACCGTTCACCGTCAAAAATCCGCCCGATATTTTTTCGCCCCACAATTCTCGACTATGGTAGGTAAAACGTTTGCAAAGAGAATCGAGCAACAGCCAGCCCTCATGCTCAGGCTGAACAACGCTCTCAAAAAACATATCAGAAGGAACCATAGGCAATTCAGATTTCAAAATTCGGAGCTTATTTTCTGTTTTCAAAATTCGAATTTCAGTATTGAAAATCATTCATAATTCCGAAATCCGAATCAATCTCTATACAGTCCTCGCTGCTTGATATACTCGTACACTTTCGGGTGGAGTCCCTTAGGTTCTTCGCCGCACAAGAGCGCCTTACGAATAGCCGTACTCGAATAGACGCCCTCGAAGCCCTGTTCCGGCCCAAGCCAAAACAAATTTGCATAGCCCTTCGCCTTGTGCGCCTCCATATCCGGCTTCGGATAACCGTTACGAGCAAAAACAATCAGTTCAATGTCGCGCAACAGCAAATGTCCATTATAATTGGTACCGAAAAAATGCATCGGGTCACGCCAATGCGGAATGCCTTCGTAGGTATCGGCACCCGTCAGCAGGCGAAAGTTGATGTCCGGGAATTTTTCCTTGAGTCCGCACAAGAATACGTACGATCCCCTGAAATCGCCCTGCTGAATTTCCAAGTCCGACAGAATCAGCCGCGGATCACCTTCCATGGCAAGTTCCAGCATGGCGAAACGATCTTCGGGGCTTGCGTTCAGTTTCTTGTCCCAGCGGTCGGGACTCGGCATAAACCAAACTTCGTCACAAAAGCCCTTTTCAAGACAGGTCTTCGCAACCCGAATATGATCCAAGTGAACAGGATCGAAAGCACCCCCTAAAACAGCAACATTCTTCATAACCATTTAATTTTAGAACACGTATGCGGCAAAGCCAATATTCATCTGCAATCGCCCGCCATGCACCTTCTTTTCCAGGAACGGATCATAGTGCGAAAGCACCCAACGGTAACCGACTTCGGCAAAGAGAAGCGTCTTCGAAAAAATATAGAGGAGTGAACCGAAACTGGCTCCCCATTCATTCCAGGCGACATCACCCAAGTCACTCAATTCCTTGACTCGCGAATAGGATCCCATCACATAGGCATTACCGAATATATGGGCGCCCAGTTCAAAATCCAATTCAGAATGGTCGATATCGTAATCCTTCTCGTCGTCGGATTCTTCACGGTAGCTGAATAAACCATACCCAACACGGAATACGCCAAGTCCAGGATACCAGACACCTACCATCGGTTCTATCTGACGAAGCCCTACGCCACGCTCGGAACCAACACCCGTTCCGGAACCAAAGCCAAGCGCGCCACCCACAATCAAGGGCGTACGGATTCCACCTAGCATCGAGCCTCCGCCTGCATCTTGAGCAAAAGCGAACGCACAGCACAAAAACAATAGCGCAAAGATTCTTTTCATATTATCCTCACGACACCGCAATCACGGCAACACCCAGTCCGACCAGGACATTCACCGCGGCATCCACCTTGGTCAACTTGAAAAATTTCGGACGAATGGCGTCTTCCCTGAAAATCTGCGAAATTTCAAAATGCGAAAGCAACATGGACACCGCCATTTTCGCAAGGACACCCGCAACAATCCAATAGGCAAAATCCGAAAGGTAAACTAGCGTCACAAATAAAAGCGACAACACGCCCGTCAGCAAGAAATTGGAACGGCGCACGGCCCCTTCATCGGATTCGTTCTGCAAGGCAAGCATCTTGAACACCTTTACTTTCTCGCAAATGGCTTCATAAGAGGTCAAAAGCTGGTGCAAGTTATACCCCACCATCACAATCGATGCGACCAAGGTAATCTTTACCGCAATATCCATCTATCCCCATTCCCCTAGTTTCTCGAATTCAAAATGCGCAGGTAACTTGCGTAACGAGCGCGGGAAAGTTTTCCCGATTCCACAGCAGCACGCACGGTGCAACCCGGTTCTTTCAGGTGTTTACAGTTGCTGTACTTGCAAGTAAACAGGTCACCCTCGAAAAAGCCCGGGAAAATCTTGGCGAGCGTTTCGCCATCCATATCGTCTTCACCATTCGACAGTCCGATGCTACGAATGCCCGGTGTATCAATGACGTAACCACCACCGGGAAAATCAAATAGGCTCGAAGAAGTCGTCGTATGCCGGCCCTTGCCGTCGCGTTCTCGCACTTCACCGGTTTCGAGTTCCGCTCCAGGCACAAGTGCATTCACCAGAGTTGACTTACCGACACCGCTCTGTCCACTGAATACCGAGGACTTTCCGATCAGTTCTTCGCGAAGCGTATCAAGCCCAACGCCGTTTTTTACACTCACGGGAATCACCTTGTCCACGATGCTCATGAAGTCGCGGATATCTTCGCTCAGGTCAGCCTCGCCGTTCGGCAACAAATCCATCTTGGTGAGCACCAGCACGAACGGCAAATTATTCAGATTTGCCGCGAGCAAAAAACGATCCATGAACCCGTAATTGAATTCGGGTTGCGTCACGCTCGCCACAATCACCACCTGATCGATATTGGCGGCCAAGGTCAACTTGCGCCTAAAACTGTCGCGGGGGCCGGGGCGCTTGAGTTCACTCTTTCGCGGAAGCACGCGCACCACGCAATACTTCTGCGAGCCAACGCCTTCGCCGCTATCTTCATCCTCGTTCACCTGTCCCAAAAGTACACGGTCGCCCACCGCAGGGAATTCCCCCAACGCCTTCGATGTCGTCGCACGGTACATGGCAGTAACAGTAGACGAAAGACAGTCGGAAGTAGGAAGTGAGGCCGCTTCGCTTTGAGGTCGGGCTTCGCCCTTTGGGGTTTGAGAATCAGGAAGGTTATCAAGTCGAACTTCGCAGGTGCGGCGGTGCACTTCGACCACCAGGCCCTCGACGCAGTCCTCTTCGCGAATTTTTTCAAGCGGGTCCTTGATTTTCTTGAGTCGGGGATTCTTGAATTCGCGGCTGAAACGTTCCTTGATGGGGCGTTCATCGACAACGCCTGATTCCATTTCACGCATCACGTCAATACGCCTGCTGCGGTGATCGCGGCGGGTCGGCCTTACGCGTCTAGGTTCGCGTTCGTCTTCGAATTCGCTATCAAGCATTGCGCTTTTTTTCTTTATCGTTTTTCTTGCAATTTAGAAAATCCGGCAAAGTTTCTTCGAGTTCTTCTTCCGAAACGGGCCTATCCTGACGAATGGATTCCATCAGGAAATGGATTGCCTTTAGGCGACCATTGCATTTTTCGATACAGTTATCGTAAAAACCCTTCGTCTTGTAGTCTCCTTCGACCACACGCTCGGACGCATACAGAAAATGTTCCACGCAAATCGAAAGTTGCTCGGCTTCCGCCCGCAAATCCACTAAGTTGCTCTTGGTAAAAAACGGCATAGAATAAAAATAGTAAATAAATCTACGCCCACAAAAACAGCGAGCCACATCACGGAGCCACTCTGGAAACCGTAACTATGAAGCCCTACTCCAAGCAGGTTGATTCCGAACCAGCAAAGGAAAGTGACGATGACATTGAAACAGTTCAACAACACAAAAACGCGCGCAGACACGATGCGGCCAGCACGCAAGTGAAGCGAAAGCATTGCCCACAGAATCACGAACAGGGCGCCACATTCCTTCGGATCAAAGCCCCAAAAACGACCCCATGCAAAATCGGCCCACACCCCGCCCAGAAGCGTACCGACAATAGTAAACACTGCCCCGAAAACGAGTGTTCCGTAAAGCAATGAATACAGCGGCGAACCTTTGGGCTGTTCCGCAGAGGGTAACGCCGCTGTGCCACGAGCAAGCACCAAGTGCGCCACCACACCCGACAAAATCATCCCCGCAAATCCAAGTGCAATCGTAAAAACATGAACCGTCAAAAAAACGGAGGAATTGAGTACCGCGGGAATCGGCTGAAAGGTATCGCCCGGTTCCAATACGAACTTCGCAAAAAACAGGAGCACCGACGCCATCAGAGTTACAGGCACCATCAGTGTATACGTGCGATTCTTGCAGAACAAAAACGCTCCCGTTTCAAACGCCATCAGAATTAACGACACCATCAGCACGATTTCGTACAAACTAGACATCGGAGGACGTGCGGCTACATAAGCGCGCATGGCAAACAGGGCTAGCAAGACAGCGGATGTCATCATACAAGTCATATTAGCAGCCACATCTAATTTTCGAGACTTGTAAAGCGTATTGACCGACGCCAAAATGCACGCAAGCAAGGCAAATACAAAGCTCCACAGAGTCAGTTTTAGCCAATGATACGCCACTTCGGCTTTCAGACGGTGCGGATTCACCGACAAAGCGGCGGGCGTATTCCTGGTCACAATCGAAAACGCGGAACGGTCCGACACCGACTCATACAAGCGCACATTAGAATACAGCCGTTTCATTTCAAGTGTCGCCGGATGTTCGTCGTTACGGCTCGCATAAAGTTGCAACATATCTCGCACCGCATTCAATTCGGCATAACTCACGTAGCGTTTTTCTAAAGGCAATTGCAGCGCCTCGGACACATCGCCGCGAAGCACCTTGAACAGCGCCAGATGTTTGGCTTTTTCCGGAGCATTTACAAGCAACAGCGCCACTTCCCTCGCCGAAAGTTTCCCTTCGCACGCATCCGCCTCGCGACACTTATAAGTCGTCTTTCCACTTAAATCATCCAGAAATCCGCGTGCAAAGGAATCAAAGGGCCGTACCGCGGAATCCACCAGGACCGGCGCCGTCGCCGAAAGCCCCTCCCCCACCGGAATCGGACGCACCGATGCCTGCGCTTTCATCGGAAGCGTTGCCACCAGTACGGCAAAGAACGGCAAAAGTTTCAGCACCCGTGCAGAAGCCTTTCCGCCTCGCACCTTAACGGTATAATGAAAAACAGCCCCAAGCAAAAATAGAGCCATAAATGCATACGGTACAAAATGCAACGGGTCGTAATAAACCTTGTACATCGAGATGACCTTATCCTCCGACATTCGGAAGTCCCCCCGGAAATGCACATAGTAGGGCCACCCTTCTAGCAGAACGGATTCATCCAGATTTACGGGCTCTGCGCCCAAGCTGTCGTTCGCCGCATAGAACAGGACTTTCGCCCCGGACGCCCCCCAATTGGCGCGTTCAACCGATTCCAACGAAAAAGTTTCAAACCCATTATATTCCCGCTTGATTTCACTACCGACAACACCGCCGACTAGCAATACCAACAAAGCGAGATGCATCATCCAAAGTCCCGCATTTTTGAATCCGCGGGGCATGCGACACATAAGCGAAGCAACCAGATTCACAGCCGCCAACAAGGCAAGTCCCTTGAAGGCAGGCAGCGGAATCACTCCCAACATCCAGATGAAATAGCTATCGAAAAAGCGATCTATCGCTACCGACGCCGAAAGCCCAGACGCCTCCGCATTCGCCTGCGCCAGCACCCCCCAGAACGTGAGTACCAGAAACGCCACAAGGACCGCGGCCGTTACCCTCAGCGACGCAATCTTTCTTAAAGATTCACTCGTCTTTCGTCTCACGTTCCTCGTCTAAATAGCCTCCACCCATACAAACTTACTTTCGTCCAGTCGCTGCTCCCCGTCAAAGCGGTAAGCCGCCAACCGGCCATCGCCACGGTAACCCGCCACGCTGAAATCAAGGCAGCAAACGTTGTCCCGAATCAGCTTCGGGATTCCAGTCAACCAATAATGTCCAAAAAAGACCGGGCGCTCCCCTTCTCCGTAAAAATTCCGAGCCTGCACCTCTGACGGAACCTCTTCCTTCACGTCCATCGATACACCCGGCTGGAAACTAAGTTCGCGGAAGCTCGCCTTTTTAGGATCTAGCCACCAGGCAATTCGCGTCTTGACTCGTCTTACGCCTTCGGCATCGGTAAAGTATTCACCTTTGGGCAAATACATCTCGGGACCTTTCAAAACGGTACTCATCGGATTGAACAGACTATCTTCGAATTCATAATCCTCGTCGTTTGCCCGGGCAATCAGTTCGTCAAAATTTCCATCGGCAAAGCTGCCTATACCTTCGCGACGCAACATCGCGATTGCATCAGCATCGAAACAGGCATGTTGCGCCCTGAACGATTCCGTTTCAAGATACAACGGCAGAGTCTTTATGAAATCCATCGCGTCCAGAAATTCCTGCTTTCGCCCGACAAAATCCGCAACAGTCCGCGAATGAATTGCGACCTTGTTGAAGCTGTGTTCACGCAAGAAGCCGTCCTTAAATCGGCTTAGAAAATGGCCGCCGCCCGCTCCGTTCCTTTGCCAGAACGAGAGCATATTGAACTCGTGGTTTCCCATCAGGGCCACTGCCGCACCCGCATCGCGCATTGCACGCACCAGGTTCAGTGTTTCACGCACCTTGGGGCCACGGTCCACATAGTCGCCCAGGAACACCACCGAACGCGCGCCGCCCGGATAACGAAAGGCTCCAGCCGATTCAACGTAACCGAGCTTTTTTAGCAGGACACGAAGTTCATCGCAATGTCCGTGAATATCTCCAATAAAATCAAGTGACTTCGTCATACGCAAGTCATATAATATGCAATCAAGCCGCCCGTTACCGCACAAATCAGCACCACTGCCGGAATAATCGGCCGACGCATCGACTTAGCTCCTAGCACGCAAACCAGGACGCCCTTGGTAATCGTATTGGCAAGGCTAGCAAACAACAGGGCAAGCACAAGTTCACGCACGGCAAGCCCCGACTTTAAATTCATATCGATTACGGAGAACGCCACCGCGTCCATCTCGGCGGCACCGCCCAGAAAGCTACATGCCAGCAAGGCACCCGAGCCCAGGTAAACGCGGGCCGCATTCGCAACAAACATGACGCAGGTAAAAATCACGCCGAACTTGATGGCAGGCAACAGCTTGAAAGGATTCGTAAAGTCCGCCGACTTTTGCCGATGGTCGCGAAATTCCCTCGCCTTAAGGTAGAGTGCATATCCCAGCGCCGGTACCACCGGAAGCAACAGGGGCAACAGCAGGGGTTTGGCAAGAGCGCTACTCAAGAAGATACATATCAGATAAAGACGCGCATACATTACCGCCCAACTCAAGACAATTCCGAGCGTAAAGTCCGAAGCGTAATCCTCGTTTTCGCGGCTGCGTCCTGCCAGATTGAGTGTAAGCGCCGTACTGCTCGCAAGCCCGCCCAGCAAACCCGTGAGCCAGATTCCCTTGCCCGGCCCCACAAGTTTAATCAGGCCATACCCCACAAAGCCGATTCCCGAAATGAACACCACGAACAACCATATGGAGCGCGGGTTCAGGACTTCAAGACCGGGAGGGCCATAGGACTGGTTCGGCAGGAAAGGCAAAACGAGAGCCGTTATCACAGCAAACTTTACAATCGCAATGATATCTTCTTTCGAAAGCTTTTGAGCGAAGGCATGCAGCTGTTCCTTCGCCGAAAGCACCCAGAGCATCACGACGACAATCACGCAAGATTCAAGCAAGCGGCCATACCAGCAAATTCCGCCCAACAGATACACGATAATAACGGCAACGCTTGTCGTAATACCATTTTTCCCTGTAGGAAGTCCGTCAGCGGTGCGCCTGCCAAGGGCAAACGAAATGTGCGAAGCGAACAACAATAGCGCCATCACTACTAATCCAGCCACAAAGGGAGCGACACCACCCATCTGGTCCGAAAGTAGCGCCGCCATGGCCCCTGCGAGTCCGACCAAGGTAAACGTGCGAACCCCGGCCGGATGCCTATCCGACTGGTCAAAATAAGTATGTTCGCGCTGCAAGCCTATAATCAGGCCAATGCCTATGGCTGCCGCCAAACGATAAAAAACATTAAAATCAAGCATACCCTATTTTCTCACCAGGTTCGACTTCATCTCCGATTTCATGGCGTACATACGTTCGTCCGCCAGATCATACACATACTCAGACTCAAACCGTCCGTTCCGCTTTTCCGCAGAATGCTTATCCGCCAGTTCATGTCTGAAAGCAATTCCGTAGGCCACTTCTAGGGGAACAGGCAACTCGGACCCGCGCTTTTTCTGGAGTTTCGCCATCTTGGCCAAGGCCTGGTCCATTTCGGCATGGTGTTCGCTACGGACAACCGTTATAAATTCGTCACCGCCCAGTCGAATGGCGGTCCCGATTCCCTCAAAGGCTTCCTTGAGCGCCTGCGCAAAGGCCTTGATTAGGGCATCTCCCATACCGTGCCCGTAATTGTCGTTCACATATTTCAAACCGTTCAAGTCAATGCTCATGATAGCATAGTCACTGTTTCCCCTGTCGAGCACCTCGAAAATCTGCTTACACTTGGCCCGATTGAAAAGTCCTGTCAGGGAATCCAGATACGCGATGTTCGCCAACAAATCGCGTTCAGCCTTGTGAGACTGCAGGCGAGACAAATGAACAATGAAACTGACCATCAGCAACAATACGAAGAAGAACGTTCCCATCGGTAAAAGCGAATTATCACTGAGAATATGTCCAAACATTTCCGTTTGATTAATCTTGTACCGTACAAGTTCCAGCATGGCAAAACCGACAAAGACAAAACACCCCACAGCGAAAATTTTCCCGGACATATCCATGCGCCTATTGTAAATCGCTCCGCACGCAATAAGCGCGATAACGGCCAAGCCTACATAAACATGGAAAATCCAAAGAGTTCTTGAAAAATGGACAATATCCATAAAGTGAAGGGTTGACAAAGCAACGAAAACAAGAATGCCAATCGCATTGATTTCTATCAGTACATACCACTTCCAGCGCAGGATTTTTCCTTTACGCATCCGAACAAGCAAAAAGCTGAAGGGAATCGCGGAAAACAGGAGCGAGACATATTCAAGCGACGTGTTGAACGCCAGGTTCATCGAAAAAATCTGCACCAGTTTCGTATAACACAAGGTCCACAGGCCGAGCGAAAAAGAAAGCAGGCCTATCATCAGCAACCTGAAATAAGACGCCCCGTAAATAGAGGCGCACGCCCCGATAGTGGCCGACAAGGCCCCGAATACAACAAGAAACAAGCCGAATACTAGCGAAGAAAAACGGGTCGCGTTAAAGTCGCTGTTCGCCTCCCAGGGAGTAAGGAGTTCAAATTTCGGCGCATAAAGAGGCATGTCGTTTTCACTTTCTACAAAAACAAAGCGAACGGCACAGTTGGTATCGCAAACCATCGGATAAAAATAATGGTATCCGCTTCCGACCAGCGTCCCTTTTTCAAAGTCGCTTTTCCCGTACGAATACAGCATTATATCGTCTTGGTAAATTTCAATCAGCTTATGATAAGTAAGAAAGCGAACCACAAGAGGATGACCGGGCGGCAATTCGTTCTGAACAAAAATACTATCACCGCGTTGCAAAACAACATTGTTTTTCTGCACGGCGGACGAACCGTTATAGGTAAAGCCCCCGCTTTTATAAGAAACAACCCAGTCGTGTTGCGGAGAATATGTTTCGCTGGCGGCCCCCTGTTTGACAACGATCTCAAAAAAAATCTGGAACAGCGCCACGACAAAAATCGCCACGGCACCTGCTATAAACAGCTTTTTCGTATTGATGGTCATCGGCATAAGAGTCACCTCTCTTAGCGCTCCCATACCTCGAAAATCGTCGGGTAGTCGTTCTTTTCGTCGGCGTCAAATTTTTCTTCGCTCACCTTATGCCAGCCGTCGCCCCATTCGGGGAACAGCACGTCACCTTCGACATCGGCGAGGACTCGCGTCACATAAAGTTTCTGCACCAGGGGCATCGCCTCGCGGTAGACCGCCGCGCCACCAATGATAAAGCATTCTGTTTCGTGGGCGGCGCGAGCCGATTCAATCGCCTGCGAAAGATTGCTGCAAACGATGCAGCCCGGAGCCTCGAACGCCGCATTGCGCGTCAGCACGTAATTGGTGCGGTTCGGAAGCGGGCGTCCGATATCATCGTAATTCTTACGGCCAAGCACAATCGAATGCCCCGTCGTAATCGCCTTGAACCGCTTGAGATCGGCGGACAGGTGCCACGGCAAGTGTCCGTCGCGTCCAATGACGTTATTCTGAGAAATTGCGACTATTGCAGAAATCAACATAAGACACTCCGAATTCTGAATTTCGAAATCCGAACTTAAACCGCAATGGGAGCCTTGATGGTCGGCCACGGGTCGTAATCCACGAGCTCAAAGTCCTCGAACTTGAACTCGAAGAGATCCTTGATTTCGGGATTCAACTTCATGGTCGGCAACTTGCGCGGCGTACGAGAAAGCTGTTCCTTCACCTGGTCAAAATGGTTAGAATAAATATGCGTATCACCTAACGTATGGATGAACTCACCCGGTTCGTAGTCACAAACCTGGCAAAGCATCAAAGTCAAAAGGGCGTAAGAAGCGATATTGAAAGGAACACCGAGGAAAGTATCGGCGCTGCGCTGGTACAGCTGGCAGCTGAGCTTGCGCTTGCCCGAAGCCCCTACACCGCCCACGTAGAATTGGAACAGGCAATGGCAAGGCGGCAACGCCATCTTGTCGACTTCGGCAACGTTCCAGGCACATACCAAGTGACGACGCGAATCGGGATTGTTCTTGAGGCTATTCACCAGATTCTTGATCTGGTCGATATGTCCACCGTCGGGAGTCGGCCAGCTACGCCACTGATGTCCATAAACAGGTCCCAGATCGCCGTTTTCGTCAGCCCATTCGTCCCAAATAGTCACCTTGTTGTCGTGCAGGTACTTGATGTTCGTATCACCCTTCAAAAACCACAGCAGTTCATGGATAATCGAGCGAAGGTGAAGCTTTTTCGTCGTCAGGCAAGGGAAACCCTTGGAAAGGTCGTAGCGGCACTGGCGTCCAAACACGGAGCGCGTTCCCGTACCGGTACGGTCGGAGCGATCCACCCCGTTTTCCATAATATCTTTGAGCAGGTCTAGGTATTGTTGCATGTTTCTAATTTAATAAAAAAAGTAGGAAGTAGGAAGTTGGAAGTAGGAAGTTTACAGTGACTAGTCGTTGAAGGGTCTTAATTGCGGCAAAGTCGCCTAACCATCCCTGTCTACTGCCTACTGTTTACTGTCTACTTCTCCAAATATCTCCACGCGCTTGTACTGTTTCACCTTTTTGTCTTCGGTAACGGCATTCTGCAACAGATACTTGTTCAGCGCCTGCAGAATCAGGTCCTGAGTATGTTTCGGAACAGGCTTCTTGCCGAGGCGCGCCTTCTGCACCATCTTGTGGTTCAAATTGGCCGGGAACATTTCCACGAGGTCATGGTTCGATGCATTGAGAGACTGGAGAATTTCGTCGAGTTTGGTCATAGAGGAGTAGGAAGTAGACAGTGGTTAGTTGTTCGTATCTAAAATAGAAAAAGTCCCCGGCGGTATGCCAGGGACTTTATTCAAAGGTTAACGAAGATTACTGAACCAAGTTGCTTTCGCACTGGGTACCGTCGTTATCCGGCGTTACGAAGTGCATTTCGATACGGCGGTTCATTTCGCGGCCTTCGGCGGTGCTGTTGTCTTCCACCGGGCAGCTGGAACCCATACCGATAGCCTTGATGCGATCCTTCTTGACGCCCGCCTTGGTGAGCACCTTCATCACTTCCTTAGCGCGGTTTTCGGAAAGTTTCTGGTTGGTCTTTTCCTTACCCACGTTGTCGGTGTGACCCTGGATCACGATCTTCAAGTCCTTATAGCTATCGTCTTCGACAAGCTTCTTGGCCACATTCTTGAGGATCTTCTTGGCGTTAGATTCCAAGGTAGCCTTGCCGCTCTTGAAGGTCACGCCATCAAGCTTTTCAGCAGCCTT
The DNA here is from genome assembly GCF_900142475.1 of Fibrobacter sp. UWH4. Taxonomy (NCBI): domain Bacteria; kingdom Pseudomonadati; phylum Fibrobacterota; class Fibrobacteria; order Fibrobacterales; family Fibrobacteraceae; genus Fibrobacter; species Fibrobacter sp. UWH4. The sequence continues at coordinate 298,299 of NZ_FRAY01000004.1, forward strand.
CTTCGGGCAGCCGTGACCATCGTCACCCGCTTCATCCGGGCAGCGGTCGATACCGGTACAGACGCTTTCGAATTCCTTCTGGAGCTTCTTGGTTGCAACCCATTCAGAGCAGACGCCGTCCTTATCCGGGTCCGGATCGTCTTCAATCGGGCAACCCTTGTTCCATTCAGGACCGGCTTCAAGTTCGCAACGGTCGTAGCCGTGGCACATATCCTTGAACTGTTCAAGGGCCTTTTCCTTCGTGACCCACGGAGAGCAGAGGGAGTCGCCATCCGGGTCCGGGCTTTCCTTCGGGCAACCCTGGGCAAACGCTTCGCCGGCTTCGGTCGGGCACTTGTCAACGCCCTGGCAGATTCCATCGTACTGTTCGAGCATATTCTTCTCGGTCACCCACGGATCGCAGAAGCCATCCTGGTCGGTGTCCGGATTGCCGAGCGGGCAACCTTCGTTGTTCATCGGGCCAAATTCGGTCGGGCACTTGTCGATACCCTTACAAGACTTCTCGATGAACCATTCCTTCGCCATCGCTTCGTCTTCAGCAGCCTTTTCGAAGTAGAAGCCCATCTTCTTTTCGGTCACCCACGTGTCGCAGAGGCCGTCGTTATCGGCATCCGGATCATCCCATGCGCAACCCTTGTTCGCAGCGGAACCGGCTTCGCCCGGGCACATATCGTAACCCTTACAGACATCGGCAAATTCATTCAGCACGCCTTCGTCGGTGACCCACGGAGAGCAGAGACCGTCTTCATCCGGGTCCGGTTTCTTGGTCGGGCAACCGTTGAAGTTCGGAGAACCTGCCTGGCTCGGGCATTCATCGATGCCTTCGCAAACGCCGGCAAACTTCTTGAGCAACTTCTTCTGAGAAACCCATGCGTCGCAAACGCCATCACCATCGGCATCCGGATTGTCAAGCGGGCAACCATCGTCACCTTCGCCAGCTTCGTTCGGGCACTGGTCAATGCCTTCGCAAACTTCAGAGAATTCGGATTCGAAACCCTTTTCTGCCACCCAGGAATCGCAGACGCCATCTTCGTCGGCATCCGGATTACCCAGCGGGCAACCCTGGTTCAGACGGTGACCGACATCGTCCGGGCACTTATCTTCATCATCCGTCACGCCGTCGCCATCGCGGTCCTGAGCAAGCAGATAGCCGCTCCAGGTAAGGCCGCCATATACGGTGTACTGCGGGTTCACGCGGATTCGTTCCACCTGAACACCCCACGGGCGTTCGCCGTTTTCAAGCGTGCTGGCTGCAATAAACTTGTCGCCGCCCAGGTAGTAAGAAGCACCCATGTGCAGGTCGACTCCCACCGGCAGGTGGAAAACGAGGGCACCGGTCAGCTGCTTCATGTCAAGCTCGCCGTCGCGGTTATCAATACACTGATCTGCAAAACAGTATTCATAATTGCTCGTCTGGATGTCCCAGTAATATTCTACGAACAAGGAGAGGAAGTCCATGAAGTAGACTTCGGCAGCGGCGCTCATGAACGGGAGCGACATGTAGTCGCTGTTCGTCGTGTAGCGGTAACCACCGTTCAAGTGCAACAGGAACGGGAAACCGTCACCGCCGTCCATCTTGCTCAGGTCCATAGACACGGCAAGACCGCCCTTGATGGTGGTATTCTTGGTACCGTACGGATAGGCCATGCCGTTTTTCTTGTTGACATATTCCGGTTCGCGGATCCAGAGACCCTGCTTTTCG